>JBAZCS010000054.1:0-2549 GCA_041654855.1 Bacilli bacterium | reverse complement strand
ACCGCCATATTCTTCGGTCATGATTTCACTAAGAATGGCATTAATAGAAGTTAATACTTCACTTCGTGAGCGGTAGTTATCATTTAAGTCGATTAATCTGCCACCCTTTCCTTTAGAAAAGTCTGTGTATTTATCTTTAAAAATATACACATTAGCGTTTCTAAAGGCATAAATGCTTTGTTTAATATCACCCACCATGTACATGTTGTTGTTGGCAATTTGTTGTAAGAAATCTTCTTGGATATCACTCGTATCTTGATACTCATCAACTAGAATATATTCATATTTCTTTTTTAATTCTTTTTGAATGTCTGGTAAGGAAATAAGGGCGTAAGCATTACGGGCAACATCACTAAAGGTAAACGCATTCATCGCTTCTTTTTTCGCTTTAACAATGTCATATATCTTTGCTGCTAAATTCAATAAATACTCTGCATATTCGCGTTCTTTACTGAAAATTGTGTACATATTAGTAACAGAAATAAGGTTTTCTAAATAATACAATTTGTCAAAAAGGCTTCCAAGTGTTAGTCCAATTGATTTATCTTCGGGAAAGTTTTCATAACTCTTATTAGGAACGCGAGCTTTCTTTAATTTATCTTTAGAATTTATATAGTGCTCAAAGGTAAGGACTGTGCCAAATTCCGCTAAAAACTCTTTATATCTCTCAACGTGTTTTTCATCGCTTAATTGCTTAATTTGTGAAGCGATATTTCGTAGCAAATATACAACATAATGATCAAGTTCTTTTACTAAAAAGTTAAAGTTGTCAAGTGTGTAGTTATTATCGATGAAATCCCTTAAAAACTTTGGAGGGTCAAGCGTAAGATTTGCGGATTTTAAAAGGTTGATGACCATCTCAAAAAGGACTTTATCGTCTCTCACTAAAAATCGCTTTGCAATATCATTAAACGCTGGGGACGGGTTTTCGTATTCCGCTAGTAATAACTTATCAAAAGCTTCCTTAATGAATATAGCTTCAATTGATTCATCAATATTAACAATGTCCGTTGTAAAGTTTAAGCGGTAGCCATAATTTTTTAATAGTTTTAAAGCATAGGCATCAAACGTCATAATGTCAGCGTTGTCAACAGCGTAAACTTTAGGCGCTAAGGCGGGATCTTTGCTTAATTCTTTTTTAATACGGTCGCGAAATTCTTTTGCCCCAAGATCAGTGAAGGTTAAAACAAGGATTGATTCTAGTGGAACATTCTTATCTCTAATAATCCGGATAACACGTTCGGTTAAAACTGCGGTCTTACCGCTTCCAGCGCCAGCGGAAACAAGCATATTCACTTTATCGAGTGCTAAAGCTTCTAGCTGTTTACGGCTCCATGTAAAACCTTTTTTACTCATCGTATTCTCCTTCATCACTTTCATTTATTCCACTATTAACATAACTAATATTTACATATTTAGAATAAGGACCACTTGTTCGCGTTCCAGTAATATAAGTTTTTTCGACTTTAAAATCATTCGCAAGAATGCGGGTCGCAACTTCACTAATTTTTGTTTCAGCGTGTTCTTTTAAATCTTCAAATGGAATTTTGCCTCCCATTTTGCCAAGCGTCCCATCTTTGTTCACTCTTAAACCAATGTAAAACTCACTCTGTATATATGTTGGATCAATCGCACTCATCGCACTAATATCATATTTAAGAAGCGCTTTAAACTTAAGGTCTTTATCAACAATAGTTTTAAAGTGATTTTCATCTTGAAAGAGAAAAGGGCCTAATTTAATACTATTCATTGCTAAACCAACGGTTTCATAATCTTTAAATCGTTCATAATTATTAACGAGCACACTATAGATTGGGAGTTGAAAATGAAAGCCTTTTTCGATATCACTAGTTCCCATATGTGCCTCACCCGTTTTATAATCAAAAACGACTAAATATTTTTTATCATTTCTTTCATAAAGATGAATACGGTCTACTTTGCCGGAAATAGTTACATTTTCATTTAATGGGATTGATATGTATTCTTCTTTAATAACTTCTTTCGGGTTTGACCGATGAAGGTAATCTTTTAAAAAGAAGAAGTTTTCTTTAACAATTGGTTTTTGATGCATGACAAAAAATTTATCTTTGACGGTAAAGTCATATTTATCAATGTAATAATGAAAATTACGCTCAAATGATTCTTCGTCAATGCTTTCTTCTAATACTTTATGCACAAAATTACCGTAATCAAGCGCATAACTGCCACTTTCGACAATTTTTAAAATATATTTTGCAAAATAGTCAAAAGGTAAATTAATGAAATCATCATAACTAGAAAACGAAAGCTTTAGCGGTAATTGATGCTCATAATTAATACCTTTAAAGCGGAAATCAAACTTTTTGAATTCATTACTATTTGGATTTGCGTGCTCTAATAAGTTTAACTCATCACTTATGATGTTGTAATAACGATATTGGTCTTTATAAAGCCCTGTCAAATAGTTAATATATTCATGGCTATAAAAACTTGTTGGTATCGTAATAAGTTCTTTTTCTAATCCTAAAGCATTAGCAAGCGGGGAAACGTCATTTTTTTCATTATTTGCA
>JBAZCS010000053.1:0-2589 GCA_041654855.1 Bacilli bacterium | reverse complement strand
ACAACGGCTAAAAGGCCAATTGATACGCCACCTTGCGGTAATAAAGCAATCCCTAAGTAGCGTTTAATCGATTTTGGTGCTTTAACAATATGCGCCCCGACGAATATCCCAAGCCACTTCCCAAAGGCCCGGGCTAAAATGTAGACAAAGGCAATGGCGAGAAGCAATGGGTTCGCTCCTAAAATACCTAAATCAAGTCCCGCACCAGCAAGGGTGAAAAACATGACATAAAAGGGAGTGGCAAAATCGTTAATTGCGGAAAATGTACGGTCTGGTTTACGGGCAACGTTAGTAATCATCGTTCCAACCATAATATTAGCGAGTAATTGACTTAAGGCAATGCCATGTGGTTCAAGGAAATAGTTAATTAAATAACTACCGCCAATCGTCATAAAGACAGCAAGTAAGGCTAATACTTGGAGGTCATCGCGAATCTTATCAAACTTATTGGCGACAATGGAGAGTAAGAAACCAATAAGCATCCCAAAACCTATTGAACCGAACACTTCAATAAATGGTTTTAAGATCATTAGCCAAACAGGCGGGAGTTCGCCGCTTGGTAATAGTAATTGTGAAAACGATAAGAAAAAGCCAAACACAATAATACCAAAAATATCGTCAAGCGCGGTAATTGGTAAAATAGCTTTCGTTACCGGTCCATAAGCGCGGTATTGGCGAATAACCATCAGCGTTGCCGCTGGTGCGGTCGCCGCCGACATCGAGGCTAAAATTAAGCCAAACGCTAAGTTCGCACTACTAAAAGGGTTATAACCGCCACTCATGATCGCCGTTGGCTTTGGTAAGAAGAAAAGCGCACTAAACACTACTAAAACGGCGCCAATTACTTCGGTTGTCGTCATGATTAAGACGGGCTTTCCAACTTTTTTAAGCGATTTTAAAGAAAACTCCGCCCCAATCGAAAAAGCAATAAAGGCTAAAGCGATTTGGCTAATAAAGTTTAATGATTCGTTTTCTGCTTTCGTTATAAACCCTGGATAACCTTTAAAGATTATTCCAAGTGACGGGCCAAGCAAAAGCCCAAGTACGAGAAAACCAGATACGCTTGGTAGTTTAAGTTTTCGGGCAATGATTGAACCGATAAACCCGACTAATAAAACGATTGAGATTTTCGCAATTAAGACATAGATTGGATCCATAATACCTCCCCACAAAAAAAAGAATGACTATTCTTAATCACTCCTATGAGGTTAGCTGGCGGGTTCAGGACATTAAGTATCCTTACAAATTACTTGATTCACCCCGTTAACAATGGGTCCCCCACTCAATCGATTCGGAGATAGTCATATGATACTAATAAATATTGGAAAAGTCAACCTCATTTTTTTAATTAAAAGCTTTACATAAAATTTAAAACTAAAGCGAATATTTTAAAAATAAGTGGTTTCTTCCAATCATTTTTAAATTATTCTATTCCTTTAAATATTTAAAAATACTTATTTACAGCTAGTGCATATTGCTCGATAAATAACTCTTTTAAATAAGCGATGCTATTTTGCTCATAAAAAAGTATAACGGCTTTTTTGTATTCTAAATTATCGATACCAACAAAAGATACTGGTATTAAGTCATTTGCCAATAAGATTGCGTTTCCTAACATTCTAGCAACTCTTTTATTTCCATCTTCAAATGGCTGGATATAAGATATCATCGCTACTGCCACTAAAGCCTTTCCAACAGGATTTCCTTCTTTGTTTAAATATAAGAATAGCTTTTCTAAAACTTCCTTAATTTCAAACTCATTATCGAGGGGTCGATAGTTAGTGCCCGTTATACCAACCATTGATTTTCTAATACCTTTAGTAATAGGTAATTCTTTCGAAATTAAGTGATGAAGTTCTTCTAATTTATAAAGATTAATATTAAGAAAATTTTCCGGATTGTCTAATATAAAAGATAAAGCATCTTTATGATTAATAATCATTGTAGCCTCTTCATCAGTGTGACCTGGTGATTTGATCTTTTCTTTTATTAATCTTTCGGTTTCTAATAAAGTGTATGTATTACCTTCAATACTCGATGATTTCCATGAAAATTCAATGGTTAATCTTTCTAATTCTTTTTTTATTCCGGTAGTTGTTTGCCCAAAAAGTTTATTTTTATATATGTTATTTAAATCATTTATATTATTCAGTTCTTTTTCAGTAAATAAATCATATATGTTATCAAAAACATCCTTGTTAAAATATTTAATTATATATTCTCTAAAATCGACTTTAAAATATTTGGAAACATCAAATTTCTTTAAGAGTTTTGACCTATTTAATAAATATTTAGTTGTTCTACCTGAGCCTAATTGCTTTATTATATTATTTTCGAGTAATTTGACTAGATCTCTATATTTAGTTTCTTTATATTTTAAATTCCCGCAGATGATAGAAGAATTTTTCCTGTTTTATAATAAAAAAGCCCGTATAATCGGACTGGTTACTTTATGTGGTAAACCAGTTACTGAGATACCATTTAGCACCCCTGTATAATTTTTTAGCACCCTTGATTCAATTGACATAGTATCTATATTTTACACCGCTAATGGTTTTTTATGGTTTTAAACATGCAATAGGTATAACA
>JBAZCS010000052.1:0-2750 GCA_041654855.1 Bacilli bacterium | reverse complement strand
GAATTTATGGCGTAATTTTATATCAGAAAAAATAAAAAACTCTCTTTTCCAAGAGAGTTTATTTTAATTTTTGTGTCCGTCTTTTTAGAAAACGACTTTTTCAATGAGGGCAAAATTTACTTCAGTAACGGAGACCCGACCGAAGAAAATCGTTTCAATTTTAACCATTCCTGTCGTTTTATCAATCTCGATAATACGCCCTTCAGTGTTCACAAATGGGCCATCGATAATGCGGACCACGTCATCAATTTTATAGCGGTCATACATTTTCTTATCAACGTGGCCAAGCCGTTTTAAAATTGGTTCAATGTCTTCATAATCAACGGGAAACGGTTTTGCCCCGCGACCACTTGATCCAATAAAGCCGGTGACGCCTGGTGTGTTTCTAATTAAGAACCACATTTCATCACTCATTTCCATTTCTAGAAAGATGTAACCTGGATATAAATTACGTTTTTTAATGACAACTTCGTTTTTAGAATTTAATACTTCTTCTTCAATTTCCGCAACGATTAAGCGGAGCACAGTATCAGCTTTATCACTTGATTCTAATCGTTTTAAAATGTTGTGGCGAACGGTATTTTCTTGTCCTGATTGCGTGGACGCGACATACCATTTAATTTGCATCGCTCTTTCTTTGTTTTCCATTATTTCACCTACCCTTTAAATCCTTTGAAAACTCTTTCGATTTCTCCTAAAAGTTTTCCAACAGCAAGGTCTTCAAGGAATAAAACAGCAGCGGCAAAAAATACGATAACGAGTACTACGACGATGGTTGGGAATAAAACTTCCCGTTTGGGCCAACGTACTCTTTTGGCTTCTTTTACAACTTCACCTGAATATTTTCTTAATCCCATATTTATCTCCTATCGACTTTCCTTGTGTAACGTCATTTTGTTACATTTAGGACAATATTTTTTGATTTGGAACCGTTCGGTTTGCGTCGCCTTATTCACCGAGGTGTTATAGTTTCGGGAGAGGCAAATCTCACATATTAAAAGAACCTTTTTCCGCATATATTATACTCCTTTTCATAACCTAGTAAAGGAATAATAACACAATGTTATTGGCGAGTCAAGGTGTAGTCTACATTTTTTATTCATTTCGATTGCGAAATTTTTCTTTGATTGTTGCAATTAAAGCATCAAGTTTTCGTTTTGGGAAGTTATATTTTTCTTTAATTTCCTGATAGTTATAACCACGAAGCCGTTCTTCAACAATTATCTGTTCTTCTTCAGTTAAAGAGATGGGTAATAAGTCTTCAAAATAACCAATGTCTGACGGCTCATAAAACCCTAAGCAGTCGGGATCTTTAATGTCGCAAATCGAATCCGACATTAAAAGTGAATTATTGTCATCAAATAAACAGTCATCAAGGCTAATGCCATTCCGCATAATTCGCGCTGTTGGACTCCGATATTGTTTCATATAGTTAGCCATGGCGTTATGTATAACAATTGTCGCATAAGATGCAAAAGATTCCACTCCCCCGCGATACGTATATATTGCGTTACTAAGGCCAACTCTACCAATTAAAACGAGTTCATTAAAGTCAAGCCCATGATCACAATTTGTAACATAAAATTGACCAGCTTTGGCTTTAATAAAGTTTTCAAAATTATCAATTATTATTTGCTTAGCTTCTTTTGCACCCGAAACAAGAGCCCGAAATGCTTGTTCATTAGAAACGAGTTTGTTAAAACGCATACCGTTTTCCTTCCTAGCTGTCTTTTATTTTATAACTACAATTGTTTTTGGCGAATTAGTGCAAGAATAATGCCGGTAGCGACACTTACGTTTAAAGAGTTAGTTTGACCAAGCATTGGAATCTTTACGACAAAGTCAGAATTTTTTAAAAGGAGGGGCGAAACACCTTTACCTTCATTACCGACAATGACCGCGGTTTTAAAGTCATAGGCTAAATCAGACACGTGACTCGTCGCATTTAAATCAGTGCTTACAATCCAAAAGCCGGCTTTTTTTAGTTTCATTAAAGTTTGGTTAATGTTCACCACTTGGGAAATCAAAATATTATTTTGCGCACCAGTCGCAACTTTCATAACTGTCGGGGTAATAGCGACTTGGCGATCTTTTTTCATAATAATCCCCACAACCCCAAAAGCTTCCGCGCTGCGAATAATAGCCCCTAAATTGTGCGGATCTTTTATTTCATCTAAGATTAAAAGAAGCGGGTTTTGCACTCTTTCAGCGGCAATTAACACTTCTTCAATTGTTTGATAACGGAACGATTTAACAATCGCGGCAATGCCTTGATGATTGCCACCAGTCATATCATTTAACTCTTTTTTCTTAAGATACTCGATTGGTACATTAAGTTTTTTTAGTTCTTTTTCAATCTTTTCATCTTTAAAGCCTTCTTGTAAATGCACTTTTAAAACGATGCCGGCATTAATACAAGCAATGACATTATTACGGCCATAGGCAATTTGTTTAGGAGCGTCTTTTGTAATCATTTTCTATAAAATTCCTCTCGCTTGTAAAAGATTTCGTAATTCATCACTTTTCGCAAAATCTTTATTTAACCTTGCATTTTCGTAGTCTTTTAGCAGTTTTATGTCTTCTTCGCTTAATTCTTTGACCCCTAAATCAAGGCCGAGCACTTCAAGCATCAACATTAAAGTGTTATAAAGTTTTCCGATATTTTCTTCATTATTTTGACTTCTTCTTAAGGCGACATTTGCCTCTTTAATTACGTTATACATCTCGCTAAGAGCATTAGGAGTATTTAA
>JBAZCS010000051.1:0-3048 GCA_041654855.1 Bacilli bacterium | reverse complement strand
ATTTCCTTACTTGTGCCATCATCATAAAACGCTGTTACTTTTAATTGATTTCTATTTAAATAAACGTCACCAATTTGATATTCAAGTTTACTTTCACTTGCCGTTAAACTAGTAACATTTGCCGGTGGCAAAGCGTCAGAAACACTAATTGTAATGCGCGGTGCGTTAAATGTTTTATAAGAAACATCAACGTAATATGTTCCAGAAGCATTAAAGGCACTTGTGTGACTAACAACTTCTAATGCACTATTACGTAATACGTATTTATAACCATTAACGCCACTTGCGTCATAAGATAAATATTGCGCTGGACCACTTGATTTAAGAAGTTTAACATCTAATTGATTAGTGTTTGCGTATACATCAGTAGTAAAATAAGCTGTTTTTGCATCGTTAGCGCTAATTCCAGTATCAATAACCTCAACTTCAGCGGGAGCAACAAGCGTGATACTATGCAAATAAAAACGGGTTTTTCCAGTAGATATTGAAATCGTATCCGTCGGACCACTTTGGTTAAACTCTATAGTCTTTAATCCTTTATTGGTTGTGTTAGGAGTAAATGACACTCCTATTGTATTAGTAGAAGAAACTATTTTAACGGTTGCGCTATCACTACTATATTTTCTCGTTTCAATGATAATACTATTAAAACTTAGTTCGCGATCAAAGGTAAACTTTAAGGAACCAGCGTTTTTACTTGAAGAAAAACGGATAGCGTCATTAGCGCCCGCTTTTTCGGCAAAAACGTTGGCCGGCGTTAATGTGGAAAGCGCAAAATCGCCAGTCGTTTTTACTAAGTTACTAATGTTTCCAGTATATGTCCCGCTTACATTTTTGGCTTCTGCCGTATAGTCAAAAAACATTTCATAACGTTTTTCATTTACTACTTCTCCGTCATGGGGGACACAAGAGTAAATAATCGAAACACTACTAATTTTTACAACATTATCAGTCGCGACTAATTTAAAAAAGTAAGGTTTTGATGTTGTGTCGACGGTAATATCACTATATATTTCACTTTGACTATAAGTGGAGCCGTCATAACTTGTCGCTAAATATAAACTTCCAGAACTAACAAAACTAACACTAACGCTTGTAATGGAAGTTATTTGTGAAGTTAAAGGATTATAAAGAAGACCACCTGCATTTAATTCAACGTGGTAACCACTTAATAAGCGAGCGTTTTCATAATTAATAGTTGTGTAACGAAATTCACCACTTCCCTCACCAAAACTATTAGTGAGATTACTCGGGGCATTATCACTCGTTAGTCTAACTTCATAATCATTAATATTTCCCCGTAATCTTTCATTATTCTTAAAGGGATTTAAAAAGTTAATAAGCAGTGTTCCGGCCACTAATAATAGACTAGTGCCAAGTAGTAAGTTTCTTCGTTTCATAATTTGTTCCTTTAACTGGAAATAATATTAAATATTATCACCTAACTAATAAGTGAAAATATTATAACAAATATAGATAATAATGAAACACTAACCTATAACTAAATAGTTAAGTAGAACTAAAGTTTCTTTTTACCAATTTACAGTATCAGGGTCTGCGGCTTTACCGGCCATCCATTTTAAAGTATCAATCGCCTTAATATCTTCTTCACTTAGTGAGAAATCAAAGATATCAAGATTTTCTTTTATTCGCCGTGGAGTAACTGATTTGGGAAGCGGATTATAGCCATGTTCAAGACTCCATCTAAGGGCAACTTGGGCCACAGTTTTATTATATTTTTTAGCAATGTCCGCTAGCAAATCAATATTAAATAATTTACCAGTACCAAGAGGAGAATACGCGGTAGTAAGAATGTTATGTTCTTCATTAAAAGCGACTACTTTTTCTTGTTGATCACTTGGATTAATAAGAATTTGATTAACAACCGGTTTAACTCTAACTGTTTTAAGAAGGGTTTCTAAATGATGAGGCATAAAGTTAGAAACACCAAGCGAGCGAATTTTACCGGCAAAATGCGCATCTTCTAACGCACGATACACTTCTTGATTGCGCTTTTCATAAAAAGGACGGAACACATTACTATTCGGCCAATGTATTAAAAATAGATCAACATATTCTAAATCTAATTTTCTTAAACTTTCTTCAATTGCGTTACAAGCATCTTCATATGTAATATTTGTGTTCCAAAGCTTGGTCGTAATAAAAAGTTTTTCTCGCGGTATTCCGCTATTTTTAATGGCTCGGCCAACGCTTTCTTCATTACCGTATACCGCAGCGGTATCAATGTGAATATAACCTGATTTCAATGCTTCTAAGACACTAGAATAAGCTTCATCTCCATCTTTTACTTGCCATGTACCAAAGCCAATAACTGGTATTTTATGACCGTCACTCAGCGTGTAAACACTACTGTTACTTAGGTTCTTAGGGTCAACTCTAAACTTCGAAATAAACATAATAAAGTACCTCTCTTTCACTCTTTATTATACCTTACCCCTCCCCTTCTTCCGGTTAGGTGGCATTATTTTATCCACTAAAAGAGAGGAAAAAAGGCAATTTTCATTTATTTGTGGTATTTTATTTATAAAATAGTATTATTGGTATACACTCGCAAAGTTAAATTATTTAATTTAACATCGTTTTACTTGCGAAGATTGGAGTGACTTATGAAAAGAAAATTTCTATTACCAATTATTGCTGCCTTATTAGTAGGCACAAGCATTAACGCTTTTCGCAGTAAAGATATAGCGAAAGTGTCTGCAGCAACACCAATGCCCACTAACATCAATATGACGAACTCTACTGATGCTGAAGTTAGTAATTATTACGCTGGTGTAAATGGTAAAAGTGGCGATGCTTTACTTGGTTTTCTTTATACAAAGATTAAAGACCATAATGAATATGACTATGAAAATAATACCCATCGTTATATTTACAAAATTATTGACCGTAACTGGGAGTTAGACGCTATTGATACAGTGTCCCCCGCGAATACTGAAAACTTTAATTACGCTGGTGATAACGGTTTTATTCGTAAGTTATACGCTGATTATAATGATGACATAAATACCGCAGATCGTTTTAAAA
>JBAZCS010000050.1:0-3466 GCA_041654855.1 Bacilli bacterium | reverse complement strand
TACACTCTTTTTAAAATAAGCTTTTTACGAACATATTTATTAATCGCGGTTTGGTCACTTAAAAACACCTTCTTCTTATTTAAGTAGTGTCTTGTCTTTTCGAATAAGTTTGTTTCTTTAATGAGTCTTAAATTAAGTAATAAGACACCAGCGTTTAAATAGCGGGGTCCCATAAAAAAGCGACCATAGCGATCTTTTACCCCGGCAAGTTCATATTTTGTAATATCGGTGCTATAAAACTTAAAGATATCGCCATGAATCATCGTATCGGTATCTAAATAAAGCACTTTATCCGGCATATTAGCTATTTTGTCGAGTAATAACCGAAGTAAGGTATACGCTGTGTAACGGGTGTCATTATTTTTCGAATTAATTAAGTGTTCAACAAATAATTCCCGAACATCAACCTTAATTACTTTTGACTTTTCATTTGCTTCTTGGACCAAAGTATTAAGTAAGGCTATGTCTTCATCTTTTACACTTTGGTATTCCATGTCTTTTTCTGTTAAATCCATCGTTAAAATATAAACATTTAACACACCGTCATAATGTTTTAAAATCGACATGACGCCTAAAAGCATCCCTTTAAATACTTTATAGTTACCGGCATAGACAACATTCATCATTTATCGGCCTCCACATACTTAATCTTTTCATACGTCGACATCTTACTTCGGGCCTTCATCGTGTCAAAGACGAGATTATGTACATATGACATGTTTTCTTCTTTACTTAACTCTTCTTTAAATAGAAACGGTCCATCAATATAGGCAACTGTCTTTAGTTTTCCTTTTTTGTTTGTTTGGTACGTAGTGGTTAAGACATACGTTTTAACTCCGTATTTAAGCGGATAACTAAAAACTTTATCCCCAAAAGGACGCACACTAGTGTAATAGGGCCATAATGTCGCTTCAGGATAAATAATTAACACTCCTTTACGTTTAAGCCGTAACCCCACTTCTTTTAAAAAGTTTTTACTACTTTGATAATCTTCGGGTAAAGGCATTGCCCCCCACGCTTTCGTCATATTGCCAAGAAACGGGACACTGACATTAGCCGCATTAACAACCATAGATACTTTACAGGGGAAAAAGGCAATATTTGGTAAGTAAGCATCACTTTGCGCATGCGTGTGATTCGCATAAACAATCACTCCTTCATTTTTCGCCTTTTTAAGTAATTCTTTATTAACAATCTTTGTTCTGCGAATAAGGCGAACATAAATAAAGGCAAGTGGAGTCATAATAAGGCGATAAGTTACAAAATCAAAAAGCCGCACGAAGAAGTTATCGCGGTTATACTTATAGTTTCCGGTTATCTTTTTGAGTTTTTTTGGCTTGGGGCCAAAATCATCTTTAGTGATATCGGAATAGTAATATACGTTAGGCTCTAGCTTTTTCACTTGTTTCACCCGTGAATATAATAAGATTAGTCCTCTTTTTTGCAAAGGGAATTATGAATTTTCTATTATCTAAGTATGAGAAGCCAATTCTCAAAATATGGGAATTTGACAATTTACTGTTAAATTGCTACAATTTGATAGTAAAAAGGGTGAAAACTATGGAAAATTTACAAACGATTATTGCTAACAATCTTATCCACTTACGACGTAAAAATAACCTTACACAGCAAGATTTAGCCTTAAAAATCAATTATAGTGATAACGCTATTAGTCGTTGGGAGCGGGGTGACGCTACGCCAACGATTGAAACATTAGAGATTATCGCTAATTATTTTGGGATTAAAGTCGTTGATCTTTTAGATGAAAATTACGCCCATCGCACTTCTTCAAAAGATAAAGGGAAGTTAGTGCAACGCATCTTTGTTATTCTTTTTAGTGTTTCGATTGTATGGACTTTCTCACTTGTTG
Organism: Bacilli bacterium; assembly: GCA_041654855.1. Lineage (GTDB taxonomy): Bacteria > Bacillota_I > Bacilli_A > RFN20 > CAG-826 > UBA1361. The sequence goes on along the minus strand of JBAZCS010000050.1, from coordinate 1,596 downwards.
GTTTTATTTATACTTCAATGTTTAAAGATAGTTTAGGAACATACGGTAATCATGGGTGGCTCTTATTTATGTTTAGCTTACCACTTACTTGTTTAGTACTTTATTACTTTAATCGCATATGGGGTAATCGGATGTTTCATCTTATTATCTTTTCTTTTTTCTGGTGGACCTTACTCTTATCAGTTTATCTATATATTCTGTTAGTAACCGGCGTAAATCTATGGCTAATCTTTCTTTTAGGAATACCTGCCGAACTAGCGCAAATTCTATGGTTTTTCATTAAGAAATAAATGTATATATTTATATATGGAAAATATAAAACAATCGAAATATAAGTGAAATGGTAAAAAAGTAATGCATATTCACGATATAATATATTAGAAGGAGGACATGCCTATGCCTAATATAATAACGCTTGTGCAAGTTGACTGGTATTTTGGCTTATGGTTAGGTGTTTTTATTTTAGCACTTATTATAGAAGCCGCCGAACCAGGACTTATTAGCATTTGGTTTGCTGGCGGTGCGCTTGTTGCTTTTATCTTAAGTTTATTCCCCACTGTTCCTTTGTGGGTGCAAATTGTCGCCTTTATTGGCACAAGTGGAATATTACTTATTTTAAGCTTTGCATTCTTTAGAAAATCATTTTTAAATGCGCAAAAGGTAAACACTAACTTAGATTCTTTAATTGATGAGGAAGTAACACTTCTTACACCATGTAATAAAGATACTTTAGGCGAAGTAATTTACCGTGATGTCACGTGGAAAGTAACACCTAAGCATCCTGGTGACCACTTTGAAGTTGGCGAAATCGCTATCGTTTCCAACATTCGTGGTAATCGTCTCATAATCATTAAGAAAGGAAATGAATAATATGATTAAATTAAACTTTTTACTAACCCAAGGAGAAATAATTGGTATTATCGCTGCCGCGGTACTTCTACTTATCATCCTTGTCATTATCATTCGCTCAATTCGTATTGTCCGGCAAGCAACGGTTTTAGTTATTGAACGCTTAGGAAAATATAACCGGGTATGTCAAGCTGGTATTCACTTTGTCATCCCGTTTTTTGAAAGAGCGTCGCAACCAATCTTTTTAAAAGAAAGAGTTAGTGACTTCCCCCCGCAACCAGTTATTACAAAAGATAACGTTACTATGTCGATCGATACCGTCGTTTATTGGCAAGTAACAGATCCAAAACTATTTATGTACGGCGTCATTATGCCGCAAAATGCTTTAGAAAACTTAACGGCCACTACTTTAAGAAACTTAATTGGGGACTTAGAGTTAGATGACACTTTAACAAGTCGTGATACCGTTAACCACCAAATGTGGAAAGTATTAGACCTTGCTACTGATCCATGGGGCATTAAAGTAACAAGAGTTGAACTTAAAAACATCCTCCCGCCACGTGATATTCAAGATGCAATGGAAAAACAAATGCGCGCCGAACGGCAAAAACGACAAGAAATCTTAGAAGCTGAAGGTAAAAAAGCTGCCGCTATCTTAATCGCCGAAGGGGAAAAAGAAGCCGTTATCTTACGTTCCGAAGCTGCTAAACAAAAGATGATTAAAGAAGCGGAAGGGGAAGCTGAAGC
>JBAZCS010000049.1:0-3693 GCA_041654855.1 Bacilli bacterium | reverse complement strand
CAAGTCCCGGACCCAGAATCAATAATGATTAGTGCTCCCGATAGCGCGACAACTTTAGAAGTAAATAAAACTTTACAATTATCAAGCTTTGTCTTACCAACCGAAGCAAATCAAAGTGTTATATGGTCATCTAGTAATAATGATGTTGCGACTATATCAGAAACTGGTTTAGTTACCGGAATTAGTGTTGGAAATGTAACTTTAAAAGCGACAAGTGCGGTAAAAGAAGATGTCTTTAAAGACTATCTTTTAGAAATAACTGCCGCGGTTGATCCAGACCCAACCGAAGAATGGGAAGAAATGGCTTATAGTTCTCATGAAGACTTTATGTCGCTTGAAACACCTGCTGACACTCCGTTTAAAGTAAAAGGGGTTATTACCCACCTTGGACCGGAAATTGACGGTAAAGTAAGTTATTACATTCAAGACGGCAATGATGGTTACTATATTTATAATCAAGATGTAACTTTACATCCCGTTACCTTAGGGAAATCATATGACGTTGGTGGTTTCTTTAAAAACTATAACGGCACTCGGGAATTAATAAATGTTGAATACTTTGTTGAGCGTAGTGATAACCTTACATATAACGTTACAAATGTAAGTGATAAAGATGTCACTGATTTAACCCTTATGGCTCCGCATCATGCTTCATTTGTAAGTATTGATGTGGCGATTTTAAGTTCCTTACCGACAAACTTTACAAAAGCTTATACCGTAAAGGTAAAAGTAAATGATAAAGAGTTTGAATTACGTGTTGATCCGACTTTAGCGCATGAAGAAGAGTTTAACTTCATCAGTGATAAATTCCAAAATGCGGCCATTGGATCAGCCTTAAGTGTAACCGGCATTATGTCAGCGTTTGGCTATGGTACTCCAAAAAACCAAGTGCAAATTGTTAAAGCTGAACATTTAGTGATGGCTGAACTTAGCGACCAAGAAGTAGTCGACACTGCGCTTGCTAGTTTAGAAGTGCTTGAAACGGTCGATTTAGCGCGCACAAGCATTGACTTACCTTTAACATTAGAAGGTTATGAAGGTTTAACCCTTGCATGGGCAAGTAGTGATGCCGTGCTTGACGCGACAACCGGCGCTGTCACCCATCCGGAAGTTACGCAAGACGTCACTTTAACTGTTACCGGAACCAAAGGGGAAGCAAATGCTACCCGCTCCTTCCTTTTAACCGTGTTTGGAACGGATGAAACAAAATTAACAACGCTCCACACGCTTGATTTAGAAGATGCTGGCCCTGCTGGTCAATATGGAACAAGCGCCATGAAGCCAAGTTATAACGTTCCGGCCACGAATAATATGGTTGATAGTGGTGTCCCAGTTACGAAGTGGCAACTTAATAACACCTTAATTGGTGGCGATAATAATGAAAAGAAAATTGGTGAATTCGCGATGCGGACCCAAAGTAATAGTGATCAAACTAAATCAGGACGCATTGAACTACAAGATAATACATATGAATTTAATATGATTGAGTTTAAAGCCGCAATTTACGGCTCTAATCGTAAAGGAATGGTCATCATGTTTGAAGTATCTACCGACGACGGAGCAACATGGAACGCTTTAGAGCGTGAATACACGATTAATCACTTTGAGCTTGAAACATATCGGCTTAAACTTGGCACAAGCGGCCCTACTCGCGTAGCCCTTATTATGAAAGCCGGCACTGGTCAACGGATTAACATTGATGACCTTAAACTTATCAATGAGGTTCTTTAATGAGAAGTAGACTTACGCTTACTCTTTTATTCCTCTTTCTACTTGGGGGGTGCCAAAAGCACCCTTCATCTAGCGAGGTAAGTATACCAGTAACTTCCTCTTCCACTGAAGTGACTCCTTTAAGTATTAACATTACTAAAGAAGGTACGGCTATTTATAACTTAAACCTTAATGTCGGAGAAGAAGTACTTTTGCAAGCCGAAGTTCTCCCCCTCGATGCTATACAAAGTGTAACATGGGCTGTTGACAATGAAAGTATCGCTACGATTCTTAATAACGGACTATTAAAAGGTGAAGGAGTAGGTGAAACGATTGTCACCGTTACTTCACAAGCTAAAACAAGTGTAAGTAGTCAATTGTTTATTAATGTTAGTGAGAAAGTCGAACAAACGGGAGTAGGACGCGGGACATCAATTGATGATCCAATCTTTCAAGGTTATGAAGGGGACGCTCCGCTTGAAATATACTTTTTAGAAACGTATCACATATACGCTGACGCCATTTTATTAAAGAAAGGTAATATTGAAATCCTTATTGATGGCGGTTGGCATTATGACGGGCAAATGAATCAAGCATTTATTGAAGAGAAAGTAAGTGATGGGCGCCTAGATATGGTTATTGCAACGCATGGTCACGCAGATCACTATGAAGCAATACCGACTTTGGTAGAAAATATCACTGCTATATCCACCTTCCTTGATTACGGTTTAGCGGGTGGCGAAAGTGGCGGTTATAAAACACTTGTGCGTAACCGTATCGCTAGTGATAACGCTTATTATTACGGGGCTTATGATTCCGTCCATGGCTTAAATGACGCGAGTAAACGTTATTACTTCACTAATGAATTTTATGTTGATGTATTAAATACAGGGGCCTATGGTAAAGACGCTAGTGCAAGTTCGGGAAATGAACAAAGCTTAGCATTACTTTTTACATACAAAGACTTTACCTTTTTAACAAGTGGTGATTTAACGATAAGTGGGGAACAAGGCATTTTAAGTAATGAAGATGTTAGTAATGTTTCCCTTTATAAAGCCGCACATCACGGCAGTCACGGCAGTAATGATCAAACATTTTTAAATACGATTAATCCGTATACTGTCGCTATAACAGCGGCCCGCGCTGGTCAATACGGAGTGGTACCAGGACCAGTTAATCCAAGTTACACATATAATCTTGATGGTAAAAGTGGTCATCCTGCGAGCCAAGCGGTGGAAAGAATATATAAAATACCACGTATATCCTTAAACTTAAATGTTTATTGGAATATGCCCGCGGGAACAATGAAGTTTACTACCTTTGGCGGGGAAACTGATTTAATAATGGAAGGCACGGAAACTATTCGTGGCTATTATGATTTAACAAAAACCGCTGGGGTTGCCGTTTGGGATGAAGCGCTAGGTGACTTTAAAAATAAAGTAACAGGCGAAGAAAAAAAGAAATTCCATGAAACAAAAGTATTCTCATTCCGTGAATATGAAAAGTATCTACCCCCTTGGGTAACTGCTTAAATTTACCCCCTATAAACCCTTGTTCCTCCAAACAAGGGTTTTTTGTTTATATTTAAGAATGTTAATTAAGATTCAAGAAACTTTAATAGGGCTAAGGCAGCGTTATTAATGCCTCGTGAACTTTCATTTTTCACAAAGCGTTTCGTATACATTTCTCCCATGTATATGCCCGTTTCATCCATCGTTTTAAAGTACTTATTAATAAGATTATCAGTTTTAACTTTGTATTGGGATATTGATAGCGGGTTTGCAAAATGGGTGTTAATTAATATTTCATCCCCGTTTTGATTGATTGTTTTAGCAGTGCCTTTTTTAAATACATTTATTGCGTCTTCGGGTTTTAAAAAGATTTTAATCCCTGACTTTTCTTCATAATTATTGACATATAGAATTAAGTCTAAGTTATGTTTTTGATTAATGTATGAATATTCACTTAGCGGCATGACATACT
>JBAZCS010000048.1:0-3791 GCA_041654855.1 Bacilli bacterium | reverse complement strand
AAATGAGTCATAACGAAGAATGGGTTAATCTCGTAATTATTACGAAAAGATCGCACAAGAAAGATATTGTGCAAATGCTCTATAACCAAGAAGCAGCCATGGTCATTCAAGCTTATGCCTACGGTTCAGCGACCGACGGCATCTTAAGAGCACTCGGTTTAACAAGTGAAGAGAAGAAACTTTTCTTATCTTGTTTTATTGCGGAAAGTAAAGTGGAAACAGTGTTTAACTATTTAAATACAAACTACAAATTCCACGCTGCTAATACTGGATTTGCATTTACAATTCCAGTCGAAAAGATAAGTTATTAGGAGGATATTATGCCAAAAGAAATGAAAGCCTTATTTATTATTGTTAACGCTGGTTTTAGTGATCAAATTATTGAAGTTGCCCAAAAGCTTGGCGCCCGTGGAGCGACAATTATCCCGGCGCGCGGAACCGGACAGAAGTTTGTCAAAGTGCTCGGTATTAATTATGAACCAGAACGCGAAATTCTACTTAGTGTTGTGGAACATGATATCGCTTTAGCAATTGCAGCGAAAGTAAAAGAACGTTACGGAAAAGCAACACCGACCAATGGTTTAAGCTTTATTTTACCTGTTGCCGCCCACACCTTCAAAAACGAATAATAGTAGTTTTACATTGTAAATGTACAATTTTACTTTATAATTAATACACTATGGGAAACTTTATTCGTAAATATATAAGCCCGGCCTTACTAATCTCAAATTTACTTGCGTTTGTATTTTTTACATTAGTGAGTCCGCACGTTAAGTTAGCCCATAGTTTTTTAAATGTCATCTTCTTTCTTCTATTAAGCGCGCCGCTTGTTACTTTATTTGTGTTACGAGTTATAAAGCTTAAAACGAAAAAGGAAGATGCGACTTTTTATTATGACCGCGGTTTTAATATTTTAGCGCTTATTAATAATTACCTATTTATTGTGAGTCTAAATAGCGTAGGGGTAATGTTAAAAAGTGTACGGGCCCCGGTTGCCGGTCTTTATATTATCTTTTTTATTGTTAGCTATTTAATTACAATCTTTGAATTACTCTTATCGCTTGGTTATTTAGATAATATTTTATTTGTTCGTGATTATCGCGCATTAAAGGAAGATGAAGCACCCTCAAACCGTGAATTAGCAAGTGAGGCCACTTTAGAGAGAATTGAAGCAAAGATTTCAAGTTTTTATTTCTTTATTGCACTTACAGCGGTGCTTGGTGTCATCTTTTTTATTGTTCCGCTTTTAACCGAGATGTTTACCATTCCTTTAGGCGGCGATTATACGCAGCAACAAATTCCTTTCTACACGAATGGGTATGATGATTGGTGGCGTTTTATTAAAACCGGACAATTTCCGCTTTGGGATTCAAATACATTCCTTGGCGTTAATAATATTGGCTCAAATAGTTTCTATTACGCGTTAAATCCGTTTTTCATTCCCATCTTAATTTTCCCGCGGGACTTAATTCCCCAAGGCATTGCAATCTTAATGATTGGAAAGTTTGTCTTAGCCGCTGTTACGATGCGTCTATACCTTCGCTATATGGGAGTAAGTGAAAAAGAAGCGCGCATTTTCGCGATAATTTATGCATTTAGCGGGTGGAATACATATTACTTATGGTTTAACCACTTTATGGAAGTGGCCGTTACCTTCCCACTTATCTTCCTTGGTATTGAAAAAGTCATTAAAGAAAAAAAGATTACGTTTCTTGTTTTTAGTTTAGCGTTGATGGGCTTTGCTAATTACTTCTTCTTAATGACCGTCTTAGTAATTGGCGTACTTTACGCTGGTTTTCGTTATTTCCAAAAACTACCAAATGTTGACCCCAGTATTATCGGATTAGGTATTTTAGCGTTTGCGTTAGGCATATTAATAAGTAGTGTTGTCCTTTTACCAAGTCTAGCGATATCGCTTGGCAGTGATCGCGTTACTAATGCGACATATTTAGATAACTTAAAGTCAGCGTTTGAACTTAAAAACTATAAACTTTTATGGAAAATTATTACAAAGTGGGAATACCAAAGTTCGGTGTATAACCATAAAAAGTATTATCCGCTTATTTCTTATTTCTTTCCGGTGTTAAGTGATCGCAGTGTCGCCTTATTAAATACTTCAAGTTACGATAATACGATTTCTAGTCTTTTTACCTTTAGTCCAGTTATTCTGCTTTTTATTCCGGCGTTAGTTGTATCTTTTAAAAGGAAGAAAGTAAGTCACTTTGTCGCTTTCTTCTTCTTCCTTTTTGCCATCTTCACCCCATTTTTCTATAACGCTTTACATGGCTTTACGAAGGAATATGGGCGGTGGCAATTAATAGTTACTTTTAGCCTTATTACGTATGTAGCGACTTCTTTACCGGTGATAAAAGAAGAAAAACCATATTTATTAGATTTTAGTCTCCTTATTAATTTACTTATAATGGCGGCGACAGTTAAAGTAGCGTTTAGCTTTGAAAATAAAAATGGCTTTAGTTATATGTATGAACGTGAATACATTATTTATTATCAATTTATTATGCTTTTTATTACGTATCTTACATTACGCTTTATGTGGCAAAGTAAGTTTGAAACATATACGCGTTCAATTTTAATATTCGTGGAAATCGCCATTATGGGCACCGCCACAATGTTTGGGCACGGCTTTATTTCCTATAAAGATAATGTATCAGGTGGCTTACAAAATTATAAGGATGACGTTAAAGCAATCCGCAAGATTCAAGCGTTTGATTCATCGTTTTACCGTATCTTGAACACTAACGCCCGTAAAGGGAATGATAATTTACCAATGCGTGAAAATTATAATGGACTTACAACCTTCCACAGTTTATATAACTTTGAATTAAAACCATTTACGCAATGGTCCAGAATTCATTATGACGGCATCGGGTGGAGTCTTGGCGTTATTGAAAAACGAGGGATGCTTAATGACTTCTTACAAATTAAGTATTATGTCCTTAACGATAATGATTCAACAATACGCTGGAGTGATGGATCCTTAAGTCGCGCTCCGTATCATAACGTTCCGTATAACTTTGAATATAAAGAAGACTTAAGCACCGCTAACCGCTATGTCTATAAAATGAAAGAGAGCTTTAATATTGGCTTTGGTGTTGATAAGGCAATAACGTATCAAAGACTTAAGACTGATGGTGAATATGAAGATTTAATTTATAGTCGCGGCCGTTATGGGGCCATTGAAAACGAAGAATATTATTTAAATATTGCCTATTTAAATTATGAAGATCATCAAAAAGTATTAAAAGATTATCCCCATCTTGGTGGTTTAACATATGCCTCTTTAGCCGCGAAACGTTATGAAAGACTGACCCGCAGCAGTAATTTAAGTGTGAAATATTATGAATTTAATACGCGCCGATATCCGTATGAAGCCGATATTCGTCAAGGCAGTGTTTTACCAACACCGGAGTTTGTTAATGAATATGGGACGGAGATTCCTTATAACACCGCGGTAAGTGGAACGTTAGATGGTAGCAAAAATGTCATTGAATATACGAGAGCAGATGGCACAAATATAATTGACGGCCCAGGCGAAATTATTTTAAACTTACCGCTTGCTTACTATAACCGTGGCACTATATATCATAGTTATCGTTATAACGTCTTTTTGTACGATGAAGATTATAAACTTATTACTTTTGATAATCACACTAGTTTACCAAGTGTGAATATACATTCGAAAGTAATGCGTAGTTACCACACGCCGAAAGCAGTGAAGAAAATGACGTTAGTGCCGATCGGGGGAAGAATTTCGACCCCACCTGAAAATG
>JBAZCS010000047.1:0-4580 GCA_041654855.1 Bacilli bacterium | reverse complement strand
TGGAACGTGTCGTGATGCGTCAATTCCGTTCCAAGATAAAAATAATAATGGTATCGTTGATAATGCAATGGTATCCATTGATGGTTTCCTTGTTAGTGATAACATTGAAGTTACGCACATTGAAACAATTGGCAGTGGGGAAAATAAGCAAGTAGAAACCTTAGACGCAAGTGACCCACGTTACGGTTTAGGGTTTGTCTATAGCGACCATAACCCAGTACTTATGAATTTTAAACTTTTAGCCTAATTAATAATTTCAATATTTAAGAGATTGGTGAATTTTACCGTTAAGTCATTAAAATATAAGACTTGGTATAAAGCATCAATCTTTTTTATAATCGCGGTGTGACTTTTAATAAAGCCGCGTTCATAATAATAAATCTTAACTTCTTCCCCGTTATAATGGGTTAATATTTCATTTATAGCGATAGCGGTATCTTCACTAATTTCGGGTTTAGCGATCTTTTGCTTTTGGCGTTGCATTTCATGAAGAAATATCGCTTGTTCTTTTAAGCTTGCAAAGGGGAGAAACTTTTTCATCCCTCTACTCATCGATTATGGCCCCCAATTTGTTTTATTCTTTTTAAATATGTACTTGATTTGGTTAAAGCATTTGCCCGCATTACTTTATCCTTACCAAAACGAGCGTGTAAATCATCAATCGTTTCCCAAAGTTTTTGTTCTTTCGTATTAAAGGCAACGTAATCTTCAATTAAACTTATTTGTTCATGGGGGTCGCTTGTGAGTCCGCTGACACTTAAATGGAGGGAACGGACCATCCCGTTAATTTTAAAGCGACTTAAAACTTCAAGGAAGGCATTATATAATTCAGTGTTACTACCCGTTGGTAGAAGAAGTGACATTGATTTAGAATACATTTTTGATTCTGGTTTACTGTTAAGCACCGCAAGCGCCACCTTTTTTGCTTTTAAGTTATTTTTCCGCATGCGCATGCATAGTTCATCAGTCATTTCACGAATTAAGACGGGTATTTCTTCTAAGTGATAATCACGAAATAGTACTTGACCAGAAGTTAGTGATTTATTAAGCGGTACATATGTTTCACTAAGGTCAGTATTATCAATACCGTTAGCGTGGTCCCAAAGTTGTTCCCCCATAATGCCAAAATGCTCTTTCATTTTAAGGCGCGGGTATAAGGCGACATCTTTTAATGAATATAAACCAAGTTTATGAAGCCGTCTTTCATATCCAGGTCCAATGCCCCATATTTTACGCAGCGGCTTAACATTCCAAAGTTTTTCACTGACGTCTTTCATCGTCCATCGTGCATAATAGCGCGGATCTTTCTTCGCTTCTAAATCAAGGACACATTTGGCTAAAAACATGTTTGGGGCAATGCCGACCGTAACATAGAGTTTTAGATGATAATAAATCTCTTTAATAATAAATTCAATAATTTCTTCGGGACTCTTATTATATAGTTTTAAATAAGGGGTTAAATGAATAAAAGTTTCATCGATTGAATAAGGATACCAATCTTCACGGGCGAAGTAATTAAGTAATAAAGCGTTAAATTCAGTAGATTTTTCAATATATAGTTCCATCCGCGGTTTCGCAAAGATGTAATCAATGCCTTTTGGCAAATCAAATTTACGCATGACATTACTTAAACCAAGTTCCTTTAAATAAGGCGTAACCGCCATAATAATTGTGCCATCGCCCCGACTTTCGTCACAGACGACAAGCGGAGTTTTAAAAGGGTCCAATCCGCGTAATGCACATTCGACCCCCGCATAGAAACTCTTTAAATCAATAACGGCGTATATCTTTTCCATTACCGACATTATACTCTATCGCGACGCTAAAATTCATGAAAATGAGGAAGAAAATAAAGGGAAAAAGTTATAGGAAAACAACTATGTTTAGATTAGTTATGTTAACATAATGATAAGAGGTATAACATGAAAAAAATACATAAATATTTAATTGCCGGACTATCTATTTTTGTGCTTGCCTTAAGCGTTACTAGCGTTGCCCTCTGGGGTCCTTTATTTATTAATTTAAATAGTCACGAAATTACAAGCATTATCTTTGAGGATAACGCTGACGCTGATGATCCTTCGATGCATACAGTGACCGTTGTTCCTGAAGTAAAAATCAATGAAGTCACTAAGGAACTGCGCACGATTTATATTAGTAAACGCATCCTAAAATGTAATTGTGCGGGCAAAGTAAAAGTTACGATTCTTTATGAAGATGAAAGCTTTACTGAATTTGATGGTTATTATTTACAAAAGACGAATAAAGACGGTCGCCAAAAGCGTTATGTCACGCGTCATTTCGCTACACGTATTAATGATATTTATTCAAAATATTCTGGGTTTTAATTTTCTTCCTAAAAGAAGCAATAATAAAGATGTTTTTCGCATAAAAGCATCTTTTTTTAACTATTTTAGTGTAAAATGTATTAAAAGGAGGACATCCTTATGGAAATTATTTTTTATGTCTTTTTAGGAGTATTAATTATTTTATCAGCGATTATTATCATCTTACTCATTGTTTTATTACGGAAGAAAGAAAGTAAAGTTGATCTATCCGCAATTAGTGTTGATCAAAGTGAAACCTTAACGCAACTTAACTTCGTGCAAAAAGAACTTGCAAATTTAAAACTAGAAATGGACAAAGCTTTTATTGAACGGTTTAATGCCCAAACTGAAAAATTAAGCGAAAGTGACCAAAAGTTTTTAAATACGATGCGCCAAGAAATTGATAATAAACTTGCAAGTCTTAATAAAAATGTTGAAGAAAAGTTACGGCTTGATGCCGAAAAAGGAGAAAAGACATACACTGAACTCGGTAAGAAAATGCAAGAGATTGTCGAAGCAAATAAAGAAGTGATAAGTCTTGGTGAAGATGTTAAAAAGTTAAATGACGTCATCTCCGGTGGCGGCACGAAAAAAGGAAAGTTTGGCGAGTTCTTACTCGAAAGCATTTTAGAAGAAGTGTTTGAAGGCACAACCGGCCTTTATCAAACCCAAGTAACCTTAACAAATCGGGCGCGGGTTGACGCAGCGATAACATTACCGCGCGATAAGGCAAATTTATTATGTATTGATGCTAAGTTCCCATATGATAATTACGCTCGGATGTATGATGAAGAGCATAACATTATTAAAGAAGTGCGTAAAGCGTTTAAAGATGACGTTAAAATGCGCATTGATGAAGTAAAAGATAAATATATTATTAAAGGCGAAACAATTGAATATGCAATGTGTTTTTTCCCAAGTGACGAAATATACCATTTTATTAATAGTGAAGAAGACTTTATTAAAGATATCGTTACTTACGCAAGAAAGCATAATGTTGTCCTGGTAAGTCCGGCAACCTTACAACCAACCTTATACACTTTAAGATCATTAATGATTGAATATAAAAGAAGTCAAAAACTAATGGAAGTAAATAAATTAATTCTTCAATTAGCGAAAGATTTTGAACTTTTAGCAAGACGGCATGATAGCTTTGATAAAACTTTCAGCGCCTTACTCAATAAGAAATCAGACCTTGATACAACCGTTGGTAAACTTGTCCGTCAATTTGATCGGATTAAACTTGATAGTGAAATAAAAGATGAAGAATAATGACCCTTTTTAATTGATAGTCCTTGCAAAACTTTACTTTTTTGATAAACTTTACTAAGTTGGGGTTGTAGCTCATCTGGGAGAGCGCATCGTTCGCAACGATGAGGTAGCGAGTTCGATCCTCGTCAGCTCCACCAAAATTGTCTTTGATTACTCGCAAAAAACGGGTAAAAATCAGTATAAGCGGCCCTAAAAAGGTCGCTTTTTATTGGTAAAAAAATAAATACTTGTTTCATCTTCTTAATGGTAGCAAAAAAGCATTGTAAAAGAATTACTATATGATAAGGAAGCGTGTTATTAAATTAATGTTTATATTTATTATTCTTTGTAAAGTTTTTTACGAACAAGCGGAATGATTAAAGTTAAGCCTAAAAAGGCAATGATGATAAACGCTAAATGGCGGTTATCAGTAGAAGGGGGAAGCATATTTGTCTTCACCCCAAAGATTTGTGTATTGTTATTATCAACCAGGAAGTTATTAGCGTGCAACGCACTATAACGCGTAATTAATAATAAATAACGCGCTTTTGTATGTTCAATATCATTACCTTCAGCGTTAAGCGCACTATTTTTATAGATTAATTTCGTATCAATATGCATATAACCATATTCTTCACCAAGTAAATCCCAAGTGCCGTCCGTCGCTAAAAGAAAAGCTTCACCCTCTTCACATAAAGGACCGGTCGCATTTAAGAAGAAAGTCGCAAACGCTTCGGCCTGCTCTAAAGGAGTAACATTTGAGGTACTTAAGTTCATATCATGACTACCTAAGTATGTTGCGGTATCAACTGGATACTGAATCCACTCTAATGATGGGTCAAAGGTTTCAGGATTTGTGGTAACACCACTTGTTACTGTTGGTTTTCTTACTAAAGTCTGATCAACTGTTTTAACTCCGCCGCTTGACCAAGACGTTCCTGGATCTTCCCCTATCCTTCCAAAAATATCGACATACTGACCCGTGCTAAGTTTCTTTAAGGC
>JBAZCS010000046.1:0-5112 GCA_041654855.1 Bacilli bacterium | reverse complement strand
CCCCTGCCAGAATCGAACTAGCGACTGATCCTTACCATGGATCTGTTATGCCATTTAACTAAGGGGGCAAAATTTTCATCAATCTCTAATTTATAGGACCGATTGCTTTATAAAGTTTACACCATATTGGTTCATGATTCAACTTTTATAATAAGTAAAGATATTTTGTCATAAAAGATATTATTGTTTAACTTAAAATATCATATAAATGTTCACTAAAAAAGAAAGAAAAGGCTCTCAAAGGAGAGCCTAGTTTTTATTTAATGTTGTTATCCTTAGTAAATACCTTCACAAAGTTGACGCGCGGCTGGGGTGCTATCGCCCCAAATGTAACATGATAAGTTCCGATTGTCGATGAATGGATTACGGACATTTTGATATTCAACAATACCGGCTTGCCGTTGACCATCACGTTCAACTGTTGGTGCGTATTCGCGGTCCCATTTAATCATCGTATGAATCATGAAGTTTTCCGAGATTGAACAGTTATCAGGGTAGAAAAGTAGCATATAAAGTTGGGCTCTTGCGACTTCTCCCCGCACTAAGTGAGTTGGGGAGAAATAACCACGTCTTAAAATGCTATCAACTCTTTCCCCTGCAGTATTAGTCGTTGTATATGGATAATATAATTCGGGATCCGTTTCATAATTCCATTCACTATACGAGTTATTACTACGTTCCGTGTTTAAATCAGCGTCACAGGCAAATAAGTTAGCGATGTCACTTGAAATGTTTGCGACGTTATTTTTAGCTTTTAAATTATCAACACCATCGGCTAATTTGGATTGCGGGAATGTATGTTCCCGGTTCCATCTTCCACCATTATAACTACCCGCCCATTGCGACTTTAAGTCATAAAGCGATAAGATATTACTACCATTTGCCGGATCACGGTCCATTTTAACAACTGCCTCATATGTTTGACTATAAGTAATGCCGACAAAATTTGCTTCCCACTGCGCAAAAAGCGCATCTTTTAAGTCTTGACCACGTAAGTTAAAGTCAATCGAATCATAATAGTTTCCACTATAGGCCGGTAACGGTTTGAAGTTAAAGTCTTCCGCCTTTGGCCGCCGGACTGGTGTAGGTTCGGTCCATTCGCTCGTTACTGGATCTTCACTCGTCCCTGGGTCTTCAGTTGTAACTGGGTCTTCACTCGTCCCTGGGTCTATGCTTGTAGTAGAAACAACTGGTTCACTAGTGGGTTCACTAGAGACTGTTGGTTTACAAGCACTTAAGACACTTAAGGCGACTAGGCCCAGCAATAAATTGCGTATTTTCATCTTTAAATAACCTCTTTCTTTTAGTGCTTTAATTATAGCAAAATGAAGTTTTTTTGTAAAACAAAGATATTAGGCAAAAGGTGATATTGATAACTCATTATTTGTGACAGTTAAACGATATGTAATGTGGGGATCAATTGTCCCTTTAATTATTTCTTCGGCAATATATGTTTCTAAGCTTTTTTGAATAAAGCGTTTTAAAGGTCGCGCCCCGTATTCAGGAGCGTACGCACTATCTAAAACAAAGTCAACTACTTTTTCGTCATATATTAACTTAAAGTTATTGGCGCTTACGTGAACCATAAGTTCATCAAGCATCTTGCGGGCAATATCTTTTTGCGTTTCTTTGCCAAGCGGTAAAAAGTACACTGTTTCATCAATACGATTAATAAACTCCGGTTTAAAGGTTTGACTTACTAAGGCTTCCACCTTTTTAATGTCGCCTTTTAAGAAATGTTCACTTCCTAAGTTACTTGTCATAATAATAACCGTATTCTTAAAGTTAATAACCCGGCCTTGACTATCAGTTAAACGACCATCATCTAATACTTGTAAAAGTAAATTAAAGACTTCGGGATGAGCTTTTTCAATTTCATCAAATAACACGATTGAATAAGGAGCGCGGCGCACGGCTTCGGTTAATTGCCCCCCTTCATCAAAACCAACATAACCCGGAGGGGCACCAATAAGACGACTAACCGAGAATTTTTCCATATATTCACTCATGTCGATACGCACAATATGTTTTTCGTCAGCAAATAAAGCATCGGCTAAAGATCGCGCTACTTCAGTTTTACCAACACCAGTTGGCCCTAAGAAGAGAAAACTACCAATGGGGCGATTTGGATTATTAAGCCCCGCGCGTTGCCGTAAGATAGCGTCACTTACAAGTTGTAACGCAACATCTTGCCCAAGCACCCGTTTTTTAAGTTGTTCGTATAAACCAAGAATGCGTGTTTTATCGCTTTCCATGATTCTTTTTAGCGGTATACCGGTTTGGCGGGCGACCACGGCGGCAATTTCATGTTCGGTTACTGTTTCTTTTAATACTTTATTATCTTTTGTCATTGATGTTAGTTTTTCAATTTGTGCTTCTAAATCCGGAATCGTTTTATATTGTAAAGTCGAAGCTTCTTCAAACTTGCCGCTATTAAAGGCGACGTTTAAATTAAAGCGTGCACTTTCTAGTTCCTTTTTCTTTTTACTAAGCACTTCTAATTCACTTAGTTCATGTTGCCACTCTTTGGAATAGCGTTCATCTTCTTCGCGTAAACTAATAAGTTCTTCACTAATGTCTTTAAGGCGCTTTTTACTTAAGTTATCATTTTCTTTACTTAAGGCAACTTTTTCAATTTCAAGTTGGCGAATCTTGCGCCGTAATTCATCAAGTTCCGCTGGTAAACTTTCTACTTCAACACGAATTAAAGAACACGCTTCATCAACGAGGTCAAGCGCTTTATCGGGTAAAAAGCGTTCAGTAATATAACGGTCACTTAAAAGCGCAGCGCTAACAAGAGCACCGTCACTTATTTTAATGCCGTGATGGCTTTCATAGCGACTTTTTAAGCCGCGTAAAATTGAAATAGTATCGTCGATTGTTGGTTCTTGGACAATAAGCGGTTGGAACCGTCTTTCTAACGCGCGATCTTTTTCGATGTGGGTGCGGTATTCATCAAGGGTAGTTGCCCCAATCGTATGAATTTCGCCCCGTGCGAGCATTGGTTTAAGCATGTTACCCGCATCAATCGCTCCTTCAGCTTTGCCGGCGCCGACAATAAGGTGAATTTCATCAATAAATAAAATGATTGAATGGTTACTTTCTTTAATCTTTTTCAAGATTGCTTTCAGCCGCTCTTCGAATTCACCACGGAATTTAGCCCCAGCAATAAGCGCCCCCATATCAAGTTCATATATTTGCTTATCTTTTAAGTTTTGCGGGACGTCCCCAGCGACGATCCGTTGGGCGAGTCCTTCAATGATTGCTGTTTTACCGACCCCTGGTTCACCGAGTAAAATAACGTTGTTTTTTGTTTTACGGGCGAGTATTTCAATAATACGCCGTATTTCCATATCGCGACCAATAACGGGATCACTTTTATTCGCCTTAGCGTCTTCATTTAAAAAACGTCCAAACTTCTCTAAGATTTTTTCATCTTGGTCATAATTTTGGAACGGATTAAAGTTCATCATAATAAACCTCCTTTAGCACTCACGGTGTGTGGTTGCTAAATTAATTATATATGATATTTGGCACTTGTCAAATAAGAGTGCTATTTTTAGTTTAAATTTATTTTACTAACCTTTAAAATGCGGTTAATTTTGTCATCGTTTGGTCTTAAGATTACGTAATGGGTCGCATAACGTAAGACATCAACATATTCTTTTTTATTGTAATGATCAATAATAAGGGCGCGAATTACGTCAAAAGCGATTTCACTTGGGAACGGTTTTTCTTTCGTATAGGCGAAAAGTTTTTTAATTTGACTTCTCGTTAATTCATACGGTTCTTTTTTATCAAGCGCCGTTAAAACACTAGTAATTTCTTCATTAAAGCCTGGCGGTAATGCGCTATCATCATAAACAATTGATTGATAATAATAAGCATAGGCATTTTCAAACTTGCCGTCTAAATATTGCGCGTAGCCAGCAAAGCGGAGAGCGTTACTAATGTTTGGTAAACTATAAACAATTTGTAAATACCACATTGAAAGGCGCATTAAGTCACTTGCTCTTTTATCATATTTTAACGCTTCTAAAATCTTAATAATTGCTTTAGGGTTAAAAGGGTTCCATTGATGGGCTCTTGAATACATGCGAAAAGCATTATCGTAATCACGATTTGCTTCATAAATAACACCACGATAATAATAAACGTGGAAGAAAGGGAACGTTACTAAAATATCTTCCACTGCTTGTTGACTAAGTTTTGTAAATAACGCTTGTTCAAATTCGTTTACAAAGTTAAAGATTGGTTTTTTCTTCGCCACTTGGTCAAGCACTTTCGCATGACTATCAGCGTAACGCACTAAAGCATTACCAATATCAGTGCGCCTTGTTAAACTTATTTTTTCTTCGCGCATTAAAAATAAACATACGGGAACGAGTAAATCAGGATTAAGGCGAATTTCACTATGAATTTCTTTAGGATCATTACCGAGAAATGAGGCTGCTAAAACGAGCACTTCGGCTTCAGTATTATCATTTGTGAAGTTATCGACAATGTAATTAAAAAGATTAAGGCGATCAAGTTCATTATCGCCCGTTAAGTTAAAACGTAAAGTTGTATTTTGATTCATTTTCATAGTTTTATTGTAGCAAAAAAGGGTTGTTTTTTCTACTTTTATGACCTAAATTAAAAATATGGCCCCTTTTAAAAATTAGTTATCTTTATAAATATAAATGCATAATTTAGCGGAAAGTAGCAATTAAGAAGCGCTCAAATGCTTTTTGACCGTCTTCATCATCTTTAAAGCACGCCGTATTACTTAAGACATTATGACAAACATCCGTCATATAGTCGCGACTAAATTTTTCATATTCACTAGCCTTTGGTTGGGCTTTGAAAAGTTTAGTGATAAAGTCTTTATGTTTAACAAGTTTTTCATGTTCAGCCATCATCTTTTCAGCACTTACCCCTTTATAGTACAGTTTTTTCATTAAGTCAAACTCGGTTTTAAGGCGCGCTGGTAAAATAAAGGTTCCCATTTGTTCAATGAGGCCAATGCCTTCTTTTTTAATATGATGGTATTCAGGATGAGCGTGGAAAATACCGGTCGGATATTTCTTATCAGTGCGGTTATTACGTAAAATAATATACATAATGTATTTC
>JBAZCS010000045.1:0-5197 GCA_041654855.1 Bacilli bacterium | reverse complement strand
AATTTTCCTTTTATCTTTTTAAGGGCGAAGACTGGTGATGGTATCGACAAACCAAAAGAAACAAGCTTATCGTTTTCATCAACAACTAAGATTAAGTATTTTAAGTTAATAAGCGGAATGTATTGTTTCGCTAATAAGTCCATCAATTCTTCACTCATCGGGACATAACCGTATAAGTGATCATAAGCCCGGTTTGTAAGGCTAAGTACTTCACGGACAATTGGGAACATACTGCGTTTTGATTTTAATCTTTTTACCCGAACATTATATTTTTTCTGCACCATCTCGCTTATTCTTTCAAAGCGGGGGTCGACTTCTTTTGGAATAATAATCCGGTGTTCAACCCAAACCGCGTCTTCAATAAAGCCTAATTTTGTTAAATGCTCCATGTAATACGGGAAATGATAAAAGGTTGCAAACATGTTTGTATATTCAAAGCCTTCAACAAGGAGCCCTTCTTTATCTTGATCACTATAGCCTAAGGGACCAACGATTTCCGTCATACCCCGGGAATAACCCCATTCTTCAACCGCTTTAATAAGGGCTTTTGTTACTTCAATATCATCAATCATATCAATCCGATTAAAGCGAACTCTTTTTTGATCATACTTTTTATTAGCGAAGTGACTGATGATTCCGGCGATACGACCAACGATTTTCTTCCCATCATATGCAAGGAATAACTTAAAATCACACCATGCAGATGCTGGGTTTTTTGATGGCGTTAAATTTGCGATTTCATCTTCAAAAATATAAGGAGTAAACTGCTTAACGCCCTTATATAACTTTACGGGAAAGTCAATGAATTGTCGTAACTTCCGTCCGCCATAAACTGGTACTATTTTTATCATTACAAATTGGTCCTAACTATAGTATTCAAAAGTATTCTACCATATTAAAATGTCATTTAAATAAAATAACATGAATATGCATTCAAGTACTTATCGGTAAATTAACAAATTTTATAAAGAAAAAGTCAGAAGTTAATCTGACTATACTCTTTAAATGGTGGATGCTGAGGGAATCGAACCCCCGACCTTCTGTACGTCAAACAGATGCTCTCCCAGCTGAGCTAAACATCCAGCTTGAGTAATTTTAAAAGAAGAAGGGGTAATTGTCAACTCTTTTAGTTAAAAAAGCAAAGAAAAAACCCCAAGGTGCTTTTTTCCTTGGGGTTTAATAGTAATTGGCTTATTTGCCTAAGAAGGCACTTAACATCCAGATGTGTTTGTCAAATGAGCTAACTGCACCAATTAAAAGATCAACGGTAATTTCGTCGCCTTCTTCTTGGGCTAAGTGAATTAGTTCATAAAACTCTTTTTGGAGTAATTTAAAGTCGTTTAAGGTTAATTCGACCATTTGCTCCATTGTTTCGCCACCTTTAGCTTCTTTAATTGAGGCAAGGGCTAAGTTTTCCTTTAAGGTTGAAACTGGTTTGCCACCAATCATTAATAATCTTTCAGCGATTTCGTCATAGAGTTCATTAACTTCATCATAGAATTCTTCAAATTTTTCATGAAGTTTGTAAAATGTATGCCCCTTAATGAACCAGTGATGGTGGTGCAACTTTACAAAAAAGACAGATAAGTTTGCGACTTGCTTATTTAAGCCTGCGTGTAATTTTGACATATTTTGTCCTCCTTCCCATATATTATATATTACGCGCATATATTATTATTTCTCTACGCATAACTATAAATATATTTTATGGCTTTTGAGCATATTGATAAATATTATTGATAAAGTGTGCTATAGTATAAGAGTAAGAAGGAAATCTTACCGCCCCCGAAAAAAAAGAAGAAGACGTAAAGGAGGTGTTAATATGCGTGAATTCTTAAATAAACTCGCAATACTCTTAATCGACCAAGTTCGATACTCACCAAGAGCCTAACTTGCCTAAGTTCGCAAGTTAGGGCGAAACCCTAAGGGGTCTTTTTTTTACTCTTTTATTGCATTTTATATATAAAGTTAAAAGAATACATATAAAATAAAAGAAGGAGTTAAGAATATGAAACTGCAAAAATTTAAAGGATTGTTCCTAGCACTACTCTTACCCACACTAACAGGATGTGCCTTTATTGATAACATTATTGCCGACATTGCTCTTAATGTCGTGTTTAAAAGTGATTATGTCATCAGCCGTGTTTCTACAGATGGCGGTGAAGCCGAAGTAAAAAAATATGATCCAAAACCAGTAACCGCTGCCCATCGGGGAGAAGTTACTTATGGCGTAGAAGGACTTATTTTCCCAAAATCAATTGAAACTACCCAATATGGCTTTAAAGTAGTCATTGATTTTACCCTCGAATTTAGCGAAGGAGCCGAAGAATTATTTTATCGCCAAGAATATCGACCGGAAGAAGAAGGACAAGAAGTTGATTTCTCCGCTGAAATTCTCTATCCGACCGGTGAAGTTGAAAAACCAACCAGCATGGAAAACATGGGCGAATACTTAAACGTGCCCCGCCTTATTGAATTTAAAAACGAAATGAGTCGCGATATTGAAATTACCTTAATTGGTAAATCCGCACAAAAGACAAGAAAACAAAAGTTCTTCTTAAACTTAAATTCAAAACTAGTGCGGTTGCCGGGTGACGAAAATGGACACATTGACACTGATAACGCCCTCATCTTAGAAAAAGAAGGTGTCGACAAAACTCTAGACATCACAATCGCGAAAAATGATCTCGTGCTTGGCAAAACAATTCCCTTACAAGTAATGTGGGTTGATTTAACAAAGACCGATGAAGAAGCAAACGCTACCGTCGCGATAACATCAGTCCTTGATCAAGACGTTTATGATGTCACATTACCAAGCGGCTGGCCCGATACCACACTCATTGTTAATGAAACAATCACTGACTTCCCGATTAAAATCAAGCTTAAACTTGGTCAACCAGTGCCGGAAAATGATTTAGTGGTTACATTTAAAGGAACACTTACAATTCCCGAATAAAATCTTGATATTTTGATAAAATAACCCCATTTTGTAATGTTACAATAATGGGGTTTTTATTAAAAGCGCTTACAATTTGCGCTTATTTTACACAATATACACGTAAACAAATTAACAACTTATAACATTTATTATTTTTACTTTGACATTAGTAAAACTTAATAGTATATTTTATGTATTACAAAGGAGTTAATTATGAAAAAGACAAAACTTATTTTACCTTTACTTTTATTTGCCCTTACTTTAGGCGGCTGTAAAAATGATGGTAAACCGACCGTTAGTAGCTCTGTCGGTGAAGATGTAACGTCAACATCCACTGGTGAAATTACAACGAGCGAAGGAAGCGAAGTAGCAACTTCCATCGACATGGAAGCACAAGGCTACAACAAATCAGAAGGATGGCCCAAAGAAGTAATTGATACTTATTTAAGTGGCCGTGAAATCGTCGAACGTTTACCAGATTTCAGCACAACAAAAGAAACATATTACGCACAATATGAAGATATTTTTGTGTTCCAACAAGAAATTGTCGAGGTAGCAATTTTTGATACGACAATGGAAACAACAACCGCATTACATGACGTTTTAGTAGCGGCAGGATGGAGCAATTCATCAAACTTAGAAGAAAAATACATCCAATTCTTTAATTTTGAACAATCAATCGCCGTAATGGGCGGAATTTACGCTGGCGACGAAACTTTCCCAGCAATGACGATGTTTTATGTTGCCGGATTTGTGAAGACTGAACCTCTTGAAGGCTTTACAACCCATGAAGGATGGCCAACCGAAGTAATTAATGATTATTTAACAAGCTTTGGTGTTACTGACGTAATTGTCCCAGCCCTTGAAGTAAGTGGCGAAACCCATTCCTTATTAGTCGAAGATGATCCATACTTTGATCCTTACATCGCTTTAATCGTTCCCGGCGCAAACCGGGTTGAAGAATATAAAGGTATTCTTGCTGCAGGTGGCTTTACTTGGGAAGCTGATGAATATGATCCAGACTACTTTTACGCATTAAACGCTACTGAAAATGTTATGGTTGAATTCTTCTTTGGAGAAAAAGAAGGCGATTATCCTGCTGGCATGTACATCTTTATTAGCGCTCTTGGCAGTCAAAGTGGCGGCGGTGAAGTTGCTGACCCTTCTAATCCAGATAGCGCAAAAGTTATTAATTTACGCGATGAATCAAATATGGTTGGAGAGAGAAACGGTGAAAAAACTACTTGGCAAAATGGTGATTTAAAAATGGAAGTTACAAAAAACACCTCAACGGTCAATGTTGGAAACTTAAATCCTTCACAACCCGATAAACATTACTACAGTAACCCCCTACGTGTTTACGCTGGACAACTTGTTACCTTTACAGCAGCTGCAAGCATCGAGCAAGTTCATCTTGAATTTGACGCTTCATACACTAATAGTTTAGAAAATATCAAACAATCGGTCCCTGCTGGTGCTACATATCAAGTAAAAGGTGGAGTGGTCGTCATTCAACCTAACGGCGACACAAATACATTCACCCTTGAAGCTGCGCTCCAATTCCGTCTCTTTAGTATTACTGTTTACTTTAAATAATAATTAGAAGCATAAAAGAAAGAGACCTAGCAATTTCGGTCTCTTTTTTATTTAAATCTTGCAAATAATACTTATTTCTTTTTCCTTGTCGATTTCTTTACTTGCTTTTTCGCACCCTTTTTAATAACTTTCACTACTTTCTTCTTTTGCTTTTTCGAAAGGGACACAAAGATAATTAATAATAAAATTAATACTACAACGCCAACAGCAGCAAAGATTATAATCGTCTTCATATCAAAGCCCATAATGTTGTGGGCTTCTTCGGGCGCGACCGTAATATCATACGTTGCCGTTTTAGTTTCTTCATTATGAGTTACTGAAATAGTTATCGTTTGGGTACCACTTGTAGAAAGGACGGTATCACTCGCGACACTTGCGGTAAAACTCGACACTCTTTGTGTAATACCATTATCATAAGTGCCGGTTACTACTAAACCTTGCGTCGTAAATTTTTCGTTGAACTTAAATTCTTTTTTAACATTTGTTGTATTCAGACTAATGCTAAGAAGAGTAGCGTCCTTTACTAAATCGCTATTCGCGCCAACACTTGAAGTTTCAGGGGCGTTACTTGCCCCACTACCAGTGTAAGTTGGGTCATAAGCAATGCGTGCCCATTGCGGATAATCAATGAACGGATTACGGTTCATTTGATAGTTATTAGCG
>JBAZCS010000044.1:0-5241 GCA_041654855.1 Bacilli bacterium | reverse complement strand
CTTCCACTATTATCGTCATGATAATAAATATGACAACTGGAAATTATGGATTTGGGGACAAAATGAAAACGGGGCTGATTATTACTTCACCCATAATGAAGATGAATATGGGAAGTATTTATTTGTCCCGGTTAGTAAATTCGCTGACACCACGCAAATTAATATTATTATTAAATACGGAAGTTGGGAATCACAAACCCCGGATATTAATATTCAATATAGTGATTATGTTTTTGACACCGAAACAAACGCTTATCACTTTTATTTAATTGATAACTATACGCTAGTTTATGAAAGTATTGATGACGCTTTTAGTAACCAAGTATTAGAAAGTTACTTTACTTCGAAAACAAAAGTAAAGGTCGTAACGAACAATAAAAGCGCAAATTACACTTTAAAAGAAGATGAAAGTGTTATTAAAGCATCAGCCGTTACCCCAACATACAGTGCCACATCTTATACTTATTCCTTTACAATCGACTTAGGAACGAGTTTTGAACCAAACTTTGATAAACTCTATACCGTCGAAGTAGGATACACTGATGGGCCAACTGCGGAAAGTATAATTGGTTTAAGTGGTCTTTTTGATGACCCTTATTTTGCGGAGACTATGACGTATGATGGTGATGATTTAGGTGTTACTTATACGCCGGAAGCATCGACCTTTAAAGCATGGGCCCCAACGGTTAGTGCATTAAGTTTACGTCTTTACGATAGCGGCACTCCCGTTGCTCTTGACGCAACCTTAGGCAACGATACTTACGTTGAACACGATTTTATGCGCGCCACTAAAGGCGTGTGGGAAATTACTGTCACTGGTGATTTACACGGTAAATACTATACATTTGTCGCCACGCATCCAACCGGAACAATTGAATTAACCGACCCTTACGCTAAAGGGGCTGGTGTTAACGGAATTCGGGGGATGATTGTTGACTTTAGTAAAACTAATCCGCTGGGCTGGGAAGAAGTAAATTACCCAACCCTTAGCCCCACCGAGATTATTCCCTATGAATTACACGTCGCTGATTTAACAAGTGACCCGTCATGGAACGGTACGGAAGCTAATCGCAAAAAGTTTTTAGGGCTTATTGAAGAAGGAACAACATATACAAAAGATGGTGTTACCGTGAAAACAGGCTTTGATCACATTAAAGAACTTGGCGTTAATGCTTTACAAATAATTCCGTTTTATGACCAACAAAACGATGAATTAAATCCGTCATTCAACTGGGGTTATAACCCGCAAAACTATGATGTCCTTGAAGGAAGTTATAGTAGTAATCCCCATGACGGACTCGTACGCATTCGTGAATTTAAACAAGTCGTCCAAGCATACGCTAAAGAAGACATTCGTATTATTATGGACGTCGTTTATAATCACGTTGCAAGCATTAGTGCCCACTCATTTACAAAACTTGTACCTGGGTATTACTTTAGATATGGCACTGACGGCTCTCCTGATAACTCAAGTGGCGTCGGGAACGTTACGGCTTCCGAACGCATTATGATGGAACGCTATATGCGCGATTCAACCGCGTTTTGGGTTAAAGAATATAAAATTGGTGGTTTCCGCTTTGACTTAATGGGCTTACATACGACCGATTCTATGCAAACACTTTACGATAAAGTAAAAGAAATACGTAGCGATATTTTAATTTATGGTGAAGCGTGGGATATGGATGGCAGTTCACGTCGTCCGACATTATTCCATCAGGCAAATGTACATAAAGTACCAGGCATTGGTGCCTTTAATGACCAAATCCGTGATGCTTTTGTGTCGAACGCTGCTACCCCGACTAAAGGATGGGTGCAAATGCCAGCGGTCGATATTAATAGCGCGGTTATTATTAAAAATAAATTACGCGACGGTATGCTAGGGAAAATTTATGGCCACAAGGGACTACCAACCCAAACGATAAACTACGCCGCTGTGCATGATAACTACACCCTCTTTGATAAAATAACGCTTGCTGGTAGTGAGTTTAGTGATGACGCTAAAGCTCAACAATCATTACAAACAGATTCGCTTGTCTTACTTGCCCAAGGGGTATCCTTTATCCATGCGGGCAGCGAATTATTACGCAGTAAGGATTTTGATTATAACTCATATCAGTCATCATATGAAATAAATAGTATTAAATGGGCTGATAAAGTTAAGAACTTAAGCATCTTTGAAAACTATCAAAAGCTCATTAATCTTAAACGTAATTCGCCCGCTTTCCAATACACTACTAGAGCGGAAATTGATCGAAATGTCACTTTAGAGTATGGACGTGAATTATCCTATAACGATAACTTAATCGTCTATACCGCTAAAGAAGAAGGAACGACTTACACTGTCTTATTCTATAGTGTCGGTGCAAGATTACGCCTCAATGAATATAGTGGTTACACTGTCGTCTTAGATACGACCGGCACCCTCGATAGCGGCACGGTTATTGATGGACAAATTACCCTTACAAACAATACAACCCTCATTTTAAAACAAAGTGATGACGGTGTTATTATTCCTCCATCAAGTGAAGACCCAGGCACAAATAGTGAACCGGGGAAAACAACCGAATTATTATGGCTTTATATTACTATTCCCCTCGTCCTCGTCATAGGCGCAGCATTTACGGCGCTCTTTATTCTTCGCAAACGAAAGATGTAAGTAAATTGTGTTGGGGAGAAGGTGGCATTTCGTCATCTTTTCCCCATTCGATAAGGCTTTCATTCTTGACTGTATGCGCTTACAAGTTGTATAATAAATTATGCCAATTAAACCATTTAGGCAAATAATAGAAAAGGAGAAACTATGAAAAAATTATTTAAAGGGTTTTTTGTAACCACTTTAGCGGTAACGCTACTTGCTGGTTGTAAACCGAAACCTTCTTCAAGTACACCATCTGTTACTTCCGAACCACCGGTCGTCGAAAAACACATCGTTGAATTCTATGAAGATAACCTTGGTAAGTTCTACTTAGAAGTTGAAGTTGAACACGGTAAGAAGGTCGCAAGACCTGATGATCCAGCAGCTCGTAAAGATTATGACTTCTCGGGTTGGTGGGTTGACGAAGAATACAGTGCGGAATTTGATTTTGACACTGCTATTACAAAAGACACATCCATTTACGGAAAATGGACTTTCAATCCAGAATATGAACCAGATGATAGAACATTCCACCTTGTCGGTGGCTTAAACAACACTGACGCTTCTTACATCAACTGGAATGACACTGGTGAAGAAGGCGTCGATTGGGATGTCCGTTCTTACTTAACAAAAGCCGAAGACTCAAACCTCTTCTCAATTGAAATTGAAATTGGTTACTTAGGTACATTTAAAGTTAAGGTTCCAGGCCGTCCATGGGATACAGATATGGAATTTAATTTCAGCCATATTAAAGAAGAAGACCTTAATGAAGACATTCAAGAAGGCGAACTTGATAATATTCAAATCATCAACGCTGGTCTTTATAAGATCGAAGTTGAATCAACCTATAGATGGGCAAGAGCGACCCGTTTAGGTGACGCCACTGGTGATGGCGTCCGTCAAAACCCAGCCGATGGTGAAGTTGCGGATTGGGGTATTGTTGGTGATGTTAATAACTGGGGTAACCCAGATGATGAAACTAGCGAAGTTAAAGCTGACTTCTCCATGCACTATAATGAAAGTGGTGATTTCTACTTCTATAATGCAATGTACTTACCAGAAGGTGCCGAATTCAAACTCCGCGCCGATAATAGTTGGGGTGAAGTATTTGGACCTAAAGCCGTTAACGTCGTCCCAGACACCATCATTCAACCAACAACCGAAGTTGAAGGTGAAACTGTAATTGATGAAGGCGGAAACTTAAAGGTTGCTGAAGGCGGTGCCGGATATTATCAATTCTTCTTTGATAAATCAAAACTTGTCATTCAAAAATTAAGCTTCGTCCTCCGCGGTGATGCCGTTGGTGGATGGGGTGAAGATAGTAACCCACTTACCTTAGTTAGTGAACCAGAAGCCGTCGAAGGCGGAATCCAATTCACATACGAAGTCGAAGTTGCAGTCGTTGAAGGCGCATTTAAAGTCAAAATGGCAGCGATTGAAGCTTATGATGGATGGGATGTAGCATTTGGTGCAGAAGGCGGGGAAAACTTCGTAATTGAAACCGCTGGTACAATTAAGATTACATTAGTCACTGTCTTAGACCTCGATACTGATACATTTACTGGTGAAGCTACCTTTGTCGCAGTGTAAGGTTAAGACGATTACAATTTACTAACGTCTAAATGGTTTAGGCCCACTCTCCGGAGTGGGCTTTTCTTTTTGTTTACGCTTTTAGACTACTCACTAAAGTAATATGCAATCTACTTTATATTTGTTATAATTTATATAATTTATGAGAAGAGTTAAACCGAAACGGACGTACCCTAGTATCTTTAATGCCCCTTATGGTAAACGCATAAGCGCTTATTTAATCGATATTGTTATTGTCTTTGTAATTGGGCTTTTAGCCTTTATTAGCATTGACGGCATTTATTCGCATTCCAGAGCGGGGAAAAAGGCAAATGAAGATTTATTTACATTACGCAAAGATTCGGGACTCTTTTTTCTTGATTACGATACGAAGCAAACAACGTATCTTCATTATGATATTAATGAACCGAATAATGAAACCATTTATTTATCGAGGTTAGAACATTTTTACACGGTCGAAAATAGCGGCTTTATTTATGAACAATCAGCCTATTACATAGCAGATGTTTCCTTTGATTATTACCAGATGGTGCTTAAGATGGGCGAAGAATCTTCACTATTTACCTTTAGTGATGACGGAGCAGGTAATATTAGTTACCGCTACCGCGAAGATTTAAGTAATAGTGAAAAAGACGCCGCGTGGCGCGGTGTATATCAAGTCGCCCTATTAGACTTACAAAAAAATCCGACCTACATTAAAGCGGAAAAAGTATTAAAAGACTTTGTTGTTATAAATCTTGCTCTATCTTCTTTTATTGGCACTATTGTGCCGTGGCTTTTAATTCCCTTATTTGTCGGCCATGGGCGTAGTGTCGGTAAATTTATGACTGGCCTTGCCGTCGTTAATAAAGAAGGCTATCAAGTAACTAAAGGCCAAGTTATCATTCGCTTTCTCGTCTTTGGCGTTATTGAAACGGCGCTTAATTTCCATTTATTCTTCATTCCTCTTTTCTTAACAAGCGGCATTTTAACGATTACCCACAATAATCGCGCCTTTCATGATTTAGTGTGCAAAA
>JBAZCS010000043.1:0-5385 GCA_041654855.1 Bacilli bacterium | reverse complement strand
ATTGTTAAAGCGAAAAAAGAAGCGATGAATGCGTTTACCTTTAGTGATGTTGCCCGTAATGCTTACGCCCTTATTTCCTTAGCAGACATTCAAAAAGAATTAAAAAAGAAATATGAATACATTCTAGTTGATGAGTATCAAGATACGAGTGATATCCAAGAAGATTTCTTACAACAAATTGTCAACAACAACATGTACATGGTAGGTGATATTAAACAAAGCATTTATGCCTTTAGAAACGCTAATGTGTATATTTTTAAAGATAAATACACAGACTTTTCTAAAGGAAAGGGTGGCAGATTAATCGACTTAAATGATAACTACCGCTCACGAAGTGAAGTATTAGCTTCTATTAATGCCATTCTTAGTGAAATCATGACCGAAGAATATGGCGGTGCGAAATATAAAACCGAACATGTAATTGGGTTTGGAAATAAGGAGTATGACAAAAACTTTGCGCTCGAACAAGAAGTAGGTCTTAAAGTAATTAATTATTGTAAAGATGATATTAACAAAACGCTTGAAAGTATGGATGGACCAGAACGTATTAAATTAACTAATAGCGAAATTGAAGCACAAATTATTGTTAAGGACATTCAAGAACGCATTGAGCGCGGTGAAAAAATTTATGACTCTAAAAAAGAGAAAATGCGTCCGCTCGAATATCGAGATTTTGCAATACTTGTTTCACGAAAAAATGATTTTCCAACAATTGAAAAGACTTTCTTAGAGGTCGGAATCCCTATTTTTGTGGATGATGATAAAACAGATAGAACGGATGTAGTTTTTATTGCGCTAGTTGCTCTTCTTCAACTTTATGTATCGTACACAAAAGAAGAATATCCAAACACTTATGAATACCGTTTTGCGGTGGCAAGTTTTCTAAGATCTTTCGTCAATAACTATAGTGATCAACAACTTCTTGATTTAATGGGCTATGGTAATACTGATTTTTCTAGTGACCCCCTTCTGCAAAAAATTAAACATATCGCTAATACAATGCAAGATTACCCCGCACAAGAAATTATTGATACGTTAGTGAAAACATTTGATTTATACGGAGCGATTTACTATTTAGGTGATGTCGCGCAAAATACAATGAAGTTAACTGGTAAATTAAAACAAATTGAAAACTTAGCGAAACTTGGGTTTAATGTTGAAGAAATTCTTAATGTTATCCAATTTGAGAACGATAATGATAAGGATATTTCCTTAAGGCGTCCACGCACGATAGATAATGCGGTCACCCTTATGACTATTTACCGTTCAAAAGGGTTAGAATTCCCAATTGTTTATTACATGGATTTAACCCAGAATTATTACACGATGGAGAAAAGATCAAAGTTTAAAATTGTTGCTCCTTATGGTATATCATTTCCAAATGTAAAAGAAAAACCGAGCCTTAATGGCGTTATTAGTGAAAAAACAAAGTTTAGAGAAATACTTTCGGAACGGATTAGGCTACTTTATGTTGCCTTAACGAGAGCGCGCGAATTAATGGTTATTGTTCATGACTTAGATAAAGAAAAGGATTTAAAAGAAATTCCTTTTGCAGATTTAAAAACCTTTAAAGAAATATTGCTGCAGTCTCCTACTTATCGTGAACATTTAGAAATTATCGATTTTACGCCACTTAATTTACAAAAGATCAAAGAAAAACCAACACCTTTAAGTAAAGAGAAAATTATTATTAATAGTCCAACTTATTACTTTAAGGAAAGTAAAAATGAGGTTAAGCTAAAAGAAAAGTTTGACGTAGCGCCCCATATTTTAAAGATGGGTACGTTATTACACCGGCAAATTGAGTTATATGATTTTAAAACGAAGAAACTCGATTATGTTTCGAGCAAAGAACACCGAGATCATATTAAAAAAATCTTTACGCTCCCGTTATTTGTGAATGCAACGAATGAAAATGTGTATCGAGAATATTCTTATGTTGACGATGACACTAATGAAACATACATTATCGACTTTTTCATCCTTGGGGCCCGCACTATTACTTTAATTGACTTTAAACTTTTAAATATTGATGTTGAAGAATATGACTTACAAGTGAAAAGATATGCAAAACATTTACAAAAAGTGTTTAATAAGAAGGTTGAAGCTTATTTATTAAGTATAATTAATAAAAACTGGCGAAAGGTAGAAGTGAATGGCGAATAAAATAGAACACCGTCCTTTAGATTATAGTGATTTCATGCAAATCCTTGGCTTTTATGGTTTAAAAGACCGTGATGATTTTGATTTGATGTATGAAATTTATGAACATATCATTATGACGGCAAATATTCATCAAAAAACATTCTCGGCTCTGCCTAGTGCCCCCTTAGAACATCCCCGCTTAATTTTATTTTTAATTAATGATTATATGTATCGTTTTGCAAATATGACGAAAGCAGGAATTAGTAAAGCGCTTGATGACGAAGTGTTTTTCGCCAAAGTCATTAATGTCATTATTGATAAATATGGTGGGGAATCATATTTTAAATATGATCAAGGTACCTTTTTAAACCGTTACTCGATGGAGATATCAACGCTTAATGTGTATATTAATTTCATTTTATTGAAAATAAGACAACTACAAGAACATAGTGACGCGGAGAAGTTATATCTTGATTTACTAAAAAGTGCGTTTTCACTTTGTCAAACAATAATTGAACTACTCGTGCATGGTTTTGAAAGAGATGCCTTAAGTTCGTGGCGGTCGCTCCATGAACTAGAAGCAGCGCTCGTCTTACTCGAAGATCAAAAACTTATAAGTCATTACCAACAACATATTATTTATAACGCGGCCTTTAATAAACTTTTAGCGAAAGAAGAAGCAGATGAAGTGTTTGTCCTACTTAAAAAAGACTTAAAAGAACGCGGCTTAAAAAGTAAAGATATGCGCCGCTTTATTGAGTATGGGTGGATTAGCTATCATGAAGATTTTGATCCTAACATTCATAAATACAACTTCCGTGATGGTGTGGAAACACTTGCGAAACTTACCCACTCGCGTGAAACATATCAAGTCGCGAGTGAAGTCGCCCACAGCTCACCAATTATGCTTTTTACTAATCGTCGTTATTTCTTAAAATTAACCCTTATTCATCTTTATCGGTCGTTTATTTTAATTGAAAATCTTTTTGCCAATACATATATAGCGCGTAGTGATGCAATGGAAAAAGAATTATATTTAGCAATTCGAAAATTTTATCTTGAAGATATAAACTTTGTCTATAATCAAATACTTACGATATAAAAAAAGCCTACTATAATTTAGTAGGCCTTTTAATAATAATAATAATAATTTTATTATACGTCGTGGAAGCAACTACCGCCGATGAATTCACGGAGTAAGGAGTTACTTGGCACCCATTCTTCATCCATGTCGAGGAAGTATTTTAACATCCGAATTAACCGTTCGGCAAGGGGGAAGAACTCGCTCTTATAATCAAATTCTTGAAGTAGTGGTAAGGCATGCTTTTTCATGACCGCTAATTCATATGATAATAAGGAATTGTATACATAATCTGCTTCTTCTTGGGTGTCATAAATCCATTTAAATTCACCCGCACGGACACTTGGCCACATATTCATTGTTTCTTGGGCACTGGCATTACGATATTTATTATCGCGCACGATACGACGTAATAACCGTAAGTCAGTAAGACTAATTGGGTTATGATCATCAATATTGATTTGTGCTTGCGGGGCAATGTAAATCTTATATTTTTGGTGTTTTGGAATATAGCTTGTAAGTTGCTCGTTTAAAGCATGGATTCCTTCAATAATAATTGGTTGACTTGCTTTAACTTTAAGTTTGCGTCCCGGCACTCTTTTGCCGATTTTAAAGTCAAATTTTGGTAATTGAACTTCTTCACCGTTAATTAAGTCAAGCATATTTTGGTTGAATAATTCTATATCAAGCGCGTAGATTGATTCTAAGTCAAAGTTGCCGTTTTCGTCGCGGGGCGCTAATTCGCGTGGTAAATAGTAATCATCAATTGATAAACGAATCGCGTTTAACCCTCGACTCATAAGTTCGGTCCGTAAGCGGTTGGCAAATGTTGTTTTACCAGAGCTACTTGGTCCGGCAATACAAATTAAGCGAATGTCATCACTATCTTCCATGATGCGTTCTCCAAGTTCACTTAACATTTGATAATGTTTGGCTTCCGCTAAGTTAATTAAGTCAACAATTTGCCCTTTTTCGATGTAAGAATTGATGTGGGCGACACTATCAAGATTTGTTAGTTTAGCCCAGTTGTGACTTGCTTTAAGCGCTTTACCAAACATTGGTGCATCTTTAAATTCTGGGATTTCGCCTTTCGTTTCACTCCGCGGATATTGTAAAAGCATCCCTGGTGAATAAGGACGAATTAAGAAACTCTTTAAATAGCCAGTACTTGGCACCATATAACCATACATATAGTTTTGGTAGCCATCACATTCATAAACGTGAACTTTCGTTTCGGGACGATATTGTAAGATTTCTAATTTATCTTTATAGCCTAATTTTTCATAAAGTTCATAGGCTTCGGCAACCGTAATCTTACTGCGGTTAAGTTTTAAATCAGCGTCAACAATTGCCCGCATTTCTTTTTGTAGTTTTTCAACGAGTAAACGATCAACAGTCACGCCTTTATTTGTAACTTGAATAAAGATAGAACGTGAAACGTTATAGGAAAAACGTACGTTGAGTTCGGGGCGAATTCTTTTCATTGCCATCGCCGCTACAAAGCGTAAGGACGTTTGATAAATACGAATACCTTCGCTATCAGCAAGCGTTCTAATTTCTAAGGTGGCATCTTCCGTTAACATATACGTTAATTCACGGACACGGCCATTGACTAATACACAAATATAGTCACGATTGGGACCGACAACATCAAGAACACTTGTCGGGGTGTTGTGGGTGGTTGTTTTGTTGTTAAAAGTAACCTTAAAACTTCCTTGTTTCTTCTTTTCCATAAAAACTCCTTTATCAATGGACATTAAATACTTGAGCATATTATATACAAGAAATCATCATTTGACAAAGATTAATACATCAATAATGATCGAACTATTTAAAATAATTAATAAATGTTGCTCGCGCTTCACTTATTTCTTCATCACTACCATTAATAAGATTAGTAGAAGTTGTTTCCGCTCCATATGTTAATAACAATGAATTTTCGTTTTCACGCTCATCACTAATGTAAATATTGTAATTTTTCTCACTAAAAAGCGGATAGAAATGCGTGTTTATTATCTTTTGTGCTTCAACACTACTAAAATTGTAGCTAAATGTAACATATTTATCGGGGTAATTTATGGCTGTTTCCGGTAAATTAATATGAACATAATTATTTGTATAAACATATTTTTTAAATAAATTAACAATGTTAACGGTTG
>JBAZCS010000042.1:0-5803 GCA_041654855.1 Bacilli bacterium | reverse complement strand
TAAAGGGCGATATTGACGTTGAAGACACCACCAATAATGTCGTTAACAGTTTGTGCATCTTCACCTTCGATCCAGGCGCGGAAGGTAATTTCGGTTTCGGTTGTAGTACCACTTGCTAAGTCAGCAACCCTGTAGCCAGCAGCGTCAGCAGCAGCAATTGTGGTATAGTCACTAATTTCACCTGATTTTAATTCAGTGTCATTTTCGAGTTGGTGAGTGGTGGTTGAATAAGCACCAGTACCAGCTACTAAGTATTTTGCTGGAGTTTCAGCTTCTGGAGCCCAGCGTAAGATAACTTCGCCTTCATCATCAAGGACAGCAAGACGGGTTGCGGCAACAACACTATTGTTTAAGGCTAGTTGATCGGGATCGCTATCGGTTTTACCAACGATTTCGGTACCTTCACCAAGGTAAACTTTTAAGCCGTTATCATCGATGTCGTTTTCACGGCTAACTTTGATTGTGAAGTCAACATAGTGACCATCAGCAGTTGCGGTAACATCATTAATGACAGATGCAACGTTGGCGATGCTATCAGCCCACACTGGTTTGTAGAAGGTTTTGCCATCACCAGAAATGTCGGTGACTTTGTTCGTACCAGTAATGGTAACGACTTCGGCCGTTTGGGTGCTTGTAACACCGGTGTTAGCGGAAGTAACGTAAGAAATGGCTAAGTTACCACTCTTGGTAACAACTTCTGCGTCACCAAAGTTGACTTTAGCGGTCCGGACAGTGGTGAACCATGCAAAGGTTGAGCTTGTAGCGGCAATACCACTTAAGAGTAATAAGCCGACTGTTGATAATAATACTTTGTTCTTTTTGTTCATGATCTATATCCTCCTTTGAACATTGTGCCGGAAGTTTACCGGCGTCTTTAACTCATAAATGGGTGATGAGTTTTTCTAATTGGGCAATTAGGTTGATCGTAATATCGGTGGCGATATTGAGATTTTGTTTTTAAGTAGACTCTAAGCTTCAAGCGCGTAGATGTCTAAGGCTACTTTGAACATGCCTCCGAGTGCTTTTGCGTTGGTCGTTTCGGCGTCAGTTCCTTCGATCCAGAACCGGAAGCCAACATAGGCTTCGGAGTCACTCGTTAAATCGGCGATTTCATAGGTGGCGTCTGCTTGTTTGGTAGCAGTGTTGAACGCCGCACTATTTAAGGTTGTCGATACGTCCTTTAATTCATAACCTGCAATGCCATAAGCTGTTTCACTGGCGTTAACCGCTAAGTGGGTTGCTGCTGGTTCTGCTTCTGGGGCATGAAGGTGGACGACCGCAGGGTTGCTCCGGGCTGCGTCATCGTAACTAATGACGGCCATACGCGAAGCTTTGACAGCGTCGACATCTTTTTGATTACCGCTGTCAAGCGGGGAAATTGCAGTGCCGGCCCCGAGATAGACTTTAAAGCCAACTGGGGTTGTGGCGTTTATGTTTTCCCGCGTAATGTGGAGTAAGAAGTCAATGTAATGTCCGTCTGCTGTGCCCGTTACATCATTGATTACGGAAGCGACAGTTGCATCGTTATCTGCCCACACTGGTTTGTAAAAGCTAAGGCCATCTCCAGAAATATCTGTTACTTTGTTACCACCGGTAAGCGCGATTGCGTTTTGGGTATCGTCCACAGTATCAAAGTTATTTAAGGATTCTACATAATTGACGACAAGATTACTACTCTTGTTTTCGATGGTCGCACTCGTAAAGTTAAGTGAGGCCGTTCTGGTTGTTGTAAACCAAGCAAGGGTTGTACTTGAAGCAGCGATGCCGCTAAGTAAAACGAGCGCTAAGGTACCAAACATTAATTGTTTTTTATTTTTCATAAAACAATCTCCTTTCATACGCTTGTCTTGTGTCGTACAAGTATGACCGAGGTAAGAGATTGATTCGTTATTATTCCTATAAGTTACTATCGGGTAATAAAAACAGCCACCTTAATCTAATATCTCGGTAGCTGGCTATCTTAATTATCTTAAGACCCTTTAGTTTTGCGTCGCTAGATCACTCTAGTTTTGCCTTTTACACATTTATTATATAAAAACAATTATTTTTGTCAACAACAAATACTGACTTTTTTCATCTTTTTGCTTATTTTTTTAAAAAACACCGATTTTATGATTGTTAAATCTTTGCATTTTCTATGTTAATTTTTTAGATAATATCTTTCTGCACTCTTTCATGCACGCACAATATATATTATAGTGCGCGCTATATTCGTACGCGCGCAAGCATAATTAATACCTTTTTGTAATATTTATTTACTTTTTGCACAAAATGAGTAGAATATAGGGGTAATCACTTTTTTAATATATTAATAATCGTTAATATTATAGAAAATAGCCTATTTTAGCAATATTAATTACGAGGTGAGGGGATAAAACATGCAAATTGTCTACATTATCGTTTCAAGTTTATTCTACGCTATGATTGTATGCGCGGCTTTTTTATTCGTGCAACGGCAGTTAGAACGCAATACTGGAAGATATAATGCCTTTTTGGCAATCTTTGCCTTAATTATGATTGTAATTGTGCAATATGTTATTATCGCGCTCCACTTTGAAACAGATGTTGTTGTGCCCCCATTACTTATTAATATATCAACGACCTTAGGCTTTATTTTCTTGCCCGCTATTACCGCAATGTGGTATTTATATGTTATCCATTCAATATATGAAACGAAGGTCCCACTATGGCATCGCGCCTTTATGATTAGTGTATTATCGATTAATGGCCTTTTATCTCTTCTATCATTAATACCGGGAGTTGATTTATATTTTTCATTCGAAAACGGCGTTTTTGCACAAGGAAAGCTTTATTTTGTACATATTTCAATTTTTGTTATTTTTTATTTAGCAACAATTCTTGTGCCCCGTAAACAAATGATGACGATTGCTCGTCCACAAAGACTTACTTACTTATTCTTGTTTACTTTACCGATGATTGGTTTAATTGTTCAGTTTTTTGTTGGCGGTATTGTTCTTATATTATTACTCGCTAACATCTTCTCTTTTTTAATCATTTCGATGGGCTTACAACATACACAAGCGACGACTGATTATTTAACCGGGCTTGCAAATCGGCGCAGCTTATCTCACTATTTACATCGCCGTCTTAGTTCAACAAATAGCAGTGGAGATTTTTCGATTATTATGTTAGATTTTGATAACTTTAAAAAGATAAATGACACACTTGGTCATACCGCAGGGGACGAAGTTTTACGGTTAATCGCCCACTTCCTCACGAATTTAAATGGTCGCACCCAATACGTTGCCCGTTATGGTGGTGATGAATTTATTATTGTTATTGATGAATCAAGTAGTGAAGTAATTAGTAAACGCATTGAAGAAATGCGCACTGAATTTGCCGCCCATATTCCGGAACGATTTAAAGAGTTTAACTTTGGTTTTAGTGCCGGCTTCATTATTTGTGAGCGAAAAGATAACGTTACTATTAATGAAATCTTCACCGAAATTGATCAACGGATGTTTAAAGATAAAAGAAACCGTAGCGGTGCAATTTAAACTAACTACATCTTGATATTTAAAAAAGGAGGGGTTACCTCCTTTTTATTTTTTCATCTTTTTGTTCATGATTATTTCTTTACTCTTCATCATGCGAATCGTATTACTACGTTCTAAGTCGGTTAGTTTCATGCGAATGACCCGTATTTGCTCCACTATTTCTTTAATAACGATGTTTTCAATCGCGTTAACTCGACGTTTTGATTTCTCAATTTCTGCGACAAGTATTTTAATCGTTGATTCGAGATTAACAAGTGTCATTAAGTCAGTGAATAGTTCTTTAATGGCAAGGAGCAAACTATCAAAGGCACTGGTGGTCACAAGTAAATCATAGGCTTTTTCTTCATGAGTTTTAATGCTTGTTAAGTTCGGAATAAGGACACCCATTAAACGATCATTTTTAGCGTCTAGTTCATGTTTAGTTACACTATAATTAACTTGCTCATGGATTTTATCCTTACTCATTTTGACACAGGCAAGATCATAAAGTCTTAATGTTTCTTTTAATGCTTCTTCCACTTTAATCCGTAACGGACGATATTCATGGAGTAAAGGGATAAACTGATGAATTAACTCATCTTGTTTATCTTTTAAAAGCTTATGACCACGTGACGTCGTACTTAGTTTATCACGTAGCTTTTGCAGCTCCATTCGCGTTGGATTAATTTGGGAATTACTCATTATTTATGTTCCTTATAGTATTTATCGACAAGTTTTGGATCAATCCGTTTTAATTCTTGGCGCGGTAATAAACTTAAAAGTTCCCACCCTAGATCTAATGTTTCTTCAATTGTGCGGTTGGTCTCAAAACCTTGCGAAACGTATTGCTTTTCAAATTCATCAGCAAAAACGGCGTATTTTTGATCAATCTCACTTAGGGCGCTATCGCCTAAAATAAGTGATAATTCTTTTGCGTCTTTACCACGAGCGTAGGCACTAAAGAGTTGATTCATCGTATCAGCGTGATCTTCGCGTGTTTTATCTTTACCAATTCCTTTATCTTTTAACCGGGAAAGCGAAGGTAATACGTCAATTGGTGGCGTTAAACCTTTCATCGATAAGGGCCGACTTAAAATAATTTGCCCTTCGGTAATATAACCAGTTAAGTCGGGAATTGGATGCGTTTTATCGTCTTCAGGCATCGTTAAAATCGGGATTTGCGTTATTGAACCTTCAAGGCCTTTAATTCGACCTGCCCGTTCGTAAAGCGAGGCTAAGTCAGTGTACATATAGCCCGGGTAACCTCTTCTTCCTGGGACCTCTTTCCGGGCGGCACTAATTTCACGTAATGCTTCGGCGTAGTTTGTAATATCGGTTAAGATAACAAGAACGTGCATCCCTAAGTCATAGGCTAAATATTCGGCTGCTGTAATCGCCATGCGTGGGGTCGCAATTCTTTCAATTGCGGGGTCATTTGCTAAGTTAATAAACATCACTGTACGGTCAAGGGCATCACTTTCGGCAAAGGCTTCATTAAAGAAATTAGCTTCTTCAAAGGTAATACCAATCGCCGCAAAGACGACAGCAAACTTTTCGTCTTTTCCTAAAACACTCGCTTGTTTAGCAATTTGCGCCGCTAAACGGTTATGCGTTAAGCCCGAACTTGAAAAGATGGGGAGTTTTTGACCGCGGACTAAGGTGTTTAAACCGTCAATCGCACTGATACCGGTTTGAATAAATTCATTGGGGAAGTTACGAGCGACGGGATTAAGTGGCACACCGTTAATATCTACTCTTTTAAAAGGAATAATATGTCCTTTATTATCAATGGGGCGTCCTAAACCATCAAACTTACGGCCTAAGATGTGGGGCGAAACTCCAAAAGTTACCCCTTCACCGGTAAAGATTGCTTTTGCGTCATCAATTTTTAAACCTTGACTACTTTCAAATAATTGGACAATCGCTTGGTCGTTATCAATTTCTAAAACTTTACCAAGTCGTTCTTCACCATTATTTTGAATAATGCGGACAAGTTCATCAAATTTAACACCACTTACGTTTTCGACGACCATTAAAGGACCGACGACTTCTTTAATTGTTTTAAATGCTTTAATTGCCATAACTATTCCTCCTTTAACTCACTAAAGGCTGCAATAAGGTCATGTTTTAATGCTTTGGCCTCTTCTTTAAATTTATCTTCACCCACATATTTAATGTGGCCAATCCGTTCATTAACGGCTAGATTTTCCATTTGTCGATATTCTACCCCACGGCTTAAAGCACTATTAGCGTGTTCATACCAACTAACGATTAAATCAAGCATTCCATATTGTTTATCAATAGAA
>JBAZCS010000041.1:0-6004 GCA_041654855.1 Bacilli bacterium | reverse complement strand
TTGAATAATGCGGACAAGTTCATCAAATTTAACACCACTTACGTTTTCGACGACCATTAAAGGACCGACGACTTCTTTAATTGTTTTAAATGCTTTAATTGCCATAACTATTCCTCCTTTAACTCATTAAAGGCTGCAATAAGGTCATGTTTTAATGCTTTGGCCTCTTCTTTAAATTTATCTTCACCCACATATTTAATGTGGCCAATCCGTTCATTAACGGCTAGATTTTCCATTTGTCGATATTCAACCCCACGGCTTAAAGCACTATTAGCGTGTTCATACCAACTAACGATTAAATCAAGCATTCCATATTGTTTATCAATAGAAGTATATGTATCAATATTATGGAACGCATTTTGGTGTAAATAGTCTTCTCTAATCATCTGCGCAGTATGTAATTTAACCCGGTCTTTTTGACTTAAAGAATCAATACCGACAAGCCGAACAATTTCTAAAAGCGCAGCTTCATCTTGTAAAAGTTCTTTTAAAAGGGCGACATACTTTTTCCAATATGGGAAAGTATCGGTGTGGAATTTAATAATGTCATCATCATAAAGCGAATAACTTCTAAGCCAATCAATGGCTGGGAAGTGTCTTTTATAGGCAAGGTTTGCGCTTAAGCCCCAGAACACTTTAACAATACGTAGTGTTGCCTGGGATACTGGTTCACTCGTATCTCCACCTGGTGGCGACACGGCGCCAATCGCGGTAATGGAGCCAATCCGTTTTTCACTGCCTAAAGTTTTAACGACACCCGCTCTTTCATAGAAGTCACTTAGTCTTGACGCAAGATAAGCAGGATAGCCTTCTTCACCCGGCATTTCTTCAAGCCGAGAACTCATTTCCCGTAAAGCTTCGGCCCACCGTGAAGTCGAGTCAGCCATGATGGCAACTTTATAACCCATATCACGGAAGTACTCGGCAATCGTAATTCCGGTATACATGCTTGCTTCACGGGCCGCAACCGGCATATTTGAAGTGTTAGCAATTAAAACAGTGCGATTCATAAGTGATAAGCCCGTCTTAGGATCAATAAGACGCGGGAACTCATGTAAGACGTCGGTCATTTCATTACCCCGTTCACCGCAACCAATATAAATGATTAATTCAGCGTCGGCCCATTTTGCAAGTTGATGTTGAACAACCGTTTTTCCACTGCCAAATGGTCCCGGAATCGCGGCAATACCACCACTTGCGATTGGGAATAAAGTGTCGATGACTCTTTGCCCAGTAACCATTGCTTCTTTTGGTGCTTTTTTCGTAACATACGGTCTTTTTTTACGAACCGGCCATTTTTGAAGCATCGTAATCTGTTCTTCACTATATTTTGTTTTAATTGTGGCAATTGGTTCAATAATTGTATGTTCACCTTCTTTAATGGCCATTACTTCACCTTCAATGCCTGGCGGCACTAAAATAAAGTGTTTAACGGCTGGTGTTTCTAAAACGTAACCTAAAACGTCACCAGCAACGAGCCTATCGCCAACGTTAGCAACTTTAATAAAGTCCCATTTTTTCTCCCGATTTAACTTATCAATTTGCACACCAACGGGAATAAAACTACCGTGTTCATCAAAAATATTCGTTAACGGACGTTGAATACCATCATAAATTGATTCAATAAGACCTGGTCCTAATTCGACAGAAAGTGGTTCTTTCGTTAAAAAGACCGGTTCACCAGGACCAACACCCGCAGTTTCTTCATATACTTGAATACTTGCAAGATCATCACGTAATTCAATGATTTCGCCAATAATATGTTTATCGCCGACTAAAACAACGTCATATACTTGCGCGCTTTTCATCCCGCTTGCTACGACAAGGGGGCCTGATACTTTAACAATTTTTCCTTGGTTTTGTGCCATAACTATCCCTCTTATAGAAGATCAATACCAATTGATTTTCTAATACTCTCTTTCATTTCACTTAACGCTAAACCATTATCACTTTCACTTAAAGGAAGTGGTAAATATAGCGGATACATTTCTTTTTGTCTTTTTTGATAATCATTAAAGAACGCACTAAAATAGGAATCATAAGCAATGATTTTTACATTCTTGCTTCGTTCTTTTAAGATTTCTAAAAGTTCTTGTTCATCACTTACAATATGGACAAGGAAGCCAATCGCTTTGAATAAATTAGCGGTCGGTTTATTACTAAATAAAATTAATTCATCCATGAATATTATTCCTCCCTGTATAGTTAATATTGCGTAATCTTGTTAGTTCATATTTTTTCATCTTGATGTAATAGACAAGTGTCGCGTATACATCAGTCTCTACCGCTAAGTCTTTAACTTTTAAATATAAATAGTCATCAAACTTCGTTTCAATCTCTGCGTTTGAAAGATGCTCATAAAGATCAATATTAAACGTGTTTTTAACATATGTTATAAG
The DNA here is from genome assembly GCA_041654855.1 of Bacilli bacterium. Classification (GTDB taxonomy): domain Bacteria; phylum Bacillota_I; class Bacilli_A; order RFN20; family CAG-826; genus UBA1361. The sequence goes on along the minus strand of JBAZCS010000041.1, from coordinate 3,605 downwards.
GGTAGAAAAGTCACTATTTACGAGTGAAATATATGCTTCTTTATTCATGAGGCTGTTTGTAAGATATAACTCATAAATCTTTGCTTGGTCATCACCTCTTTTTTTAGCTCTTAATATATTAATAATATTTAAAAGCGAAAACTTATAGTCTAAATAGTAGCGTAAGTATTTATCATTACGCGCTATTACTCTTGCGTATACTTCTTCATAATGCGTATAAAGGGCTCCAACATTGCGACTTACCATTTCTTTAGCGAAAAAGTAATCAACATATAACGTGTCTTTTTCTAAATAACTTTGGATTTCCCTTTTTAAATCATCAAGGAAATGTTTAGAGAGTGCTTCAAAGTTTGTAACAATGTTCGTGGATACTAGCCCATTATTAATGAAAAAACTTAGTTTTTCACCCGCACTTAAGCTTGCAAAGGTTGAAAAGTCACTCTCACTTAAGAGCGTACTAATTCTTGCATCAAGCACACCTTTTAAATATTCCTTATTCATCTTTAAATAATTCGTTATAAATCCTTTGTTCGTTTGCTTTTTGATATTCGTTTACAATTTCTTTAAAATCAAAGATTAAATCAAACTCTTTACTACTTAGTAAAAAGCCTTCTTCAACATGGGTTGGTTCTTTACTTAATGTAAAGTTATAGTTCGTGTTTGTTTTGTTTAATAAATCAAGGTTAAGCGGGTCTTTAGTTGATGAGAGGGCACTAAGAAACTTTGTAAAGTTTTGACGGGATACGAGTAGCACTTCATCACCTTTAACTTTTTCTTTACTAATTAAATGAATGACAAACGCAAGTAATTCCTTATCTTTTAAGTTGCTTAACGTCGTATATACTTCATGAAACACTTCAACGACAAGTTCTTGTCGCACTTGTTCTTCAAATGTAACAAGTCCTTTTTCTTGACGTTCTTTGAAACTAGTAAGACGTTCTTTATTGCGGCTATTAAGGCGCGTTAATTCTTCACTATTTTGACGAATTATTTCACTTTTTCCCGCTTCTAAAATACGCTTTGCTTCCGCTTTCGTTTCTTCATTTAATACTTTAGCTTCCGCTTCCGCTTCATTTAATATGCGTTCATAGATCGGCTTTTTCATGACTTTTCCTTATACCGCAACCGCAACGTACATTAAAACACTTACTAAAAGCGCTAAAATAGCGTACGTTTCCACAATTGCGGTCATCGTCATACCACGCGCTGACATTGTTGGTTTTTTCGCTGTCATTGCAATCGCTGCTGCTGCCATCTTACCTTGATAAATTCCACTAGCGAGTCCGCCAAGTGCGATTGGTAAAGCCGCTGCTAAAAGACCTAACCCTTGAGCCTCGGTTAAAGCAATCGGACTACCGCCAATCATGCCAATTTTTGCCATAATTAAGATTGCGACAAGGAAACCATAAATTCCTTGCGTCCCTGGTAAAGCTTGTAAAATTAAAACCCGACCAAATAGTTCTGGTTTTTCTGATATTACCCCGGCTGCAGCTTTTCCGCCAAGAGCAACACCAATCGCGGAGCCAATTCCCGCAAGTGCTGCGGCGAGCCCTGCTCCGATAAGGGCAAACACTAATCCTGTTGTCATACGCTTTTCTCCTTTATTGCATCAAGATATTTTAATTTATATGAAAACGGAGTAAATTCATATCCTCCCCCTTCATAGAACTTTCCAAAAAACTCTAAGTATTGTAACCGTCCATCATGGACATAGGCACTTAGAAGGCCCATTACAAAGTTAAAGACGTGGCCGATAATATAAACGATAATCGCAAGTAAAATACCAACAATTGGTACACCAGCGACCATCCCTGCTAATAAGTTCATCGTAAAGGCAATAACTGCAGTACTTAAGCTTAACGCAAGAATACGGGAGTAACTTAAAACATCACTTAAGTAACTCGTAACGCCGTATAAACCACCTAAACCACCGAAGGCTTTTCCTAATACGCTTTTATTTTTTCGCCCATTTAAAAATAGAATAAGTAAGGCGCCCAATCCGACTAAACCAATGCCAATTGGGGTAAAGAACTTAAAGGGCGAAACCATGCCAAATAAAGCAATAACCGCGCCTACTAAAATTAGAATCCAACTTAAACCATCGGCTAGGGCACTAAGAATATCTTTGCGCCGCATCTCGTTAGCGACTTTTAAGATTAATCCAGTAACAATATGTAATACCCCGAGTCCTAATGAAAAGATTAACATCGGTAATGGGTCATCAACTGGTTGTAAAACAATCGCTGATAATTGATCATTACCAAACCAACCGCCCACTACTTGTAATAAATCAAACTTTGCCCCAAAGAAACTTCCACTTAATACTCCAAAGATAATTGAGGGAATACTTGAAAAGGCAAAGATCATCGCTAAATTGCGAAGTTGACCTTTCGGTTTTTTAAGTTTGATAAATAACGTAAAGACAATTAACATTGCTAAACCGTAACCTATGTCGCCCATCATAATGCCAAAGATAATCCAATACCAGATAGACATTGCCGGGTTTGGGTCCATCTCTTGAGGGTGAGGAACACTAAACATGTTCGTAATTGATTCAAATTGACGTACAAACTTATTGTTTTTCGTTGCCGTAGGCACAAGTTCTTCTTCACTAACGGTTAATTCTTCAATATCAAGTTCTAGTTTTTTACTAATACTTTCTTTAAATGAAGCGTATTCGTCTTCACGTACCCAACCTTCAAGATAGATAACGCGTTCTGTACTTTTAGTTTCGACTTGTTTCCGTAATGCTTCATTATAAAAGAAATCATAATATGTTCTTAATACATTAATATTTTTACTTAATGCTTTAAGCGCCGCCATGCTTTCTTTTATTTCATCCCGGTTTTTTTGTAATCCTTCATTAAGTTCTGGTAATAAGGCACTTAACTTAGTGTCAAATAAGGGTAAGCTTTCTTCTTGGAAGCGATAAGCATGTAATAATTTACTCGCTTCACTTTCAAAGACAATTTCATAACCAAAGGCCCCATAGACTTTTTCATCATCCCGCGATGACTCTTCAAATATATAGCCTCTTGTTTTCGTTTCACTACTAAATTTATCAAAATTAATAAGGGCCACACTACCAGTGACAATCCGGGTTTTTTCAAGGATTTGCAATTCTTTAGTGGCCACACTTAAGTTTAAGTATGGGGAAAGTGTTTCAATGTCGGCTTCAAGTCTTTTATTTTCTAACTCTTTCTTTTCGATTAATAATAAATGACTGTCAATCGTTTTTAGTAAACTTTGTGCTTCTTCACTTACTTTTTCAAAAGTGCTACGTTCGACTTCGTGATAGGCAAAAAACTTCTTTTTTTCATGTTTACTAAGCACTTCAATTCCTCGTTCAATACGTTTTAGTTCATGATTGAGGTCACTTGGTAACGATACTTCATCTTCATAATCAAAAAGCATGAATTTATTCTCATGTTGTAATGCTTCTATTAATACTTCACGTTCACTTTGGGCGGTAAGTAACCGAATCTTTTTAACTGGAACAATCATTTTTCACAAATATCCTTAATAATTTGTTCCACTATTTTTTGTTTATTAGCAGCGGAGTTTTTTGCAATTCGTTTTGTAATCTCTTCTTTTTTTACATCAAA
>JBAZCS010000040.1:0-6324 GCA_041654855.1 Bacilli bacterium | reverse complement strand
GAATACGTTCATTGGTATAACCATAAAAGGCTTCATTCTAGTCTCGATTATATGAGTCCGGTGGCTTATAAAAAGAAGTATCTCGAAAATTGTTTACATTAAAGTCTCAATAAGTGTTGACATCTCACTTCGGCGTTATAGTTAATATCCGGTGCAAATGTAAAAGTAGCAAACGGCACATTTTCGCGTAAATATGCTTTCGTTTCTTCACTAAAGTCGGTGAGACCAATCGGGTTCAAATATATGTGCATATTGTTATTATAACAATCTTAGATAAAATAATATGCAAGATAAACACATTTCATATATACTAATATGTATAAGAAGGAGGTAGTGGTTTATGAAACTTAGAAAAATAGTTTTTCTACCATTATTACTTGTCGCCTTAGCAAGTTGCGATGGCGCAGGTGGTAAAATTTCGCGTGAAGTCGCGAATACACGTGTTACTGCAGCACTGGAAAAAACGGTCAACGAAACATTTAAATCAATTGATTTAGCAGTGGATCTTGATGCCGTTATTAGCCATAAGGCAGTCGATGAAGCAAACGTCGTCATCGAAGAAGACAAAATTGAAGTAAGTGGCAACGCAACTGTCAAAGCGAAAGATCTTGACAAAGAAACAGCCCAATTTGCAATTACCGGTTCTGGTAGTTATGCCTTATACCATGGCAGCGAAAAAGCACTTGCAGTTGAAGGCGAAGGGGGCATTTATTACACTGATGAATTTGTCTATCTTGGCTTAACCGCAAGTATGTTTGACGGCGAAAGTGGCCGGACGGAAACCGAAAGCCTGAAACAAAAAATGGAAGTTGGTCCATTCCCTGGTTTACCAGATCTTGATGATTTTGAAGGGCAATTACCCGGCCCTGAAGTTGAAATTGAAGGACCTGGCGACATTGGTGAATTATTACCAGCAATCGGTACGGTAACGGCGACGGAGAAAAAAGGTGTCTTAACGGTTAAATACGAAGTTAAGCAAGCCGACCTTGCCCAATTAGTGTTTGAAGTGCTTGCGCCAGAGATTGGTGATATGACATCATCCGAACTTGCCGAAGCATTAGAAGACTTACAAGAAATGATTGATGAGTCAGTCTTAATTCGCAAAGCCGTTGTTACGGTTGTTGTTGGTGCCGAAGGCTATATTAACGGCTTGACAGTTGATGTTGATTTCGATGCCATTAGTGATTACCATTACTGGGATGATACCGCGCAAGATTACTTAGTCGCCGTGGATACAACGACAGTTAAAGGCAAACTTGATGTTAGCCTTAAAATTAACGAAGCCGTTGCAATTACATTCCCAAGCTTTGCTGACTATGTCTTAGTTGAAGAAATTGGTTTAGTTAATTAATTCGCTAACGATTTAGATGACACATCCCCTAAGCACTCCTTAGGGGATTTTTAAATGCCAAAACACAAATTATTTCTAATCTTATAAGACGCGAGAAATTATTTACTATATACTTTGGGTAGAGAAGGAGATTAACTATTCTTAATCAAGTTAAATAGTAAATATATATCAAAAAGATTCACAAACTAAGTGAATTATCCGTCTTCTCATTAAATGTCGTTACTATTGATGAGAATTATAAAGTGATAAGTCGAAACGAGTTCTACTAGTTTCTAACTTATAAATGAGTCGTACAAGCTTACGAGCAACGTGCGATAAAGCAACGCGATGATTCTTACCTTCAGTATGTTTCTTGTGATAGTAATCATAAAGGGCCGGAATACTTCTTATGGTAGAAACAGCGACATTCATCAGTGCTTGACGAAGGAAACGGGACCCGTGCTTAACCATGTGCCCCTTATGATCCGCTTGACCAGATTGATAGCGGCCAGCGCCAAGTCCGGCATAAGCAAGCATCTTAGCGTCATTCGGAAAACGGGTGACATCACCGTACTCAGCAACAATGGTTGCAGCGGACATCGGTCCAATGCCAGGGATTGAAGCGGTGGGCGGATCAAGAGCAAGCATGATGGCCTCAATCTTAGCTTCTATAGTCGAAATTTCTTCTTCGATTTGGTTATAAAGTCGAAGAACGGAGTTGATAGCAAATTCATCAACCTCACTTGATGAACCAATGGTATCCTTGGCAAGTTCCTTCAGCCTCACAAACTTAGCGTAACTAAATTTACCACGAGAAAGTTTGCGAAGATTCTCAGCCGACTGAGCATTCATGTTCGCAATTCGAGATGGCAATGTGTACTTAGTGAGGATGTATAAAGCGGTCTTTGACTTCAAAGACTTGTCAAAAAAGGTTAAACTCCGGAAAAACTAAATCTAGTTGATTTGTGAGGTGAACTAAATATTGTGAGCGTTGCTTAACGTAACGATCACGAAGACGCGTGAGTGATTTTAAGTCATTAAAGTGGTATGCTAGAAGAGGGTAGTTCTTGAAATCCCGACTGGCAATCACCTCAGCAATGAGCATTGCGTCTAACTTGTCTGTCTTCGTCCTTCTTAATGTTTCTGATTTGCGAAACCGGGAAACAATGATTGGATTAAGTAAGACAAACGAATAACCTTTAACACTTAGATGTTTCATTAGGTTATTCCCGTAGTGGCCAGTAGCTTCAAGTCCTATCCTTATTTTGTTAGGTGGGCCTAAACTACTGAGAATAGAAAAGAACTCGTTAAAACCGGTTCTGTTGTTATCAAAGGAAAAGGTTTCCTTGATAACCACGGCTTCTTCAGTAACGATGAAGCAGTCGTGCTTGTACTTTGAAACGTCAATTCCAACAAAGTACATAAAATACCTCCTTCAATTGTTGTTTGCTGTGTCTACATTCCACCGTTTTTAATTCGTAAACTTGTGCGATATAAAACATCAAAGTGTTATTCAACTAATCAACGATTGAACTTAAAAACTGTGGCCTTAAACTCCTTGAAACAGTCTAACTGTAGGTATATGACAAAGGTACACAGCATATAAATATTATACCCGGGTAATGAAAGGAGATGTATTACCTAATCGAAGTACCGGGGCATGATTAGATAATACAAGTATAAAATATGAAAGTACATGAGTATATTAAGCTTATCACCAAGGCCCATTTTAAAGTTGAAGTTTTTAGTGAAAAAACAGATGAGTTTAATAATGTCGATATGTATCGTTCTGAATTAATGTATATCGATGTTATTGATATGACTCTGCCCCACAATCACGTTAAAGAAACGATCAAGCCAGTGCGGATGCGACGAACTGAAGTCTTAAATGAATATGGAGACTACGAACTATTTAGATGGTACGCGACAAACATTAAAGTGCAAGTACTAGAAGATAAAGCAAAAGACCATCGCTTAAGTGTTTCTAAAGCTATCCCCATTATCTTAATCTATTTACCAGGGGCGTGGAATCCTGATAAAGAACTTGACGTCACCCTTCATTAAAATAATGTTAAAATGAACTATACACCTAAGGCGGCCTGGGCAGGCATAATACTATAGTCTTAGGTGGGAGCATCCTTATAATGTTTATATGGATGCTTTTTAATGGTTTTTTTCTTTAAAAACATAATAAAAAACGAGTTAATCACTCGTTTATTTTTAATTATTATTAGATTACTAAATCTTCATCAGTGTAAAGCTTATATTTTTTAAAGATGAAATCGACTAAAAACATTAGGGGGATAACCATTAAGAATTGGAACACAAAGATTGAGACCCATGTCATTGGCGTATTTCCCATCGCCGCATACGTTGCAAATTGGCCGACTAAGCCACTGGTGCCCATTCCACTGCCAATGGGATCAACTTGCATTTTAAAGACTAAAGTACTAAAGGGACCTAAGATTGCGCTAACGATGATGGGTGGTAACCAAAGAATTGGTTTTTTAAGGGTGTTTTTAAATTGCAGCATACTAGTGCCGATAGCGACACTTATCGTGACCCCGACACTATTAGCCTTTCGTCCCATAATTGCAAAGCCTAGCATATGGACGACGCAGCCAATAAGGGCGGCTCCACCGGCAATACCGCCAATACTAAAGGAAATAGCAATCGCCGCACTTGATAATGGCGATGTTAATAATATTCCCATAAAGACACTAAGTAAGACCCCCATTAAAAATGGTTGATTAACAGTAGCGACAACATTAATAAATTCACCAACAGTCGTTGCAAACCATGTAATAGGAGTAAATAATAAATAACTAAAGATACTTGCTAAAAGGATTGCAAAAAGGGGAATTAAGATAATATCAAATGGGGTTTTCTTTTTAAAGATAAGATCAAGTAATAAAAGGGTAAAGATAACGACAAAATAAGCGACTAAGGGGTCTGCTCTTGTAAATAAAGTAGTAGAAGTCGCAATCCCCCCAGCGACGGCAAGACTAATAAGTTTAAGCGGTTCTTTTTTAAAGATAATACCAATACCAACTCCGATCCCGATCCCGACTAAACTAGTGACAAAGGTACCGATTTGTATAATGATGATTCCTAAATTAAAAGTATTATTAAAAAGGTTAAAATCAAAATCTAAGATTAGGCCAATTTGTTTAATAATTACGCCAATGATTAAGGTCGCGAACAGTCCATAGACCATTCCGCTCATCGAATCGATAATAAACTTCCAACTTTTACTAAAAAACTCTTTCATACACTAATACCATTTCTAATTATATAAGAATTAAAATTTTTAAATGCAATTAACAAAAATAATATTTTAATTCTCACCAATTAGTAAATACTATCTATTTAAAATATAAAGTTTAGTATTTACCGCAAAAACAACGTCATTATTAAAAATAAGTCTATTTTGTAGTGATTTTCGCAAAATAAAATAAATAACTTTATCGTAAAGCAATAAAAAATACTATTATATAGTATAATTTTAAAGTTGTAAGAAAAGGAGAAAGTATATGCCTTATATTGTCGAAATCAAAAATGTTTATAAAAAATATAAACGTACTGAAGCCCTTAAAGATGTATCAATGAATATCATAAAAGGGGAAATTTATGGCTTTGTCGGTGAAAATGGGGCCGGAAAATCAACGATGATTCGCATTATTACGAACATTAATCGGCCAACATTAGGTACGGTTAAACTTAATACGACAAAGCGCCTTGGTGCTGTCGCGGCCTTAGTTGAAGCCCCAGCCTTACATAAAGGTTATAGTGCGATGCGGAACTTAGAAGCGCAATGCGATATTTTAGGAATTAAAAAAGAACGCTCTGAATTAGCGGAATATTTAGAACTAGTCGGCTTAAAAGAATTAGTGACGAGTCGGAAGATTGCTAAAAACTTTAGTTTAGGTATGCGTCAACGTTTAAGTATTGCGATGCTTTTAATTGGCGACCCTGAATTTATGCTACTTGATGAACCAATGAACGGCCTTGATCCAGTGGGCATTAAAGATATGCGGGATTTAATCTTACGGCTTAATAAAGAAAAAGGCACAACCTTTTTAATCTCCAGTCATATTTTAAGTGAATTAGATAAAGTAGCGACAACTTATGGCTTTATAAGTCACGGTGTTTTAGTCGAAGAAATAACAGCGCAAGACTTACATGAAAAAGCAGGTACTTACGGCCGTATTGTTTTAAAAGACGCTCCGGACACAAAATTAATAAGCCTTCTTGAAGGAGTAACTTACCGCATAGAAGAAGAACGCATCTTAATCATCAGTGGGCAAGAAGAAGCGCTTAAAGTATTACAGCAACTAACGAAAAATGATATTGTTGTTGAAGGTTATGAAATTGTCCGAGAATCAATTGAAGATTATTACTTAAATGTCATTAAGAAAGGAGTGAGAGCGTAATTATGAAATACTTATTAACCGCTGATTTAAAGAGAATATTTAAAGGTAAAGCAATTTACTTCTTACTTGGTGCGGCAATAATTTTACCAATTTTCACGACACTTTTTGTCGCCTTTCTGATGTTTATTATGAAACAAACGGGGGGCGAAGGTACGGAAGTGTTCGCAACATTATTTTCCCCGGGGGCCATTTATATTAGTAGTTTTAGTTTATTAAATAATATCGGCTTAGCACTTTTAATAACTCTTATTATTGTGGCAGCCGGTGACTTTAGTCAAGCAACCATTCGCAATAAAGTAGTGGCGGGTCATAAAAGAGAACACGTCTTCTTTAGTGCCTTAATTACTAACTTAATCTTTGTCTTTACGATTATCTTTGCTTATTCATCATTTTCTTATTTGTTCGCTAGTTTATTAGCCGGCTTTAAACTTGATGTCTTTCTTATTGTCTTAAAGTTTGGCCTTATTGGCTACACGAGTTACTTAGTTATTTATACATTAGCGACCGTTGTCATGTTTAAACTAAAAAATGCATGGGCGCCGATTTTAATTGTTATTGGGG
>JBAZCS010000039.1:0-6477 GCA_041654855.1 Bacilli bacterium | reverse complement strand
TGAGATGTCAACACTTATTGAGACTTTAATGTAAACAATTTTCGAGATACTTCTTTTTATAAGCCACCGGACTCATATAATCGAGACTAGAATGAAGCCTTTTATGGTTATACCAATGAACGTATTCGAATAATTTAAGTTCTAACTCTTTCGCTGTCTTAAACTCGTGACGGTCGAAGAACTCAATTTTAGCTTTGTTGTATAAGCTTTCCGCACAGGCGTTATCGTAAGGAACACCTGCATTACTCAGTGACCGTTTGATACCAAAGGTCTTTAATAAACCGTCGATTTCTTTGTTTTTAAACTCACTTCCCCGGTCAGTATGGAAGTATGTTATATTCTGAAGCGAAGTGCCGATTGACATAAATGCTTTATACACTAATGCGGCATCTTTCTTTGGTCCAAACGAATATCCGAGTATTTCACGATTGAAGAGATCGGTAATAAAACAAACGTATTGCCATTTACCAGCGACCCAAATATAAGTTAAGTCACTAACAAGAACTTCCTTATATTCCCGGTTATTAAATTCACGGTCCACGACGTTGCCAACATCTTCCCGGTTTACATTATCTTTCTTGTTATGATTCCGGAAATATCGCACTTGATAGGTTGAGAATAGCCCTTTTTCCTTCATTACACGCCTTATTAGTCGTCTTGAGACCACACAGTCATATTCTTGTAATAAAACCTTCTTTATTCGTCTTGAACCATAATTATCATCATTCTCATTAAATACTTTGACTATCAGGTCAGCAACTCTTGCTTGCTTTGTTTCTATTACCTTACGTTTGATCAGGCGATAATAACTAGCTTTAGGTACCTCAAGTAGATGGAGGCAAAGCGCTACTGGATAAAGATGGGAATGACTCCTTATAAAGTCTATTTTTTCCCAATAATCAAAACGGCTTTTTTTAGGATTTCGTTTTCTAGTTTTACTTGTTCTAACTCTTTTAATAGTTTCCGTTGGTCACTAAGCGATAATGCCCCTTCTTCAACCGGTTCTGATTCTTTATACTTCCGAATCCATACGTACAAGTTCTCACGACTAACATTATATTCATTGGCTAAGAACAAGACTGATTTACCTGAATAATAGAGCCCCACAAGATGACGTTTAAAACTTTCGTCATAATGTTTCCGAGACATAGGTTAACTCCTTTCTTTTTCAAAATTTTTTTAACCCCATGGGGTTAATGATAACACACACCTATGTCTCACTAAGTGTAACCTATCCAATTCCATAAGTCATTAAATTCACGAATAATGTCTAATGTGAATTTATCAGTAATATTACTTTCAATCCGCGCATTCCATTCGACATTGCGTAAAAGCGCAAAACTTGTTATATTAGTGGAACCGATTAATGTTTTATATTCACTATCTTGTTGAAAAATATATCCTTTTGAATGAAAACCGCGGTCGCCTAAAGGCACAGTATCGACCCGACAACTAAAGTGTGGATAAAGCCTTTGCCACGCTAAAAACTTTTCAAGCGATACGACATCGGTAAAGTTTTGATAGGTTGAAGTAATAATTTGTCCTTCAACTCCGCGCTCTAAAGCGGCGATTATTTCTTTTTCAAATAGTTTTAATCCGGCTTGTTTAATAAAGCTAACAGAAAACTTAAAACTATGACACGTATTTAGTTCTTCTTTTAAATATTTTAGAAAGGTATTGTTTTTATTAGTAATAAACTTTGTCACTTTTTTCACCATCGTAATACTAACAGTGTAGCAGATCGACAATAAAAAAATTACTAAACTAACAAAAAGTGGCTATATTCTTTATTTATTTGCCGGGATGCATCCCGTTTTCATAACACCACTTAGTAATCGCGGTAATTAGGTCATACGGTATTTCTTTATGATATGGAAATTGAATACCACCTTTACTGGCGTTATAAGGCCGTATTTCATTTTCAAAATGATTTATCGCGCTTGAACCAGGGAAAACACCAATATGATGACGAAAGGCAGCAAAGTGAATAATTGTTTTTTCATCGTAAAAGGTTGGCATGCGCCATGATATTTTTTCTTTACTATGCGGCACTGCTTTTTTAATTGCTTCTTTTACTTTAAAAAGTAGATGCTGATATTCTTCTTTTTGTTCATAAATGTATTTATCGATTGGACTAATATTATTCATTTGGGGTTTCGTCTTCTTTAGTCTCTTCTTTTAATTCTTCTTTTGGTGTTTCTTTTTCTTCAACTACTTCGGCTTCCTTTTTCTTTGGTGCGGCCTTTTTCATATACGTCGCTAGAAGAGGAATTAAAGAATAAGTAAAGATGAGGGCGAAAAACACGACTAAGAACAACCTAGCGACCGTAATAAGCGCCATCGTGGGCATGGGGTCATAATTTCTAAACCCATAAATTAAAGTGTAAATAAAATAGAATAAGGCGTAAACAATAAATAAAGGACTAAGAATGTATTCCATAATCCGTGGTGTCTTATTTGTAAACTTGTTATCCATTAAAAAGCTTAATAACACTAACGCCATCATAAATAAGAGGGCGATAAAGAAAATATTACCAAACACACCAGAAAATTCTGCAAAGCCAGCATCTAAAGTCATCGTTGGAAAATATATATGATTTGCAAAGAGTAAAAAGACACTCGTCGTTACTGCCATCTTTGTATTGTTCTTTTTAATGGCTAAAATATGAAACGCTCCTAAGCATAATAAAACAGCGGTTTGCATTATTATACCCATGTAAGAGGCAAAACCTAGTCCCCACACAATGTTATCAATAAAGGTCAAAACAAACATTAAACCGAGGACGACTAAAAGTATTATTTCAATAACACTAATTTTAAACTTTGGACGCGCTTTTTGGTTTTCGTTACTCATAACAAAACCTCCTTTATGCTTTTATTATAGAGGAAACAGTTATTTTTTGTATTAAGTCAAAATATTTACTAATAAAAAAAGACTACTTAATAGTAGTAGCCTTTTTCTTTATTACCAAAAAATGTTTTATTCTTCGGGATGTTTAACTTCTTTATTATCTTGGACAATGACAGTGGGGAACCCAAACTTAACTTCACGTTTTTCAAAGATAATTTTAAGTTGCCGATTCATATCACGGACAGCTTGATATTTATCAAGTTCTTCAGTTTTTGCGTAAATACGAATAAGAATGCCTTTTTCATCAATCTTTTGCACACCGCGATATTTTGGGCCTTCTTTAATTGCCGGAATATTTTCTTTCATCGCTTCCACTGCTTCTTCAATAATCTTTTCAACGTTTTCAATGTTTTGATCGTAACTAATGTACGCATCACAAATAGCGGGTGAAAGATTCGCTGATGTATTTAAGATCATCCGTAAGTCACTATTATTCACAATTAAGATATCGCCATAGACGTCTTCAATTGTCGTCGTGCGAATCCCAATATCGGTAACTTTACCGCGCGTATTATTAACTTGGATAACGTCACCAATCATAAATTGCTTTTCAAAGATAATAAATAACCCGGCAATAACGTCTTCAATAAGGCTTTGGGCGCCAAAACTGATCGCTAAGCCAACAATACCCGCCCCGACTAATAAAACCGGTGTATCAACGCCCCACGCACTTAAAACGAGGAAAATAGCAATCGCCGACGTTAAATATTTAAAGACACTCCGTAATAAAAGCCATAAAGTAGAGCGATGCGTCTTCCGTTTCGCTAGCGGCAGTAAAATAAACTCTACTAATTTATTTAGTAACCAGAAGAAGATAATGATTACTATACTTTCCACAATTGTGATCCAGTGGTTTTGGATTAACCCTAAAAGGTTAAAAAAGCGTCCTATCGTATTGCCAACAAACTCCCCAAAGGCAGTGTCGCTTAGAAATTGATCACTAATGACCGCTATAATAACTAAGACGAAAAATATTGATGCAATAACAATATTTGTAATTAACGCTCTTTTCTTGGCTTTTTCTCTATTCATATTCATTACCTCCTTATATCGTAATTGAATAAAATTGGATTTGTGTTTCTTGTACACCAACCGTAAGCGTCACATAAAAGTATAAATGTGTCGCCCCAGTCGTTACATAAAGATATTGGACTTCAATATTGCGCCACGGTGGATTATTACTTTGCCGCGGTTCAATTTGACCTTCTTCAATGTAAGTTTCGCTGCCGTCACTATCTTTTCTTACGGCAACATATTTGAAAAATGAAAGGACATTTGCTTCATCAAGGACATCAATATTTGCAATAACTGACTCCCCACCACTATCGTAATGGGTCGTAATAATTTCATAATGCGGCGCCGTAACAGCGTCATGTCCTTCTTTAACAAAGTCGCGGATAGTGCCGCTAAAAGGATCAAAGTAGGAATAATTAAGGCGCGGCGTATATGTCATATCTTCTTCAAGATTTTCAAAAGTAATGTTTTGTGCGTGCATTGGGTCACTACTATATTCAAACGGTAAAGTTGCAACTTCCACTCCATCTTTTAATAAACTCATCGTGCCATTAAAGTCACTTACGACTTCACCATCAATCCCTAGGCGGTATGTTAATGTTGTGTTAGTGAATGTTTCAAGATTGGAAGTTATGAAAAGCATCGCCGGTGCCGCTACTTCTCTTGTCGTTATTTCTTCTTCGACACCATCTTTAGTTCCAAAGACGCTGAAGAATATGTTTTCAACACTAAATGCGATCGGTTCTAACGTAAAGAAATTAAATTCCTGAGTTAAAAGTACATCTTCTAGCGGCACAACAATCGGTTGCCCCGTATTATCTTTTTCTTTCGTTGTATATTTTGAAACAAGACGGAAATCCGAATATAAATCACCGGGGTTCACTACTTGAACAATCCCGCTAATTACATAATAATCAGGTTGCTCTTCATAGTTTAAATCAAAGATGTAGGCACTGACTTCTTCATATTGTTCTTCGCTTTCCCCTTTAACGACGTAGCGGGCAAATGTTTGTTGTCCAAAGCCTGCTGAGCCTTTAATCGCGAGCCGATATTCTAAATCCGGATAGCGAATTGGGAAAAAGCCGTTAAAGTTTTGTGCACTTAGTGGAATGCTTTTTTTCTCTAAACCCGATTCCACATCTAAAATAAGGCTATCTTTAACAATAACATTATCGGGGTCATTAACTTCAGTTTCGTAATATATCGTATCGCCATGAAGGGCGACATTATTAAAACGGATAACCGGGTCATCGCCCCGTTCATTCACCACAATAACCGCTGTGGCAACGACCGCTGTCGTCGTGAAAAAAGAAGTCATCCACCGAAGTAAATGTTCTTTTTTATGACGATCAAAGAACTTTTTACGGCTTACTTTTTTCAAAAAGTTATCTCCTTATGTTAATTTTATAATTTTAAAAGGACGTTGTCACAAAAGAGTGTAATTAATAATTAATTATTGTTGCGAAATAATTTACAAATTTGTCATCCGTAGTTTTCCGTAACATAATAATTAACGTGTCGCTATGGGCTTTCCCGTATTTTCCAACGGTAATAGCCTTAATTGGATGGTCACCAGTCCAAATCGTGGAGCCAACCCCAAGATTAAAGCTAACTTTCGTGTCCCCACTACTTGGTGAGGAAGTTTGGTCTAAATCACCTTCATTTAAATATAGCCGCTAAAAAGAGCACAATTTTGTCAAATAGATTGTTTTTTGTATTACTCATAAAATAAGTTTCTTTCTTTGAGTATAGTATTTTCAGTATAGCAAGAATAACATATTGTCAAACTAATTATACTTTTAAAGGAAACTTAGCATTAGTCACTCTTTTTTAAACGGGCAATAAGAAAATAATCAAGAAAGATTACAAAAATAATTAAGATTAAAGTCCAGGCAAAAACGGTGGGCATACTTAAAGTGGAACGCGCATAACTTAATTCGTAACCAATCGTATTGGGAGCTTCGGCAATAAATTCAGTCATTACTTTAATTTTAAGCCCTAACCCTAAAGCTTGGAGTAAAGTTGAAATAAAGCCTTTCCGCACTAACGGTAAATATACTTTAAAAATAATCTTCGCGTTTAACTTTGAAATAAGTTTTAAATCATCAATCACATCTTTATTAATACTAATAAACGCCCCATATAAGCCGTCATACACAAGCGGTAATATAACAATATACGTTAAGATATAAGGAATAACAGGTTGTTTAAAATTTGATAAAAACAAAATAATTAACGCCGGAACGGGCACAATTTTAAAAAGTGACAAGATCGGTGTTATATAGTTTTTAAAAAGCGGCCACTTTAAAGATAAAAGCGCGAAAAGTAAAGCGCTAATAAACGATAATAAAAGCACTAAGATTACGCCCCCGATTGTATTTAGTATTACTATATACGTATGTAAATGGCGAAAAAGATCAATAAAGGTCGTAAACGTTATTTTAAGCCCCGGCATAATAATATCGTTATTTTGCAGCGTACTTACTAAAAGCCACGCCCCGATAATTGTTACAAAGCCAAGGCTTGAAAAAATATAACGCGCGTAATCTTTT
>JBAZCS010000038.1:0-6976 GCA_041654855.1 Bacilli bacterium | reverse complement strand
TACTTGGCATGTGGGGACCATAACATAAATCGATGAAGTCCCCTTGGGTATAAACACTGATTCGTTCCGTTATTTCCTTAATCAATTCAACCTTATATTCGTTGTTTTTAAATATTTCAAGCGCATCTTCCTTACTAACAATTTTTAAACTTAAAGGGAAATCTTTTTTTGAAAATTCATTCATTCTTTTTTCAATTACAAGGAGATCTGCGTCATTAATAACGGTGTCACCAAAATCAACATCATAATAAAAGCCTTCACTGATAGCGGGGCCAATGCCAAATTTTGCATGGGGATATAAACTTAAAATTGCTTGCGCCATTAAGTGCGCGGTGTCATGATTCAAGATTGCAAATGCTTCGGGATCATCTTTCGTCACAAAAGCAAACTCTCCACCAGTTTGGAGCGGAGTTGCTAAATCAAAAAGTTCGCCATTTAGTTTATACACTAAAACATCGCTTTTATTTATGACACCAAGTCTTTTAATAAGACTAAAGCCATTTTCATTTTCATTAAGTATGAATTTTTCATTATTATATTTAATTTCCATCATCTCTTTCTCCTTTTAAATAAAAAAACGTCCACTTAAGGACGCTATTTTGCGCGGTACCACCTTAATTCATGTTGCCATGCTCTCAAATAGTCGTAACGTGACTAGCGATTGACTCCTCGTCAATATGCTCGAAAGTGGTAAGTTAAGTTATTCCTTCTTAGTTTCCACCAGCCACTAAGTCTCTTTAAAGCAATAAAGTAACCCATATCTTTGTCGTTGCATAATTAATATACTATTAATAACGTTAATAAGCAATTACAATTTATCGTTTTTGATATTTTATTAGGCCGTAAATTGCCGTTCCCACAAGTCCGGCGTCTTCACTAAACTTCGCAATTGTTATGTTTGCGTGCGGTACACTCGCTTTTAAACGGTCCCAAAATAAGTGTTTAGATTTTAAAACGCCACCCGTGACCGCAATAACGTCAGGGGTAAAGGCATCATTTACGTAATTGAAGAAGTCACTTATCAAAATAAGCCAATCTTCAAAGATTTTTAAAGCATAAGGTACTTCTTTTTCAACATCAGCGAAAAAGGCTTTGCCATTTGGATAATAAATATTGTTTAACGCAGCAAGTTTAACAACCCCGTCGCCAGAAGCAATCTTTTCTAGTTCATAAAAACCACCTTTATAACTAACAATCGTATGGCCAATTTCAACACTTGGATTTTTAATTTCATTGCCGACGACTAAACAACCGCCAATGCCAGTACTAATGGTGACAAAATAAGTGCTTTGATACTTTTTGCCCGCACCCGCATAAGCTTCGGCAAATGCAGCCATTTCGGCATCATTGCGAATCGAAACCGGTAATTTAAAGCGTTTTGTAAGTGGAGTTACTAAATCGATTTCTTTAATGCCAACATTTGGTAATTCATCAATAAAACCATTTTGCCGTACCCGTCCTGGTACGCCAATGGAAATCGCCACTGGATCATATTTATTTAAATTAAGCTGCGTAATTATCCCGATTACCTGGGCGATAAAAAGCTCATTATCATGCCGTAAAGTACTTTCTTTTTTTACTTCAATTAACGTATTATTTTGATCAGCGATGGCTGCTCTAATATTCGTACCACCAATATCAAGGGCAATAATAA
This sequence comes from Bacilli bacterium, assembly GCA_041654855.1. Classification (GTDB taxonomy): domain Bacteria; phylum Bacillota_I; class Bacilli_A; order RFN20; family CAG-826; genus UBA1361. The sequence goes on along the minus strand of JBAZCS010000038.1, from coordinate 5,322 downwards.
ACATTAAATATCTCCTAATTCATTAACGGCGACAATGCGTAAGAAGTTCGTTGTTCCCGTCCCGGTTGGCGTTCCCCCAGTAATAATAATATTATCTTTAGCGGCTAACCCAAGTTGGCGCATTTTAATAAGCGAGAACGCTTCCATATCTTCAATTAATTGCGGAAGTTTTTTTACAACGATACTAAAGATGCCAAAATAAGGGGCTACTTTCATTCCCGCATCGGGGCTAGAAGTAATCATGACAATTGGACATTTTGGTCGTGACTTAGAAATCCGAATCGCGCTATTACCAGTCTCACTAAAACACACAATGGCCTTCGCGTCAATTAAGTTTGCGGTTGAAGCAACACTTGTCGCAATCGCATCATTTCGTTCTTTTTTCGAATAGTTATAACCAAAGTTTGCAAGTTGAGTATACGGTAAAAATTGTTCCATCGTAATCGCAATTCGTTGTTGCATCGCGGCACTTTCAACTGGATAATGACCACTTGCCGTTTCCGCGCTTAACATTACGGCGTCAGCGCCTTCTTTAATGGCGGTGGCAACGTCACTAACTTCCGCTCTTGTTGGTAGAGGATTTAGTTGCATACTATCAAGCATTTGCGTCGCCACAATGACTGGTTTACCAAGCTTGCGACATTCTAAAATTAAATCACTTTGCATGACCGGAACGAGTTCAGGAGCAATTTCGACTCCCATATCACCACGGGCAATCATAATACCATCAGCGATTTCTAATATTTCTTTAATGTTTTCCACACCTTCCATGTTTTCAATCTTGGCAAAAACTTGAATGTTATCGCCACCAAGTTCATGTAAAAATTCTTTAATTGTCACGATATCTTGTTTCGTTCTTGTAAAACTAGCGGCGACGATATTAACGCCCGCTTTAACTCCAAAGGCAATATCATTACGGTCTTTTTCCGAAAGCGCCGGTAATTTAAGACGAGCACTTGGAATATTAACCCCTTTGCGGTCTTTTACGATATGCGTGTTAAAGGCTCTCGTGGTAATAATCTTTGCTTTTTTATCAATCGCTAGGACATCAAGTCGTAATTTACCGTCATCGATCTTAATCGCGTCTCCGACTTTAATGTCATAAATTAAATCAGGATAATTAACACTAAAATCAGTGGCGTTTCCTAAAAGATCATCCATATGAATCCGCACTTCAGTGTCTTTAATAATTTCCGTGCTACCACCATCAAAAAAACGACATCTTATTTCCGGTCCAGCCGTATCGAGCATAATTGGTACATATATATGCCGTTTCATTAATGCTTTTGATATATCAATAATCTTTTGATGCGTTTCGTAAGTCCCGTGTGAGAAGTTAACGCGCATCACGTTAATCCCTGCTTCAATTAGTTTTTCGACGGTTTCAATTGTATTACTGGCCGGGCCAATAGTTGCGACAATTTTCGTCTTTTTGGAAATGTTTAACATAAAAACACCTTTCTATTTCAGTTTATCAATAACATTGATTAATTCAGTTAAGTTTGGATTGAGAGATTTTGCCATTGATTCAATCGGGGTGCTCGTAAGTCGCCCATTAATAATGCCAACACATACATTATCAATATTCGCGGCAATAAGTTCAATTGCATAAATGCCAAAACGCGCCGCAAGCACGCGGTCAGCGGCTGTAGGAGAACCGCCCCGTTGAACACGTCCTAAAACTTCAATCTTCGTATCAAAACCCGTCTCGCGTATGATTTTATCTTTAAAGGCCTTTAAGTCATCAAATTGTTTTTCACTCACGATTACTAAAGCATGACGCGCGTGCGTTAAGTTAATGTTTTTTAACGTCTCAATAATTTCTGCTTCGCTTGGTCGATGTTCGGGCGAAATAATTAAATCAACCCCGCATGCCGTACCGCCGTAAAGGGCTAAATCACCGCAGCGATTACCCATAACTTCAATAATTGAACACCGGTGATGACTTGATGAAGTATCGCGCAGTTTGTCAACTGCTTCGGTAATTGTATTTAAGGCCGTATCAAAGCCAATGGTTTGTTCCGTGCCCATCACGTCATTATCGATTGTCGCGGGTATTCCGATAACGTTAATCCCAAAACGACTTAAAGCATAAGCGCCGCGATACGTACCGTCCCCGCCGATGACTACTAAATTAGTAATACCATGTTTCTTTAATTGATCAGCAGCTTTTTTAATAACTGGTTCTTGATGAAATTCGGGAAAACGCGCAGTTTTTAAAATTGTTCCGCCGCGCATTAAAATTTCACTAACCGTCGTCCGATTAGCGAGCACTATATTATCTTCAACTATTCCGCGAAAGCCTTCGTAGATGGCATACATTTCAAAATCATGCATGAGACCCGCCCTAATTACCGCTCGAATCGCGGCATTCATTCCCGGAGCATCACCCCCGGAAGTTAAGACAGCAACTTTAATTTTCATACGAGTATCTCCAATCATTATTTATTTTATCATGTTTCTATCTTTTGGGGCATTAACATTATGTTATAATGTGATTACATATGCGATTAGTGAAAAGTAGTGATTTTTATACCGTCAAAGTAAGAGGATACATAACAAGTTTGCATCTTGATGTATTAGATTTGCTTTATCAACCAATTATTGGCTTTGCGCCAACATCAATTTATCGTTATTTATATGCGACAAGAGATTTTCGAAGTGGTGATCCGCTTTCTTTTAGCCTTTTACATAATCATCTTGGTTTTACTTATGACCAAATTGCGATTGCGATTAATCGTCTGGAAGGACTCGGTCTTATTCGTTCCTTTCTTAATCCACGACCAGAGTTTAATGAATTCGTGCTTGAACTATATGCGCCTAAAGACCCCGCGGAATTTAGTAAGGACAAAATATTTATGCATTTACTAAATGATATTTTAGGTCCACGTCATACCCAAGAGTTACTTAGTATCTTTATGCTTGATCAAGAAACAGTTAATCAAGAAGAAACAACCGCTGATTTTGCCGCAGTTTATGGTCCGCAAGTCCAAGATATGAAACCTGAAGACTTTTATGAAGGTCACACTCTTGAAAATAAAGTCGGAAAAATTAAAATTGCTTTTGATGAAGGTCTATTTCTTAACTTATTAACGAAAATTCGCAAGATTTTACCAAGTGCTTTATCGAAAAATGAAATTAAAATGCTTATTCAAGTCGCCGGACTTTATGATTTAACGGAAGAAGCACTCGCTAATTTAGTCGGTGATTATTATAACGCTAGTGAACCATTTGGCCATCGCGTTGATATTAGTGCGATGCAAAGTAGTCTTCAAGAAATTATTAAATTCCCGGTCATTAGTAAAACTTTCCGCCGTCCCGTCCAAAAAATAAGCGGGGAAAGTGCAATAATTAAAAACATTAATGAAATGGAAACTAAAGGACCTATTGATTATTTAATTACGTTAAATAAAGGAACAAAGATTGCACCCGCTGATCAAAAGATATTAAACGATTTAGCGTTTGATTATGGTTTAACACCCCCAGTCATTAATGCGCTTATCTTTTATACTTTAAAACATAATGAAAACCAACTAATTCGCGCGTTAATGGAGAAAAACGCAAGTCTCCTTGTCCGTTCGAAAGCTAAAAACGCCCTCGATGCCTTAGATGTTTTAGAAAGACCACCGGTTAAAAGACAACGAAAAGCGAGAGTTAAAGTTGAAGAAAAAATTGAACCTAAAGCAGAAGAAAAAAATGTAAATGATTTAGAAGACGATATTTGGGATGAAATAAAGGATGTATAATGAGTAAAACGTATATTGATAAAAAGCCTGAAGAATTAGTAAAGATTCGGCGGGAACTAAAAGCAACAATTAAAAAACACGAAGAACTACAACTTCTTTTAAAATCTTTAAATATTAGTGCAAAGATAGTGGAGGCAAACCTTGGTCTTCTAGCGGATTACGCCGATAGTTTAGATGAAGTTAAAGCGTGCCGTGAAGCTGGTAAATGTTTACATAATGGTGAATATCACGCTTATAAACTTATTGTTGACCGTGAGTATTTAACTTTAGTGCCTGAAACTTGTCCCGTATATTACGAATCACAAAAAGCTTTTCTCCGTTATCGCTTCCGTGATTTTCCCCAAGAACTTATAAATTACCGCATTAAAGATAATCCGCGACGTCCGGGTTTTGCTAGTTTTATGCGCGAACTTATGGCCTTTTATAAACAAAAGTCAAATCTTATTTTCGCGACCGCTCCCTTTGACACTGGGTCCCTTCGTTATGCTGTAAGTGTTTTTAATCAAATTGTTGAAGAAATGCCTGAAGTTACGGCCGCGGTTATTGATTTTCCTTATTTTATAAGAGAACACGCCAGTGATTTTTACCGGCAAAAAGAAGAACTTGATATCTTATTAGATCAACTAATTAATATTGATTATTTATTAATTCATAACTTTGGCAATGAAGAAATTAATAAATTAGTAAGAGATGCGTTTACATTCCCTTTAATAAGAGAGAGAATACGCTTAAAAAAGCCAACGATTATCTTAAGTGAATTATCACTTGAAGATATTCGCTACCTCCATGATTACACAGGCAAAGATGTGCGCACCCGGCAAATTATTGACGCCATAAGAAGTAATATTAAGGAAGAATTTACCCTAAAAGGTATCGCGCTTTAAAGGTATTAAACTTTGCAATTAATTCATCTGTCGTACCGTCATTAATGATAATAAAATCAATCTTGTGACGGTTTTTTAAATACATTTGATCAGCGTTAATGCCGAGCGTATCACCACGCGCTTTTAAGTTTTGCATTTGTCTAGTTAACGAAACTTCAACGGCCACGATATAATCAAACAATTCATTTACTTTATGCGAAAAAAGTACGGGAATTTCAAAATAAAGTGTTTTTGCAGTACTATTTTCAATGATCTTAATAATTTCGGTCTTTACTAAGGGATGAATGACATCATTTACATCTTTTATTCGTTTTGGGTTTTCCTTAAGGAAAGCTTTTAATAAGTTTAAATCAAACTTATCATCTTTGGTTAAACTAACCCCTAGCTTCTTTGCTAATTTAGCGACAACTTTAGCATCTTTATAAAGTGACTTCGCTAAAGTGTCGGTATCGATTACAAGGGCACCAGCTTTTGTTAGGGTCTTTGAAATTTCTGTTTTCCCAGACGCTTTTTGGCCCGTAATCGCTACCGTTTGGGGCCGCGTTTTATTTACTTGGCAATAAGGACAAAAAGTTGTGCCGCGTCCGCCAACAAAAATCTTTTTAAAAAGAATGTTACAAGTTGGGCATCTTTCATCAACTTTACCATAAGCATGAAGTTGAACTTGGAAGTTACCGCTTACCCCTTGGGCC
>JBAZCS010000037.1:0-7517 GCA_041654855.1 Bacilli bacterium | reverse complement strand
GCCGCTTATTTTAATTGGCCATTCATGGGGCGGTTATGTCGCTTCAAACTTGTATCCTTTAAATAAAGATAAAAAGATTATTAAAGTCGTATCCATTAATGGCTTAACGGATATTGCTTTAATGTTCAAAAAGATGGCGCGAGCTCCTTTTATGTTTATTCCTTTATACAATACTTTAACGTCATTTCATTACGGAAAACTAGCGTTTAAAACGACTAGAAAAAGCATTAAAGATACACCAGTGCCGCACCTTTTTATTCATGGGGAAAAAGATGATTCGGTCCCCCTTATGCCTTTTGTGTCAAGTTTAGTGCTGCAAAGTGATAAACATAAACGGATTAAGTTCCATTTTGAAAGTGATCGCTATCATAATGTTTATTTGACAAAGGAAAGTGAATTAAAGCTACGGGACTTATTAGTGCTTGTTAAAAATCATAACCGCAGTAAAAACAAAAGCGAAACGGAAAAAGCAATCTTAAATTTCCCTTTCGATGAAGCAGTTATTAATGATCACAAGATATTATCAATAATAGATGACTTTATTAAGGAGTCGGTATCATGAAAAAAGAAGAAATTAACCAATTACTAAATACGCTTCCGTTAAGTGAAAAATTACGTCTTCTAGTAGGCGAAAACTTTTGGGAGAGTATAACACTTAAAAACACTGATTTACCGCATATTGTTATGAATGACGGTCCTTTTGGGGTGCGGAAACCAAAACTAAATATTGGCGCGGGTGTCATTGAAGAAAGCTATCCTGCCACAGCCTTTCCGACCACAACCGCCTTAGCGTCTAGTTTTGATGAAGACTTACTTTATAAAATGGGTGAAGCATTAGGCGATGAATGTATTGATCAAGGCGTCGATATTTTATTAGGACCTGGACTTAACATTAAAAGAAGTCCGTTATGCGGCCGCAATTTTGAATATTTTAGTGAAGACCCGCTTTTGACCGCTAAATTAGGGAGTGCACTTGTTAAAGGCATACAAAGTAAAGGTATCGGTGCGACTTTAAAACATTATGCCGCGAATAATCAAGAAAAAGAGCGCTATACAACCAATGCTATTATCGATGAAAGAGCGTTAGAAGAAATATATTTAAAACCGTTTCATGATGTCATAAAATACGCTACACCGTGGGCGGTAATGTGTTCTTATAACCGGGTTAATGGCATGCACGCGAGTCGAAGTAAGATGTTATTAACGGAGAAACTACGGCAAAACGCAAAGTTTGAAGGACTTGTCATGAGTGATTGGGGAGCAGTAGTTAATTTAGTCGATAGTGTTAACGCGGGTTTAAATTTAGAAATGCCCGGTGGTCATATTAATATTAAAGAATTAGAGAAAGCGATTAAGGAAGGATTACTAAGTGAAGAAAAAGTAAATGAAATGATTACACCTTTACTTTCCTTAATGATTAATAAACGGGACAACCCTAAACAAGATAATGTTTGTGATTATGAAAAGAATTTAGAAATAGCCACTGAAATAATCGAAAAGAGTGCGGTTTTGCTGAAGAATGAAGATAATATCTTACCACTTAACGTTAAAACTAATGTCGCCTTAATTGGCAACTTTGCAAAAAAACCTCGTTATCAAGGAAGTGGTTCAAGTAAGATTAATCCGCACCAACTAATAAGTCTTTATGATGCTTTTGTAGATCATGATGTTAACTTTGTTTACGCCGATGGCTATTTAGAACATGAAGTCGCTGTTAATCCAAAACTTATTGAAGAAGCAAAAGATGTCGCGAAAGACGCTGATGTTGTAATTATTGCCGCGGGACTACCGGAATCATATGAAGTAGAAGGATATGACCGTACAACTTTAGCGATGCCACCAAGCCATAATGAATTAATTAAAGCAATTAGTGAAGTTAATAAGAAAGTTGTTGTTGTTCTTTCTACTGGCTCACCAGTATTAATGCCGTGGCTTAATGATGTTAAGGGTGTTTTATTAACACATCTTGCTGGTAGCGCAACGGGGCGAGGGACATATAATTTATTATTTGGGAAAGCTAGTCCTAGCGGTAAACTCGCGGAAACTTATCCTTTAAGTTTACTAAAAAGTGTCCCCGGTGAAGCGTTTATTAAAAGTGAATTAAATGTTCCCTACATTGAATCGCTTTTTGTCGGATACCGCTATTATGATACATTCAATGAACAAGTCCTATTTCCGTTTGGCTACGGATTAAGTTATACCCAATTTAAAATAAGTGACCATGATATTAAAGTTAGTGGTGATACATATAAAATAACCGTTAATGTGACAAACATTGGCCATTTAAGTGGGGGAGAAGTAATAAGTGTGTACATAAGTCGAGAATTTTCTAAACTTTTCAGTCCGCGCAAGGAACTAAAAGCATTTGCGAAAGTATATTTAAATCCGGGCGAGAAAAAGCAAGTAGAAATGATATTTTCAAAAGAAGACTTAAAAGCTTATGACCCAGTAAAAAGGAAGTGGGTTCTAGAAAATATTGATTACAGTGTTTACGTTGGCACAAACGTTAATGAAACGGAAAACTTATTCTTTATCTCGATTGAAGATGGTGAAGATTTAAAGCATTTGGAAGAGTATAGAAAACAAAATAGCGCTTATTATAATCATAATGAATATAGTATTACCCTTAATGATTTTAAAACACTTTATGGCCCGCCGCTTCCACTAGTGTTCGCTAATCGCAAACGCCCCTTTACCTTAGAAAATAATATAAGTGATACGACTGATTATTGGTTAGGACGCAAAGTTTATAATATGGTACTTGATCTCGCAGCGAAGAAAACGGGTAATGACCCTATACTACGCACTATGGCGCAAGAAAGCATTAAAGAAATGCCGTTTCGTACGATTCCGGCCTTAAGTTCAGGGGAAGTGACCATTAATGAGCGCGACGGTATTTTACTTATTTTAAATGGGAAACTAATACGCGGGTTATGGCGTTATTTAAAGAAAGAAAAAAAGAAGAGATAAGAAGGGCCATATAGGCCCTTTATTCATGTTATAATTATTTACATGTACGAGAACGAGAAAAAAACGACCCAATCCTTAAAGGTAGTTAAGCAACAAAAAAGTGATAAAAAGTATTTACTAAATATTATTATCATCTTGCTTATTACGATTACTTACACCGTCTTTTCTTTGTGGAGTGACTTGCCTGATGTTATTGGTGTCTTTAGTGGAGCGGCGGCAACATCGACACCGGATTATCGCGTCTTACTCATCATTTTATCGCTGATAGCGGGGCGCTTTTTAATTGAAGGGCTTATTTTATTTATCTTTGCCCGTCTTTATACCACAAATTATAAATATCATCGCGGTGTCGCAAATGGGTTAGTAGGACAGTTTTATAGCGATATTACACCAAGTTCAACTGGCGGACAATTTGCGCAACTAAAAACATTTGCACAACAAGGTGTTCCTTTATCAATTGCTGCCTCGATTATGGTGATGCATTTTATCCTTTACCAAATTGTGTTAGTCACCTTTGGCGGACTTTCGATTTTATTAAACCTTGATCAATTCGCAGGTCTTGCCCCGATTACTATTTTTGATGTAAAGTTTCCGGTATGGGCACTTTCGCTTATTGGTTTTGTTATTAACTTAATTACGATTGCAGGCTTATTCTTACTTTCATATTCGAAGAAAGCCCATAGTTTCTTTATTAATAAAGGCGTGGATATTCTTGCTAAACTTCGCATTGTGAAAAAACCGGAAGAGCGGAAAGAAAAACTATATGTATCGACCGAAAACTTTCGCGTTGAATTACGTCGTCTTAGTTCAAACTTCCCTGCTTCCCTACTTATTATGTTTTTATTTGTGGTGAAGTTTATCTTAAGTTATTCCATTACTTTCTTTGTTGGCCTTATGTTAAACCCTGAACTTTATGGGGTTGTTAACTATTTGGAAACAATAACAAAATCAAGCTTCCTTGCCATGATTACTGGTTTTATTCCCATTCCGGGGGCTGCTGGTTTTGCTGAGTATTTCTTTGAAGTTATCTTCGCTCCGGTCTTTTTAAATGATGGAGCGTTTACGAAAGCCGTGCAAATTGTGTGGCGGACAAGTACTTTTTATACGAACTTACTTGTAGGGGGATTAGTAACTGCCTTCTACCGTTCAAGTATGGAAGAAATTGTTGACGAATCCGGGAAGATTCAAACTTATGATCAAGTTAAAAGTTACACCTTCGAAGAACGTGACCGTTCAAGTAGTACAATGTATAACACAAGTCAATTATCAATTAAAGAAATTCAACGCCGTCTTACCCCGCGTAAAAAGCGGAAGAAGCGCGATGAAGATGAGGACCTTAAATAATGCGGGTAGCGATGTTTAGTGATACTTTCGTCCCAGACACTAATGGAGTCGCGGTTTCAACTTATAACCTTTTTAAAGCATTAAATGATAAAGGTCATGAATGTTTTGTCGTAACATCCAATCCTTTTTCGAAGGAAGTTACTTTTATAGATAAAGTATTACGCATTCCAGGCGTGGAAATGAAAAATCTTTACGGCTATAACTTAGCCGCTCCCAACCGAGAAGCGCTGAAAATACTTCGTAAGCTAAAGATTGATGTCGTCCATATTCAAAGTGAAGCGGGAATGGGTATTTTTGGTAAAAGTTTTGCAAAATCTGAAAAGATTCCTTATGTTTATACGTATCACACGATGTATGAAGATTATACGTACTACGCGACTAAGGGCCGGATGGAAACGTTTGCCAAAAGTATTATTCGTCGTTTTTCAAGATGGCAAGCCGAAAGCGCCGATGAATTTATTTCGCCAAGTGAAAAAACAAAAGTATCACTTCGTGAATATGGCGTAAATCGTTATATTAACATTATTCCCACGGGGGTTGATTTTTCTAAATTTCGTTATAACCCGGAAAATGATGAGTTTTTAAAAGAGTACGCAGTAAAACATGACCTCGATAAAACCTTTAATTTAGTGTATGTTGGTCGCGTTGCTAAAGAAAAAAGTATTGATGTTGTCATTGAAGGATACGCTAAATACGTTAAAGCAAAAGTAAATCACGGGACGAAGCTTGTCATTGTTGGTGGAGGGCCCGCCATTGCTGAACTTACAGAGTTAGCGAATAAATTAGGAATAAGTGAATATGTTCATTTTGTTGGTAAAGTACTACCGGCCGACATTGGCAAATATTATCACTTAGGCGAAATATTTGTCAGTGCCTCGATCAGTGAAACGCAAGGTTTAACTTTTATGGAAGCAATGGCCGCGGAAAGAATTTTACTTTGTCGTTTTGATGAAGGACTCGTCAACGTTATAAAAAACGGCGAAAGTGGTTATTTCTTTAATAGTGAAGAAGACTTTGGGGCGATGGTCGATAAAATACAAAGTCTTTCCGAAAGTAAACTAAAAGCAATACGAAAGCATGCGAATGAGATTGTCGATGAATATAGTAATGACCGTTTTGTCGCCCGCTGTTTACACGTTTATGAACGGGCGATTCGCAACAATTGGTAATGATTAAAATTGTAGACATTAAAACAACAAAAAAAGCCGTAACTCTTGTTTTTGATAATGACGAAACCATTAATATTAGTAATGATACGAAACAAGAGTTTTTTCTTTATGTAGGAAAAGAAATTGATACGAAGACATTAAAGAAAATCGTGCAATTTGAGGCTAATCGAGTGCATTTTAACTATATTTTGCGCGTTTTAAGTCGTGGTGCCTACACAACTTATGAAGTAAAAGAAAAGCTTAAAAAGAAAGGGGCAAGCGCGGAAACGATTCAAGATATTGTTCAAAGACTTATAGAACTTAGCCTATTAGATGACGTACAATATACGAAAGATAAAGTTCACTACTTAATAAATATAAAACGTGCCTCAAACTTTAAAATTGTCCATGAATTAAAAAGACGCGGTGTTGATCATTATATTATTGAAGATGTTTTAAGTAATACCCCAGCTTTTGAAATAAACGCTTTACATCATCTAATTCCGAAACTCATTAAGAAGTATGAAAAAGAGTCGCTTAAAAGTGCTGCCTATAAAATAAATAACAAACTTTATAGTGATGGTTTTAAAAGTGAAAACATTAACGAAGCATTTCTCAACTACCATTTAGAAGATTATATAAATGAAGATGAGAACTTAAAACATTACTTTACAAAGATAACAAAAGAGTTAAGGAAAAAGGGCAAATTAGAGCGCAAAGTAGTGTATAATAAATTAAGAAAAGCAGGTTATCCTGACCATAAAATAACGTTAATAATAAAGGAGCGTATAAATGAAGATTAAAGAATTAAATGAAGGCATTCGCGTCATTGAAAACTATTTAGTAACGAATGTTACGAAAGGAACATCAAATAATGGACAAATGTATTTAACGGTATCACTCCAAGATAATACTGGGCAAATAGAAGCGCGCGTATGGGACGCAAATGATAATGATGTCAGCACTTTTAAACAAGGAACATTTGTGAAGATTGTCGCTGATGTAATTGAATATCGCGGCACTTTACAATTAAAAGTTATTACCGGAGAAGCGGTAAGCGCTAAAGACGTAAAGATTGAAGACTTTACGATTGTAAGTCCGGTAAAGTTTGAAACACTTAAAAAAGAATTAGACCGCTTATTAGATTCGATTAAGCATCCAAGTATCGCAAAAATCGTTAATCGCCTTATAAGTGACCGCTATGATGCTTTTATAACGTATCCGGCTGCAACAAGATTGCACCATGAATATACACATGGTTTATTAGAGCATACAATCACACTTGCAAATCTTGCTGATCGGATTATTGATTACTATATAAGTTTATATGACGGTAATTGGATTATTAATCGTGATTTAGTCATTGCTGGCATTTTAATTCATGACTTAGGAAAAACGATTGAATTAAGTGGCCCGGTATTAACGTCTTACACCGTTGAAGGTAAGCTTATTGGCCATATTTCACTTATGAACGCTGAACTACTTAAAGTAAGTGAAGAACTGGGCATTAAAGACGAAACTCCCTTGCTTTTAAGTCATATCGTCTTAAGTCACCACGGGAAACAAGAATTTGGCTCACCGGTTACGCCAATGCTTAAAGAAGCGCTTCTTGTCAGCATGCTTGATGATTTAGACGCGAAGATGAAGCTTGTAGAAAAAGCCCTCACCGTAACAAATGAAGGTGAATTCACTGACCGGATTTGGGCTATTGATTCTTCGAGTTTTTATCGACCGAAGAAATAATTATAATCCTGACTTAATTTTTTCGACAACCGATGGTAAGTTGAGGTCCCCGTCAAGATGGGTGACCATTGCAATTTGTAAGCCATCGGTTTTTCCGTAGCGCGGAATAACGTGGACATGGAAATGGGGGACACTTTGCCCAGCTGGTGGATAATTATTAATAAGGATATTAACACCTAAGGCACCAAGCTTTTTCATTTGTACTTGCCCGATTCGTTGCGCGACATCGAGCACTTTATGCATCGTATCTTTCGGCGTTCCTAAGAAAGTTTCATGATGATCTTTTGGAATGACTAAAGTATGACCTGGTGC
>JBAZCS010000036.1:0-7746 GCA_041654855.1 Bacilli bacterium | reverse complement strand
CTTCATCTTCTTCACCTTCGGGTAAATCGATTGCTTTGGCGCCACTACTTGCTTCATCAACATTTTGCGCGCGATTACGGACGATTTGGCTAATGGTGCCAACGGCATCATTTGTTTCATCGTTTTCTAATAATTTAATGAGGCGATCAATTTGTTTTTCAAGACTTGCCTCTTGTAAAATCATCATCCGTTGTTCGGTGCTATTGAGCGTTTTATTCGCTAAATAGTAAATTAATTGTTCAAGACTTAAGTTTTGGGCTTTTAAGTCATCAACAGAGATTTGTAATCTGCGTGTTAACTCCAAACGGTTATTTAAGAACGTATAAAGGGCGTTTTTAAGTGCTTCGGGGTCAACGTTTTCATCTAGTGGCTCTGGTTGAATAACGAGCGACTTAGCGATAACGTAATCGCCACTAGCGTTAAGCGCTTCAATAAAGACGCGGGCCAATGGTTCAAATTGGACCGTAATGTGATGTGGTCTTTCCCGCACTTTTGTAAGGCGCGCGAGCACACCAAAAGAATAAATATCGTCTAAGCCCGGGTTATTAATCGTAAAGATGCGTTGGGTTGCAACGATAATTAATTTATCTTCACTTTGATTAGCGAAGCGAATAGCTTCGACTGTTTGCGGTCTGCCGGCATCAAGATCATCACTTTGGTTATAAGGAAAATATACTTGATTGCGCGTAATGATGACCGGTAATTCATATTTAAGTTTTTTCTTACTCATAAAACCTCCCGTCTATTACGTAGTTTCGTAATTATAAGTAATTTTTGTTGTTAGTTATTGTGTTCGACTAAGAAATCAATAATGCGCCGTTGGCGAATGTCATTTTTAAGGTTTTTAATGTTTTCACCGAGGATTTCACGAATTTTCGCTTCTTCCATGTTATACATTTCCGCCATTTTCGCGACTTCAAAGTCAACTTCAGCGTCACTTACTTCAATGTTTTCTAATTTAGCAATTTCTTGGGTAATTAAATAGTTTTGGACACTGATGCGCGCTTCTTCATGGAAACGGTCATGAATTTCTTCGTCCGTTTGGCCAGTGACGGTTTTATATTGATCCCATGTCATCCCTTGTTGTGTCACTTCTTGCATTAAACGGTCTTGCATGTGGTGACCTTCACTATGAATAATGTCTTCAGCAATTTCAAATTCGGTTGTTTCCCGTAATTTAGCGAGCACTTTTTCAACATAAGCACTCCGTTCTTTACTTTCCGCTTCTTGATTTAATTCATATAAGACGTGGACGCGTAAGCTTGCGACGTCACTAACGTTTGGTAAACCAAGACTTGCGGCGAACGTATCGTCTAATGTGGGAACACTTTTCGTTTTAACTTCGTGGGTTGTCGTTTTAAAGACCGCTTTTTTACCTTTTAAGTTTTCGTGGTAGTTTTCCGGGAAAGTAACGTGAACATCACGGCTTTCGCCCGCTTTAACACCAATAAGGGCGTCTTCAAAACCAGGGATGAATTGGCCACTGCCAAGTTCTAATTCGTGATTACTTGCTTTCCCGCCTTCAAAGGCAACGTCATCGACAAAACCTTCAAAGTCTAACACAACGGTATCACCAAGGGCGGCTGGTTCTTCTTTGAGCACTAATTCGGCGTTTTGCGCTAAATAGCTATTTAATTTGTCAGTAATGGCTTCTTCGCTTACTTCGACAGGGTCATGACCAATTTTTAAGTCTTTATACGCTCCGAGTTTAACACTTGGGGCGGCAACGATCGTAAATTTAAGCGTTAATTCTTCATTACTTACTTTAACGACATCATAACTTGGTTGCATCACTGGGTAATGACCTGATTTTTCTAGGGCGAAAGTAAAGGCGTCATCTAAGACACTTTTAATCGCTTCATCAAGTTCTTTCGCGGGGTCAATTTTATCTTTGACTAAGTGTTCAGGAGCTTTACCTTTACGGAAGCCTTGGACAGTTACTTCGCCTGCTAATTTTTTAAAAGCTTTTTTCCGTGCGGCAAGCCACGCTTCTTTAGCGACTTCGACTTCTAATTCATAGACACTCGTTTCTTTTTTTGTTACATTTAATTTCATTTATACTTATTCCTCCATTTATAACTTAAATATTATACTAAAATTTACTTGTTATTAATAACAAAGTTGCTTATTTTCCGTCTTTTGTTTTATTTTTCCTCTGTTTTTGCTGTTTATGTTAAAAACGGTAAAAAATAATATTTATCGCGAATATCAAGTAAAGCATCACCGTCATAATTATAAGTATCTAAAAAGTCATTAACATCTTCCATTCTTCCGGTAATTCTCAGCGTTAAATAATGGAAGGTTTGACTTAGTAAAATAACATCTTTTTTATCATAATTTTGCGGGTAAATCGTAAAGATATGGCGGTTAATTAAATCAAGAATAACTTCTTTAAAGTTAAGATCGTCATCTTGAGCAATTATTTTCTGAACTTCTTTAAAAAGAGCTTTTTGCGCCGTTGTTTTTCCGGGTTCAAATAGTTTAGCAGGGTTTACTTTTAAGATGACTCCATACTTATTAATCGCTACCGTTTTATTATGTTCTTTTTGTTTTAAAATATATAAAACATAAGACTTTAACGTTTCTTCTTCGGCATTTAATAACACTTTTTCTAAGATTGTAATATAGCTTTCATGGTAATACTTTTCAATATAGACTAAAGCACTTAAAGTTAAATCATGGTCGCCGCTAAAAAGGCGGCGTTCTATTTCTAGTAAGTCGAGTTGCCGGTAGCGGAAATGATCTTTTCTTGCCTTTTGTACCGCGTCACCTAACGCAGCGATAACTTCATTAGTTTCTAAGGAAAAATAGGGGAAATCTTCGTATTGCTTTAACACATTAAGTGCTTGATCTAAATCACCTAACTCATTTAGGATATCGATATGGGCTTTAATGAGTTCTGGAGCATGATATGTGTATAATTCCATTTGATTTTCACTAATAAAGCTTAAGGCAATATTGTATTCACCAAGTTTAATCAGGCCTTTTAAGCGATAGTGCATCGCTAAAGGGTCACGCGTTCCTTTAGTTAATTTGAGGAGCGCTTCAATTTCATTGTTGTCTAAAAGAGCTTTAATTTTTTTATGCATGATGGGTCTATTTTATCACAGCTAAAAAGCTTTTGATCAGTTCTTTATAAGGAAAGTAAATTTATTATTTACTCGCACCTTTAGGCGTTTCTTGTAGCGGTTTATCATTTGCAGAAACTTGTGGTACAGGTTCAGGTTTTGGTCCAATGATTTCGACTTTACGGTCGACGCTGTACGATTTAGTAATGTAAAGTGAGTATTTAGCGGCCGGTGGTCCAAAGATTTCATAAAGCACCCCCGCAGCGACAATAATCGTTGTTAACATCACTGCGTATTCAGTTTGGCCATAGCTTTCTAAAATCCGTGATCCTAAAGCGGCAAGACCAAGACTAACTCCGGCTTGCGGAATTAACGCAAGCCCTAAGTACTTCTTATTGTTCTCAGTGGAACGGGCGACGACACTACCAAGGCTTGCGCCCGCGTATTTACCAATAATACGCGTAATAAAGTAGACAATCCCGACTAATCCAATTGAAGCAAGAGCGTGGAGTTGTAACCGCATCCCACTTAAAACGAAGAATAACGTTAAAATTGGTGGTGAAAAGGCGTCAATTTGCCGGAATAATGATTCATCGGGGGCAATATTTGTATACGCCATCCCCATCGCCATAACACCTAATAATGGTGAAATGTTTAATAAAGACGCGACACCACTAAAGCCAAGCATAAAGGCGACGGCGATAATAAGGCGGTTATCTTTCGTTCTTTTTGGGGGTGTTACGTAATATAAAAGGAGCCCTAATAAGTAACCAGCGACAATTAAAATTAAGTTATAAAGTAACGGCAGTGCAATTTGGCCAACATTAATGC
This sequence comes from Bacilli bacterium, assembly GCA_041654855.1. Classification (GTDB taxonomy): domain Bacteria; phylum Bacillota_I; class Bacilli_A; order RFN20; family CAG-826; genus UBA1361. The sequence goes on along the minus strand of JBAZCS010000036.1, from coordinate 3,847 downwards.
CGCCACTTTCATTACCAGTAATAACGGCCATCGCCACACTAAATAAAATTAAAGCAATTGCGTTATCAAGGGAAACGACTTGTAAGATCGTATTAACAAAGTCACCTTTAGCGCCCGTTTGCCGAATCGTCATCATCGTACTAGCGGGGGCGGTGGCACTAGCGATTGCGGCTAAAAGTAATGCTAATTCCCAGTGCATCGTAATACCCGGAATAAAGTTCATCGCCATCATCGCGCCAAAACTAACGGCCATTGCGAGTAAACTTTCAAAAAGGGTAATGATTAAAATTTTCGGACCACTTCGTTTTAAAATATCAAACTTAAAGTAGCGAACGACGCCAAAAGCAATAAACGCCAAGGCGATATCGGTAATAAAATCCATCCCTTTGCGAAGTTCTTCGGGAAATAATGGCGTGCCCCCTAAAATAAGGGTTGCCACGGGGCCTAAAAGTACCCCAGTCATAATATAAGCAGTAACGTTTGGTAATTTGACAAGTTTTGTAAGACGAGTGAAAAGGAACCCAATTAGTAACATAATCGCTAATGTCATTAAAATGGTAGGTACGTTTACTTCTTTAAACGGTGACGACAATAAAAAATTGACCATAATATCCTCCTCACATAATTTACTAATGTAATTATACAATGATATGACTTATATAACAACTTATAATTTGTTATAATTATATAAGAAAAACTTATAATGGATTTTAGAGGAGAATTAGCATGATAAATGACAAATTGAATACGTTAATCGTTTTAGCCCAAGTAAAGAGCTACACCAAGACCGCCGAACTTTGTCATTTATCGCAACCAGCGGTGTCACAACACATTAAAGCACTTGAAGAAATGTATGGCATTAAAATCTTTAAACGGGTGGGTCGTAATTTAGTGCTTACTTATGAAGGTGATGTTTTAGTGCGCAACGCCAAACGCTTAATCGCCTTAAACCGGAATATTGAAAAAGAATTAAGTAAAAATAAAGGGGGCATCAATAAACTCGATATTGGCATCACTTTAACCGCTGGAGGATACTTTATTCCCGAAATATTAAACGTCTTTAAGCGCAAATATCCCGAATTAAGATTTAACTTTCACACTGATTACGCAACAAACTTAATTGAACGAATGCGCCTTAATGAATTAGACTTTATTATTGTTGACGGTACCCCGCAAACGACCGAGTTTAATGTTGAATTACTCATTAAAGATGAATTAATTATCATTGGTCCTAAAAACCATCCTTTAGCGAAGAAAAATGTCGTAACAACTGAGGAATTAAAGAAAGAAAAGTTTATTTTACGCCATGAAAAGGCGAATACACGGCTCGCCTTTGAAAATTATTTATTAAATCATCTTGATAATATTACTAATTTTGATGTTATTTTAGAAATTGATAATACCGCGCTTATTAAGCAACTTATTATTGCCGGACACGGCTTAAGTGTTATGAGTCGGGCCATTTGTAAAGTAAATTTACGCGTTGGCACACTTAAAGAAATTAAATTAAAAGACTTCTATTTAGAACGCGGTATATATCTTGTTTACCCAAATGATTTGAAAAACACTGATCTTATTAAAAATATCATTAGCCTTAAGGAATTAAAAAAACACGGTTAACCCGTGTAATTTAGAGTGATTTTCGCCTCTTTTATTGGTAGAGATACTCGGTTTTTAATGCTTCCACTAAATTAGTGATTAGCAATAAAATTTCATCATCCGTATACCGACTTAAGAGTCCTCTTTCCTCTAAACGTAGGGCCTTGATCTGCTCAAGCTTCTCAATTGTATCAAAGACTAAGCTTTCCATTTGAGGTTCTCCTTTCCGCTAATACCATCGTATTAGATAAGTGTATTATACCATAAAGATTAAGAGAGAAAACGGAAATCTTCCCTTTTCTAATATTTGGTGAATAAGTATTCATGTTTAGTGTGTAAGATCTTTATATTTAGATTTTAATTTACTAATTTAATAGCTTCATCATTTGTTCAACATAGTAATTTTTAAATTCTTCATCATTGAAGGTGGCGCTTAATCCTTTTTTCCCTTGCATTAATTGTAAAAGCATGGGTGCGGCCCCAGTAGCGAAAAAGATTGTATAACGGGCTAAGATTTCTTTAGGGTTATCACTATCGACTAATTTAGCGACATGGTGATAGACAAGTTTAGTAAATTCATTATCACTAAAAAAGGCATTGATTAATTCCGAAGTCGTTAATTCTTCGCGGTCAAAACTATAAAATAGATATTTAAGTAAACCAGCGTTTTTAACCGTAAAATCATATATTCCGTTAACAATATCTTTTAAGAAATCATCAATTTTCATCCCTCTTTCTAATTTATACATGTAGAAAGTTAAAACCGTTTTTAAATCATTAATGACGTCATCAATAATGACTTTTGTTAATTGATCTTTACTGCCAAAATGATAGTTAACGGCAGCGATATTAACATGTGTCGCGTCCGTTAGTTCTTTAATTGTAAAACCACCTTGTTCTTTAATAAGTTCCCGCGCTTTGGCAAGAATTACATCTTTAATGTGTTCTTTTCCCATGAAAACCTCCTAAAATGCAATTTCAAATAATATTTATATATCTATTTTGCCACATATACATTATAATGTAAATAGATATTTGAAACGTGTATTTGAATATGCGATAGAAAGGGGGAAATGATGCTTTATATCGTAACTGGGGCCACTGGTCATTTAGGAAACACCTTAATTAAAAAGTTAACGCTTGAAGGTCATCGTGTGCGCGCTTTAGTGTTAAACGGGGAAAATACAAGCATGCTTAATCATTTGCCAAATGTCGAAATCATATATGGTAATGTTTTAGATTATGAATCACTAATCCCGCTTTTTCAAAATATTCATGGGCACGATGAAATTTGTTTAATTCACACAGCAGGTATTATTTCAATTAGTGAACGGAAACCAAAACTTATGCAGCGCGTTAATATTGAAGGAACGAAAAACATGCTGCGTCTTGCCCAAGCATTTAATGTTAACCACTTCATCTACATCTCAAGTGTCCACGCTATTGCGGAACCAGAAAGTGATACTTTAATTACGGAAACAATGACTTTTGATCCAGCTTTAGTTATCGGGGCGTACGCGAAAACGAAAGCAACAGCGACAAAACACGTCATGGAAGTTTATAAAGCAGGCTTAAGTACAACGATTATTCATCCAAGCGGCATTATTGGCCCCTATGACTTTGGCAAATCACATATGACGCACTTATTTGAAAGTTATTTTAACGGTAAACTAAATGCCCGCGTTAATGGCGAATATGACTTTGTCGATGTCCGTGATGTCGTTGAAGCTATATATAAGGCTAGTTTAATTAAAGCGCAAGGTCCTTATATTATAAGTGGCCATAAAATCGACCTTAAAACATTATTTGAAGAAATGCGCACCATTGCCGGCTTTAAAACAAAACCGGTCGTCTTTGCGCGTTGGTTTGTAAAAATCTTTTTACCCCTTTTAGAAAAAAGTGCAGCGAAACGGAAGAAAACACCCCTTTTTACCCGCTACTCTTTATATACATTAACGAGTCACTGTAACTTCTCCTATGCGAAAGCGCACCAAGACTTAGATTATACGCCGCGTGACCTCCAAACAACGATTAAAGATACCGCGCTATGGCTTATTGAACAAAAACGGGTTAAAAATAAAAAGTCAATTCGTTATATTTTAAAAAAGCTTAAACCGCTTTAAGTTATATTAATTATATATTTATAAGGGTGTACGCGTTGTTGCATACATCCTTTTTTCTTACGTTACTTGGACTAAAATGAAATAAAGGATAAAAGATTATGGCAAAAGAAAATAAAGCATTAGAA
>JBAZCS010000035.1:0-7867 GCA_041654855.1 Bacilli bacterium | reverse complement strand
CACCAGCTTTTGTTAGGGCCTTTGAAATTTCTGTTTTCCCGGACGCTTTTTGGCCCGTAATCGCTACTGTTTGGGGGCGCGTTTTATTTACTTGGCAAAAAGGGCAAAAAGTTGTGCCGCGTCCGCCAACAAAAATCTTTTTAAAAAGAATGTTACAAGTTGGGCATCTTTCATCAACTTTACCATAAGCATGAAGTTGAACTTGGAAGTTACCGCTTACCCCTTGGGCCGGAGCGTAAGAGCGGACCGTTGTGCCCCCCGCTTTAATCGCATTATTTAAAACGGCTTTACTTTCATTTACTAGTAAAGTGATGTCTTCCTTTGTTAAAGTGTTCGCTGGAGTAAGGGGATTAATTTTACTTAGATATAGAACTTCATCGACGTAAATATTACCGAGTCCGCTCATGAGTTTTTGGTCAAGGAGTACTAGTTTAATGGGAGTTTTCCTTTTAATTACTTTTTTAAAATAATCCTCAACATCAATATCAAATGGTTCAGGACCAACATTTAACATTGATTTAGTTTTTAAGTAAGTATCTTTTGTCGAAAGTTCCATCTTTCCAAATTGGCGAGAATCATCATAACATAAGCGCCTGCCATCTTCTAAAACAAAGATTACATGAGCGTATCTTGAATCTTCACCGCCTTTTAACACTTCAATAAATTTTCCTTCCATTCGTAAATGTGAAAGCATTACTAAATCAGTGTCAAAAGTAAAGATTAAATATTTACCGCGCCTTTGTACTTCATGAAAAGTACGGCCTTTTAAGCGCTTTTTAAAGTCGTTTACGTCGCCAATAATAATGCCTTTTTTATGGACGATTACTTCTTTAATCTTAGCGTCAATTATAAAGGTGTTTAATATTTTTTTAACAGTTTCTACTTCCGGTAATTCTGGCATACGAACTCCTAACTAGCGGTGAACCAATCTTTGCCAATTGATACTTCGGCCTTTAGTTTAAGCGGTAAGTCAAACACATTTTCCATGATGCTTACAATATCATCAACAATATGTTTTTCACTTTCTTCGAGGGCAAATATTAGTTCGTCATGCACTTGTGAGATTAATTTAGTTTTGTAATTATTTTCACTTAAGAAAGCATCGACTTTAATCATTGCAAGTTTTATTAAATCAGCGGCGCTTCCTTGAATAGGAGCGTTCATCGCTGCTCTTTTAGCGAATTCACGGGTTTGGTAATTTGGGTCATTAATTTGGGGAATATAGCGTTTTCGTCCTGTTAACGTCGTAACATACCCTTCATTTTGTAATTCATTAATAATATTTTGGCGATAGGTCCATATTTCAGGATACGCATTAAAAAAACTTTGAATAATGCTTCGGCCTTCGCCAATCGTTATATCTAATTGTTCACTTAAGCCAAAGTCACTAATGCCGTAAACAATACCAAAGTTTACCGCTTTTGCTTTTCTTCGTGCAAAATCTAAATCTTCAAGCGGAAATAGCCGGGCTGCTGTTTCATTATGGATGTCGTGCCCTTCATTAAATACTTTAATAAGGGACGGGACATTAGCGATACAGGCTAGGAGCCGTAATTCAATTTGACTGTAGTCAATCGCGAGCACTAATTTATCACCAGCGTGAAAAGCTTTCCGTAGTTCGCGACCTTCTTCATTGCGAATACTAATATTTTGTAAGTTAGGATCATTACTACTTAAACGGCCGGTACTCGTCGTTGCTTGGTTGAAAGAACTATGAACTTTACCGTCTTCATAAATGTGCGTTACAAAGCCATCAATATAAGTCGTGACAATTTTTTGGTACTTTCGATATTCAATGAGTAACGGAATAATGGGATGCTTATTTTCTAATCTCGTTAAAACATCGATCGCTGTTGAGCGTTTTTTAATCATTTTAAGTCCTAATTCATCAAAAAGAACGGTTGCGACTTGTTGCGGGGAATTAATATTAAATTCGTGCCCCGCTTGGGCGTAAATCTTTGCAGTTAAGTCTTCTAAAATAGCTTTATATTCATCCCCAATTTCAAGCAATTTATCTTCTTTAACAGGAAAACCTTCAATCTCCATTTTCGCTAATACATTAGTAAGGGGTTTTTCAATCGTTTGATAAACGTCAAGTAAACCTTCGTTTGCTAGTTTATCTAACCCTTTTTTATAAACATCTTGAAGATTGAACACTAAAATTGGTAAAAGTAATTCTTCTTCGTTACTCGCACTTACGCCGTAACTTAATAAGAAAGACTGAATATTAGCGCTTATATTCGTGTCGTAAACATACGTTAAGATTAAAGCATCATTTAAAGGCCCGTTAATGTTTATATTGAAGTTATTTAAAATAACGATGGCTCTTTTAATGTCATAACTATATTTAGTAATCGTTTCATCCGCAAATAAGCGAAGTAATGATTGATCCTTTTTAAAGTTGTCAAAGTCAATAACATATACATTTTTGCCAATTCCTAAATATAAAAGTAGTGGGGTAGCCCGATAATAAGGACCGTCACTACTCGTAAGATAAAAGGAGAAGTCTTTAATTTTCTTTTCTTTAATTTCGTTATAGTTTTTAATAACTTCAACTTTCACTTCCGTATTTTTCTTGGTTGAATAGTTTAAATTATTAATAAATTGCCGCATTTCATATTTGGCGCTAAAAGCTTGCACAAGACTAGCGTCATAACCGGCATAATGATACGTATCAAGCGCTAAATTATGAGGAATATCCGTAATTAAAGTAGCAAGGCGTTTTGAAGTACGGGCTAAATCTGCGTATTCGCGAATGTTTTCACCGAGTTTGCCGTTAATGTTTGGTGAGGCTTCAATAATTGCCTCAAGACTGCCGTATTCTTTTAATAATCGTTGCGCTGTTATTTTACCAATCCCAGGAATACCTTTTAAGTTATCACTTGGATCGCCAAGGAGTCCTTTATAATCAGTGGCTTGATGCGGGTGATAACCAAAAGTTTCATATAACGTTTCCGGGTCAAGCGTTAAAACATCACTTAATCCACGGCGAATAAGTTTAACATTAATGTTATCACTCACGAGTTGTAAATAATCTTGGTCACTCGTAAAAAGTTCGACTTTAAAGCCTTCTTTTTCAGCCTTATGGGCAAGAGTTCCGGCAAGATCATCGGCCTCATAACCGACTAATTCAGCGTGCGGAATCGATAAAGCGTCTAAAAACTCACGGGCAATTGGAAATTGGGTAATAAGTTCTTCCGGCACGGCTTTACGTCCTGCTTTATAGTCTTCATATTCTTCATGACGAAAAGTCTTTTCACCTGTATCAAAAGCGACAAAAAGATGATCGTCCTCATTTAAGTCATTTAAAATACGAACCATCATGTTTGCAAAAGCAAAGATTGCATTAGTGGGTATTCCACTTTTAGTGCGCATAATCTTATCAACACCGGCATAAGCGGTTGCATAATACGCTCTAAAAAGAAGGGAATTCCCATCAATAATAATAAATCGTTTATTCATGTTTTAACCTTTCTAACGTTTGTACGATTAGTTGTTTTTCATTGTCTTTAATTTCAATTTTCCCGGTTACTACATATATTTCATTTATTGATAACGGTTCATTCAAAGCGTTAAAAGTTGAGGGGAAAATGACTAAATTAAGTAAATCGGTGTAATTACTTATAGCGGCAAACGCCATTTGTTCACCTTTTTTCGTTTTAATCGGACGGTAACTTACTAAAAGACCAAAAGTAGTAATGTAGCCGCTATTTATGGCGCTAAGTTTTGCTAAAGGTGTGGCGCCCTTTACATTTACAAGGGCTAGCGGATTTAAAGTTAAGGGGAAACGAAGTCTTTTCACTTCATTTTCAGTGCGTAATTTTAAGTCTTCGTCTGGTGCTTCGACAATGATAGTGCTTAACGCTTTTTCATCAGTAAAAAGTTTTACTTCAAGGATTGGTAGAAAACTAGTTAATAGTTTCTTTAAATAATCACGGTTTTTATTAAAAGTATCAAGGGCACCACTTTCAATAAGGGCCATAAATTCTTCGTTAGTAATGCCGTCGTTATAGGCACGGAAGAAGAAATTTTCTAAAGAATTAAAAGGTCTTTCTTCACGTAATTTGATGATTTTACGTGCTGAATCGATATTTAAGCCGATTATTTCACTAAGCGGGAAAAGTAAGTCATTACCGCTTTTAATAAATTCGGTTGTAGATTCTAAAACACTTGGCGGTAATAAGGCAATGTTTAAAGCTTTTAATTCATTACGGACTAATTGGAATTTCTTGCGATCATTAATCGTTGACTTTAAGATTTCTTTATAAAATTCATGCGGATAATACGTTTTTAAATACGCTAAGGCCATCGTCGTCATTGCATAAACAACGGAGTGACTTTTATTAAATCCATAGTCAGCGAACTTTAAAATGTCATTAAAAACTTTAATCGCATCTCTTTCTTTATAACCTTTAAGCTTCGCCCCTTTTAAAAACGCGCCTTTTTGTTCTAAAATAATCTTTTCATCTTTTTTGCTAATCGCGCGGCGGAGTAAATCGGCTTCTGCTAAGTTAAAGCCAGCCATTACACTCACAAGCTGCATAATTTGTTCTTGGTAAATAATAATCCCATATGTGGGCGCTAAAATTTCTTTAAGTTCATCATTTAAGTAAGAAATTTCCACCTTTTCATGTTTACGAAACGCATAATCACCAATATATTCCATTGGTCCCGGGCGATAAAGGGCTAAAAGGGCACTGACATCAGCAAAGTTTTCGGGCCGTACCTGTTTGATTGCTCGACCCATCCCTTCACTTTCTAATTGGAATAAACCAATGGTCAGTCCGTCTTGTATTACTTTGTAAATTGTGGGGTCATCAAAGTTTAAATCATAAAAATTAATGTTAGCAGCATAAAGTTTATTGACATCTTTAATAATGTTATCGATAAGGGTTAAGTTTGACAATCCTAAAATATCAACTTTTAAAAAGCCTTGATCTTCTAAAAAGCCCATTTCGTATTCCGTTACCCGGATATCATTATTGAAAAAGGTCGGTAAATTTAAATATAATGGTTCACTATCAATAATAATGCCGGCTGCGTGTAATCCGCTTTGCCGCGGGAAGCCTTCAAGTTTCACGGCATGGCGAATAATTTCTAAATTATAACGGTCAGAATCAATAAGATTTTTAAAGCGTGGTATGTTCTTATACGCCTCACGTAAGGAGTAGTTTGTGTTGCCTAAACTTTTACTTAAACGATTAATAAAGCGCAGGTCAATATTAAAAATTCGCCCGGCGTCTCTTAATGATGCTTTCGCCGCGTTTGTTTGAAAAGTAACAATTTGGCTAACTCTTTCTTCGCCATAAGTCTTCTTGATATAATCGATGATTTCGTTTCGTCTAGTGTCCATAAAGTCGATATCAATATCGGGCATCGTGACCCGGGCGGGATTTAAAAAGCGCTCAAAAAGTAAATTGTGTTTTAAAGGATCAACGTGGGTTATTCCTAATAAATAACTAACTAATGATCCCGGAGCACTCCCCCGACCGTAACCGACAAGAATATCATTTTCTTTGGCAAAGCGGACATAATCACTAACGATTAAGAAGTAGTTAACAAAATTAAGGCTTTCGATAATGTTTAATTCATGGGCTAATCTATCAACGTATTCTTTTTTATGATTAAAGCCATATTCCTCCATCTTTGCATTCACTAAATTACGGATTTTAACTTGGGGATTATAATTACCGGGTAATGGGAAATGAAAGTCTCTTTTAATCGTAAAAGTAAAGCTTAATTCTTCACTAATTTTAACGGTGTTAGCGAGTTCGTTTTCTAAATAATTATTCGTTAAACGCGTATCTTCTAAAAAGTAATTTTCACCACGCGGGTTATCACTAATATCTAGAAAATTCCCTTCGCGAATCGCTTCGATCATTAAGTATGTTTTATAGTCCTCTGGTTTAACATATAACACATGGGGAAAGGCGACGATGTCATAGTTATATTTAGTAGCGAAATCGCGCAGATTCGCATTAAATTCAGCGTTTTCTAGCTCTAAACCTAAATAAAAATGATTAGTAATCATCGCAAAGCGCTTTGTAAAATCAACGATTTCTCTCGTTTGAAAACTAAGATTTCGCAAAGTAGATGACGGTAAAATTACGACAAGATGTTTCGTTAATTTTTTAAAGGTCCCCTCGGTTAATTCACCTTTATTTTTAAGTTCAAAAATAGTTAATAAATTGCGATAGCCCAGATCATTTTTAATGTATAAAATAAGGTCAGTGTCAAAAACATTTAATCGCACGCCAAATAAGGGTTTGATTTTATGTTCTTCGGCCCCTCTTTTAAAATAAGGATAGGCAAATAAATGATTAGGATCACTAATGCCAGCGGCACTAATTTTCTGCTTTTTTAAAGCCTTAAAATATTCTTCAAGTGTTAAAGCACTTTGAAGTAATGCATAGTTTGTGTATACGTTTAAAGGAATGAATTTCATCATATATAATTCTAACATAATGAAGGGCTCTCGCCCCCTTTAAAGTTAACTTTAATCAATTAAATAATTATCAATATCGGCAACAAGGAGCGCGATTTCTTCTTTACTTAATAAAGTAGCCCCACTAGCTTGGACGTGACCGCCACCGCGCCATTTCGCGGCGATATGGTTAATAGGTTTTTCCGCACTGCGTAAGGAAACGCGCCATTCGCCAGTTTCTTTAATTTCGGTAATTGCCGCCCACGCTTTAACCCCCCGAATGCCACTGAAAACATTGACGTTTTCTTTTGCTCTTTCGGCGGGAATATTAAGTTTTGTCTGCGTTTCCGCGGTAACGATATAATAAGCAAAACCATGCTCAGTAATCGTAAAGTTATTTAAAATGTAAGCCATAATTTGTAAATCTTCAACTTCTTGGGCGTAAAGTTTATTGTATATTTTATTAATATCGACCCCATTATTAATTAAGACTTCGGTTGTCGCAAAAGTAACCGCGGTCGTTGAAGCATATTTAAAGCGCCCCGAATCACCGACAATGCCACTAAATAAGTAGGAAGCAGCTTCCGCACTTAAGCCTTTACCATGCGCCAGCATAACAAGTGCTAAAATTTCACTAACAGCGACGGCTTTCGTATCGACAAAACATACTTTACCGTATGGCTCAACGTTAGGGTGGTGATCAATTTTAATAATCGTATCTGCTTTTTGGTAACGATTGTCACTAACGCGACTTAAGTTTCCAGTATCAACAATAATTGCTAGAAAAGCTTTATCAAACCAACTATCATCAACGACATCAATTAAAGGATAAAGATCCCCGCTATATAAATAATGGTTTTCACCAAGGACAATTATTTCTTTCTGCGGATAATGTTCTTTTAAATATGTAGCAAGGCCAAACTGAGATCCAAAGGCATCAAAATCAGGTGTTTTATGAGCAAAAACAGCGATTCTATCAGCGTTTTCCACTTCCTTAAATATTTTGGCTACATACGGTTTATATTCGTTTATCCGGGTGTTAATGTTTTTACTAAATTCTTTCATAAATGTCCTCCTTTGAAAAGACCTTCCATAATAATCTAATCATTAAAAACTTGCAAGTAAAAAGAATAAAAAACCCTCTTTTCGAGGGTTAATTACTTAAGATTTTAAAAGGCGGACACAGTCACGAACTATCATTAGTTCCTCATTCGTCGGAATAACGAATACTTTGACTTTACTTTCCGGGGCACTGATAAGACCATATGCGCCACCACGCGCGGCTTTATTTTTCTCTTCATCGAGGACAATACCCATCGCATCTTTGACTTCATTAATAATTAAGGTGCGGATCATTGGGACGTTTTCGCCAATCCCAGCGGTGAAGGCAATCGCTTCCGCTCCGCCTAAACGGATGTGATATTGTCCGATGTAGTAAGCAAC
>JBAZCS010000034.1:0-7975 GCA_041654855.1 Bacilli bacterium | reverse complement strand
TAAAGTTTAACTTTAATCCCATGATTTGCTAAGAAAAAACTAGCTTCACTTCCGGCTAGTCCACCACCAATAATAATTACTTCTTCCATAAGGAAATTATAGCAAAAAAGGCTCTTATTCAGAAAATGTTTGTTTACTTATTATATTTTGCTTTACGCATCGATAAAGCGTAATTGCAGTTTTTATAATCGGAGCATCGAATATACTTCCGACCTTTACTATCATAGCGATATATTAAAGGGGCTCCGCATTCTGGACACTTTTCTCCTGTATATTCAATAATGTTTTCAATATATTTACATTTAGGGAAATTAGAACACGCAATAAAGCGCCCAAACTTACCATCACGATACACAAGTTCCCCACCACATTTTGGACATGGCCGACCCACTTTCTCCGGTTCTAATTTTGGCATATCTTTTCGTGCGCTATCCACTTGCTCACTAAATTCTTTATAAAATTCGCTCAGGAATTCAACTTTATCACTTTCTTCATTCGCAATCTTATCTAATTCATGTTCCATCATTGCCGTATAATCACTACTTATTAAATTAGGAAAGTATTCGCTTAAAGCATCAATAGACCGTTTTCCTAATTCGGTTGGGGTTATTGAGCCTTTCGCAATCGTTACATATTTCCGTTTCCGTAATGTATCGATTGTTGGAGCGTACGTTGAAGGTCTACCAATACCTAAATCCTCCATCGTTTTAATAAGTCTTCCTTCACTATAACGGGCCGGTGGTTCAGTGAATTTTTGTTCCGTAATAATATTATTAATTGGTAAAACATCACCAACATGCATACTTGGTAAAGCTTTATCGTCTTTTGTTTCATCAAAGCCATATGCTTTACGGAAGCCAGCAAATTGCGGGACAACAGATGTCGCATTAAAGGTTGTTCCGTTACTATTAAAAGTATAGCGGGTTACACTATCACGACTCGGCGGCATTAAACTCGCAATTGCCCGGGCATAAATTAATGAATAAACATTATATTCATCTCTAGTTAAAAAACCTTTAACGCGTTCGGGTGTATTAAATAAATTAGTAGGTCTAATGGCTTCGTGGGCATCTTGAACATTTTGTTTCGCTTTTCCGCGACTTGGCCCCCGCCCTAAATATTCAGAACCGTACATCTTTAAAATATATTGTGAAGCACTCGCAACGAAGCTTGGTGATAAGCGCGTTGAGTCACTTCTTATATAAGTAACAAGCCCGGTTTCGATGCCGTCAATGGCAATCCCTTCATATAACTTTTGGGCAATTGACGCCGTTTTCGCAGCGGAATAGCGGTATTTTGCCCCAACTTCTTGTTGTAAAGAAGATGTTGTAAAGGGTGGTTTCGGGTTTGTGATACGGGTCTGAGTTTTCACATCCACGACATACACGGAGGGGGAAAGTTTTGACACAATATCATTTTTATGCGCTTCACTTGTTATTTTATTTTCGCCTAAATAACTTTTCGCAAATGTAATTTCAAAAGTTTGATCATCTTTACACGTTTCAATTTTAAGGGGCCAATATTCTACCGGAATAAATGATTCAATCTCTTTTTCTTTATCGACGATGATTTTTAATACGGCACTTTGGACCCGACCCGCACTTTGCACTTTAATTTTCGTCTTTAAAAGAGCAGATAATTTAAAGCCGACAATACGGTCGAGCATTCTTCTAGTTTCTTGTGAATTAAAAAGCGCGTAATTAATTGTCCGCGGGTTTTCAAGTGCTTTTAAAATACCGTCTTTCGTTATTTCATGAAACTCTAATCTTTTCGTTTTCTTTGGGTCTAAGTTTAATAAGGTAGCGATGTGATAAGCAATTGCTTCCCCTTCCCGGTCCGGGTCAGTTGCAAGAATTACTTCACTTGCTTCACTTTTCGCGTCTTTTAACGCTTTTGCGACTTTATTTTTACCCTTATCAATAACATAATCACCGCTGAAGTTTTCAAGGTTAATGCCTAAACTACCTTTGCCCTTCGTTGAAAGATCAACAATGTGGCCAAAAGAGGCTAAGACTTTATAATCACTACTTAGATAACGTTCGATCGTTTTTATTTTACTGGGGGACTCAACAATAACTAGTTTCACGGCACTCTCCTTCGGTATATGAATATAAAGGTAAAAAGTGAACTTGTCAACCGTAAAACTTACAGCGATTTCCCTTTATTTATAATAAATAAAAGAAAATATCAATTGAGCCAATGTTCAAAGATATCACTTGCGTTTTCCACAAGGTAGGCACCATCTTTAATTAGCTTATTACACCCGCTATTAACGCCCGCTCTTTCGGGAACACAAAAAATATCGCCACCTTTTTCAAGGGCGTGGCCAACAGTAATAATTGTCCCGGAGCGATATTTAGCCTCAATTATTAAAACGCCACGGCTTAAAGCAGCGACTAACCGATTACGATATTTAAAATAATCAGGCGCTGGTTTCGTTAAGTTTGGGTACTCACTAATGATTAAGCCGCTTGCCACAATCTTTTCATATAGTTTCTTATTGCTTGCAGGATACGGATAATTAATTCCCCCGCCTAAAACGGCAATTGTCTTGCCACTATGACTTAAGGCGGCTTCATGCGCAAAACTATCAATACCGCGCGCTAAACCACTTATTATAATGTAATCTTCTTTAACGAGCGACTCGACAAACTCAAAAGTTTTCGCTTTCCCGTATTCTGAATAATCGCGGGCCCCAATAACAGCAATTGATTTCTCGGGTTTATATAATAAGGTAGTGTCCCCGCGCATAAATAAAACAATCGGGGGATTATTAATCGTTTTAAAGATATCAGGATAATCATTATCAATAATTGTTAATGTTTCAACTTTATCCCATTCTTTCTTATATTGGTCATAAGCTTCTTCATCAACTTTTTCTTTATTGCGTAATGCACTTATAATTTGGTGATAATCACCTTCATACTTCGTCGCAAAGTATAATAAAATATCCCGGGCTTTCTTACTCATAATTTAAATACCTCAAGTATAAATAAAAGTAAAGCTCGGGTTTTATTACATTAAAATAGTTTTATTTGTAAATTTTGGGCGTCACGCACTGGTTTATAACTAAAGCGGTGCACCCCTTTAACAGGACCGTAAATTTCAAGCGCTTCTAAATGCTTCTTTGTCGGATAACCTTTATTATTTTTAAAGTCATAATGGGGGTAGGCTAAATCTAATTCAAACATGTAAGCGTCGCGCGCTACTTTGGCAAGAATACTCGCTGCAGCGATTGATAAAGACTTTGCATCACCTTGAATAATAGCTTCATGCCCAACTTTTAATTGCCCTAAAGGCATCGCATCACTTAAAACATAATGATATTCAGTTTCAATTTCATTTAACGCTTGAAGCATGCCAACTTTTGTCGCTTGATAAATATTTAAAGTATCAATATCTTCCGGACTCATACTGACAATGCGATAATCAAGCGCGACTTTTTTAATTAATTCACTTAGTTCAATTAATTCCGTTTCATTTAAAAGTTTTGAATCTTTTATGCGTTCATCATTAAAACTTGGTGGTAAAATAACCGCCGCCACAAAGACGGGACCAGCAAGCGGACCACGTCCAGCTTCATCAATGCCAACTAAGTAAAGATGACCGCGATGACGATAATCATTATCAAAATCAAAATACGTCATAAGATTTCTAAACTTATCCTTCCAATGTTCCCATTTTTGTAATCATTAAGTATTAAAATCTCCGTTCGCTCAAGTACGAAATGTTGTTCACCAATAATACCGCGGTTTTGTGCAATTAAAAGGAGCGCCTCATGATAAGGAGTGTCTTTTTGCAAGGTTGTATTGTAATAATTATTTAATAACTCTAAGTAATTAAGCTGTAAAAAGGGAAGCAAATATTCCACCATTAAGTGAGTTGGTAATATTTCTTGGCGAATCGTGCCGACAAGGGCAAGTTTCATACTTGTAAGCGGATCATCAAAATTAGGCGCTAAAATGCCCGGTGTGTCAATCAAAGCAACTTCGTTATTTACTTTAATATATTGGTTTGCGCGAGTGTGACCTGGACGATTTTGCACACTTGCGGCTTTCCGGCCCGCTAGTTTATTAATAAGGGTAGATTTGCCAACATTAGGAATACCGACAATCATTACGGTTAAAGGTCTTACTTTTAAACCCCGTCTTTTATAGCGTTCAATAACAGGCGCCCCCGCATTCATAATCGCTTTAAGTATTGCGCGAATAAACGATGTTTCGTTTAAATTCCCTGCTAATACGAATTCTTTTTCTTGAAACTTCTTAAGTTCATTAGGATCTGCTAAATCAGCTTTTGTTAATATAAAAAGATTTGGTTTCTTTTCAATAATATTTTTTAAATATGTCGCTCTGCTACTTTCAGGAATGCGGGCGTCACCTAGTTCAATAATAACATCGACAAGTTTTAATGTTTCGATTAACTTGCGCGTTGCTTTTTGCATGTGTCCGGGGAACCAACCAATATTTTGACTCATTAGTAGTACCGCCATTTCCACATCACATAATAATGTCTTTTCACTAATTCCGTTTTCCCGCTTGGTAATGCCTTAGTATCTTCAGCGTAGCCTTGAACGACGACTAATTTACCGCGAATATTCGTAAAACTTACCCCGCCAAGCCGACGCGAATCATAAGAATTACCGCGATTATCACCCATTAAGTAATATTCGTTCTCGCCAAGTGTTAAAGGAATACCAATACCGTTACCGCTATCACTTGATGTAGCCGTATAATAACGAGCAATATTACTTAAATATTTTTCTGGTAATAATAACGTTTCCCCTTTGGTCGTCGTAATGGAAACTTCATCTCCATTTCCTTTGTCCGTAATTAAAATCGTTTCATTTGGTAAAGCAATAACCCTTTTAATAAGTAAGCTTGGGGTTGCGGTTCCGCCATTACGGTCAAAAACAATAATATCGCCCCGTTTTATTTTCTTTTTCGTGTTTAGTCTTTGATCCATAAGCCCAAATTCGACAAACGAACTATTATCAAAATTATTTAAAGTGGGCGCCATACTTTGCCCATCAATATAAACTGGCGTGTACACAATATCAACATAGGCAACCGGAATCGCAATTAGTGTTATAACAATAAGTAAAACGGTCCACAACGTATTAATTACTTTCCGGCGCCGTGGTTTTAACTTGTTATTTATTTCTTGTTCTGTAATCTCTTTTGCACCAACTGCTTCTTCTTTTACCATAGTGATATTATAACAACTTTATGTACATTTATGTACATTTTGCGAAAAAAGAAGCCCGAATTAGCGATTAAATATTAAAAAAGACCAGTGATTGCTGGTCTTTTAGTAATTTCACAAACTTATCTTTTTTCTTTAATCCGGGCTTTACGGCCTGAAAGTTTCCGAATGTAGTAGATTTTGTTGCGACGAACTTTCCCACGGCGTAAGACTTCAATGCCTTCGATAACTGGGGAATGGGTCATAAACACTCTTTCAACTCCAATGCCACTTGACATTTTACGAACAGTGAAGGTCCGGTTAACACCTGAACCTTGGAGGGCAATGACGACCCCTTCAAAATATTGAATCCGTTCTTTTTCACCTTCACGAATTTTAACAGCGATTTTAATCGTATCACCGCTATTAAAGGCTGGAAGATCTTTACGAAGTTGAGAAGCGTTAATTTCACTTACTAAATTTTTATTCATGAACAACTCGCTCCTTCCGATATATTTTTTTCGTGTTCATACCTTTTGGTAGCGGACCACAGCGTTAAACGCTTTATTAATATATCAAAAGTTCTTTACTATGTAAAGTGTAATCTCTTAAAAAGTCGACATAATAAAAAGACCGTAATAAATACGGCCTTTTAAAAGTATTTTAAACATTTATTAAATAAAAGCTTTTAAGACAAAGTAAATAACGAATATTCCCGCGACAACGTACATCGGGATTTTAACTTCTTTACCCCGCTTACTAATAAGCATCATAATGACATATAAAATAAGGCCAATGCCTAAACCATCACTAATCGAATAAGTTAGTAGGATAAGTAAAACGGTAAAGAATGCGGTAAAGCCAATAATACGATCTTCCCAGTTAATATCTTTTAAGTTATTAACAAAGATTAATCCGCCAACACTAATAAGCGCCATACTTGTAACTGCAGGTTCAGTAAAGATATAAAATACTGGATAAATAAACGCACTTAATAAGAACAAAAATCCAGCAACAACGGCCGCTAAACCAGTTTTCGCGCCCATTTCAACGGCAATACCACTTTCGGCAAAACTTGTAACGGTACTAGTGCCAAGCGGGGCACAAATAACGGCCCCAAAGGCGTCTGCAGCAACTGCTTTCGTCCCACCGACTAATTCCCCTTGTTCATTAATAATGCCGGCACCTCGACCAACGGCTAAAATCGTCGCGGTAGTGTCAAATAAGTTAACTAATACAAGGGAAAAGATAAAGGCATAACTTGCCGGATTACTTAATACTTGTTTCCAAGTTTCACCCCCAAATATTTGGAAGGCAACTTTTTCAAACCCTTGCCCACCCCATTTTTGTGGGTCACTAAAGATTTCTTTAATACTATCAAAATGGAAGGCAATAAGTGTGCCGTCTGGTCTAGTGGACGGTAAATTAAAAATATTCCACACTGCAATGGCGACAATAACCGTAATAAGCATTGCAAAGGGAATCGCTAATTGTTTCACTAATTTGTTTTGACTAAACATAAAGCCAATTACTAATAAAATACCCATTAACGATAATAAAACCATTGGATCAGTTAGACTACCTAATGTTACTAGGGTAGCATCACTGCCGACAATAAAGCCGCTTCCTTTAAAACCGACAAAAGCAATAAACGCCCCTAAACCGGCACTAATAATAAATTTAATGTCATTCGGAATAGCGTCAATCATCATTTTCCGTAGTGGAGAAAGACTAATAATTGCAAATAAAATACCGGATAGAAACATTAAAAGCAGTGCCGCTTGCCATGAGCCAAGCGCATTAAAGACAATAAACGCTAAATAAGCATTAACGCCCATCCCCGCACTTAAGACAATGGGGAAGTTTCCATAAAACCCCATCACTAAAGTAACTAAGGCACTAACAACGGCCGTCGCGACAAATAGTCCGCTTTGATCCATCCCCATCGTGCTTAAAATACCAGCGTTCGTCGGTAAGATGTAAATCATCGCTAAAAAAGTAACTAACCCCCCGAGTATTTCACTCGCTAAGTTAGCCCTTCGTTCTTCAAACTTAAATAGTTTGTTCAACAAATTTTTCATATATTCACTCCTTTGGCTTTATAAACCATAATAGTCTAATTAATTTTACCAAAAATAACAATAAATATTAATATTTATCTAATGTAAAGTAAAATTACTTGACTCTAATCTACAAAGTGTATAAACTCTATGGTGCATAAGGAGGAACAAATTATGGCAGTAAAAATTAGATTAACCCGCGTTGGCCGCACCCACACTCCTCACTACCGGATTGTGGCCGCTGATAGCCGTTACGCTCGTGATGGTCGCTTCATTGAACAAATTGGCCATTATGACCCAAAAACTGAATTAAAAGATGCTTTTGTTAACCGTGAATTAGCCCTTAAATGGTTAAATAATGGTGCGCAACCAAGTGATACCGTCCGTGCTATTTTCCGGGCCCAAGGCATCAACGAAGAATTTGCAAAAAGTAAAAGAGGACAATAATTATGCGTGACTATGAAGCTTTAGTCCGTGAAATTATTACCCCACTTGTTAAAAATGAACAAGCGCTCTTAATTCGTAAGACAAACGAAGGCGATAAAATTATTATTAATATCTTTGCCGAAAATGAAGACATTGCCGTCTTAATTGGGCGCAAAGGAGTTATCGCTAACGCCTTACGTGAAGTGGTGTCAATTGCTGGCAAACTTGATGAAGAGCACGTCTTCTTACGCTTTGAATCACTCGACGAAAATAAATAACTCTCACCCGAGAGTTTTTTTATCAAG
>JBAZCS010000033.1:0-8243 GCA_041654855.1 Bacilli bacterium | reverse complement strand
CCATTTGCGAAGTATCACGGCACTTATAATAGTCCCGCACCTCACTCTTCACAACAACCATTTACGACAAATGTTACTGTCGGTTTAAATAATGAATACCACATTGTAAGTATTGATTATGATGTCATTGATTCACCCGACCGCTTAACTAGTGAAGAGCATAATACATTAAAGAATTTCTACACATCGATTAATGTCGCTGAATTTAAACTTTTACCAGTGCCGGTTTTAACTGATGATACAACGGGTGAGACCATTCCTGATCAAAGTGGGGGTCACATCTTACCGGGGGCGATTTATTCTTCACGCGCTTTATATGAAGCCATTAAAGACGCCTTTAAAAATATTGATGTCTATTACGGCGAAAGCTTAACCCTTCCTTATGATGGAGCAACTTCAGAAATGATTTTAGCACTTAACGTTTACGTAAATCCGTTAACTGACACGATTAAAACACTCCACGTCTTAAGTGGGGCAAGTAGTGAACAGTTTGCGAGTAAATGGGAGGAAAAAAAGGATTTAGTACTTTCTTACTATCATGATTTAGAAATTGCAACTTTTAAATCATACGCAAACTCAGCCGAGCTTTATAACATGGAAGACTTTACGGGCATGTCTTATAGTCCTGACCGCGTCTTTAACGCTGTAACACTTGCATTAGGAGGTTATGAATTCTAATATGGCAAAGAAAAAAATGAATAAAATGTTACTTTTACCCTTATTTTTAGGGGTAGTAACCTTAAGTGCGGCCGGTATATTAACGGGTGTTCATTTATTAACCCAACCTTTTATCGAACGCAATGAACTAAATAAAAAATATGAAGGTTATAAAAAGATTTTAGAAATTGATAGTTTTGACACTGTTAACGAATTAACTTTAGAAGACCCTTTAAAACAAGCAGGGGTTACTTTAAAACAAAACTTTGTTATTAATAATGAAGTGGTTGGTGTTGTCTATGACGCGAATGTGACCGGCTGGGAAAGTGATCTTATTTTCCAAGTCGGCTTTAAAGGCAATGTCTACGCTGGTTTTAACTTAATCTCGAGTAAAGAAACACCCGGTATTGGCGCTGATTACTTAAAACTTGTCGATAGTCGGATCAAAGGGAAGTCCGTTGATCAACCGGTTTTAATTGATAATGACGGCACATATACAGGGGTTACCGCTCCGATTACTGGCAACGCTGTTAAAGAAGTATTAGAGTTATGCGCCCGTGATTATAGTGGTAGCGCCTTACCGGAACCAGAAGAAACAACGATTGAAAACTTACGGCTTGCGCTTAATAACGAAAATGCAGATACGTTTACGGCAACAAGAACAAGTGGTGCCTTAAATGATGGCGGTGTGCTCTTTAAATACGCGGTTAAAGAAGGAGAAGTTGAAGCAGGCGTCGTCTATGAAGCAAAACTTAGAGCTTTTGCCCCGGACTTACATTTCCTTGTCGGGATTAAAGACGGCACTTTTGTCGGCTTCCACGTTATCGCTTCCAAAGAAACACCAGATTACGGCGGTGACTATTTAGCGCAAGTTAGAGCAACGCTCGTTGGTAAAGCAGTAACTGCGGAAGTGTTAGACGATGAACCAGTCAGTGCTGGCGTTACGAAAACAGCGGATGCGGTTAAGGGTGTCATTTCCTTAATTGCGACTGATTACAGTAATGGAGGTAACTAATATGAAAAAGCGTAAAATATTTATTGATGGCATTTTCGCTAATAACGCTGCCTTTATCTTATTTTTAGGAATGTGTCCAACATTAGCGACGACGAAAAGCTTTATGAGTGCTTTTGGCATGGGAATTGCGGTTATTGCGACAATCATCTTAACAAACGTTGCCATTAGTGCGATTAGAAGATGGGTGCCTAATGAAATTAGAATCCCGGTCTTAATTGTCATTATTGCCAGTATTGTGACGATCATTGAAATGTTAATGCAAGCTTTTATGTATGACTTAAGTCAAACATTAGGCGTCTATCTCTCACTTATCGTCGTTAACTGCGTTATTTTAGGAAGAGCCGAAGCATTTGCGATGAAAAATAACGTCTTTGATTCGTTCCTTGACGCTTTAGGCACAGGGATTGGCTTTTTAGCTGGTCTTTTAGCGCTTGCTTTAGCGCGGGAATTTTTAGGAACAGGCGGTTTAGCGTTTAGTTCTTTATTAACCGGCAAAGCATTATGGAGTTTCCAACTCATTCCCGATAACTATGTGATTCCATTATTTGTTGATGCGCCAGGCGCCTTTATTATGTTTGGTTTGCTCGCCGCGCTTATTAACTTTGTCGTCATGAAAGTCGCGGAAAATAAAAAGAAAAAAGCCTTAGCGATGGCGGGAGGTAAATAAGTATGACCTTTATTATTTTAGGACTTAGCGCCATTTTAATTAATAACATTATCTTAACGCGCTTTTTAGGCATTTGTCCGCTACTTGGCGTTAGTAAGAAAAATAGTAGTGCGATTGGCATGTCTTTAGCCGTTATCTTTGTCGTCACTATGAGTGCAATTCTTAGTTATTCGCTTTATATGTATGTATTACATCCTTTAGGTATTGGTTATTTAAAACTTGTATCCTTTATTTTAATTATTGCCTCATTCGTGCAATTCGTCGAAATGTTTTTAAAACGCTTTGTCCCAAGTTTATATCAAAGTTTAGGAATCTATTTACCGCTTATTACGACAAACTGTGTCGTTTTAGCGGTTAGTCTTGACGTCGTGGCCATGAGTGGCGGCGTCGCTAATTATGACTTTTTAACGATGCTTATTTATAGCTTCTTTACGGGGGTAGGTTACGCCTTTATCTTAATTATCTTTAGCTTTATTCAAGAGCGCTTAATTAATGATAAAAATACTCCACGTAGCTTTAAAGGAAGCGCAGTAGCCCTTATTACGATTGGCCTTTTAGTAATGGCCTTTATGGGCTTCCGGGGGATGATTTAATGGATGACATACTTCGTATTATAGTTGCCGTTTTAATTTTTAGTGCCTTAGTCGGACTTTATATTGGTTCTTATCTTTTAAATAAGAAGGTAAAAAAACCAGAAGGGGCCGAAGACTTAACGGCAAGTTGCACCGGATGCGCGGTAACGACATGTGCAAATAATCCAGGGGAGGGAAATTAATATGGTATATGTATGGGGAGTACTCATTTTACTCGCGATCGGCGCCATTATTGGTTTACTTTTAGCACTCGCTGATAAAGCCTTTAGTGTGAAAGAAGATGAAAGGCTTGAACCTTTAACGAACCTTTTACCAGGTATTAACTGCGGAACATGTGGTTATCCTGGTTGTAAAGAAATGGCGATGGGTATGCTTAAAGGTGAAGTCCGCTTTGTAAGTCAATGTCGGCCAAGTCGGCCCGAAGCCCGTCAAAAGATTAAAGAATTTTTAGACACACATCCTGATGAAAGTGGTAATGTAATTAATATTCAACTCTAAGTAAAATATTATACAATTAGAATTATGAAAAGCCGTAAAGTTAAATTAAATAAGACCGTTTTTGATACATTTCTCTTTAGTTTTATCTTAATTGTGACTAGCGGCCTTTTTTTACTTTTAAACAAAATGTTTAAGGTTAATGAAGAACTTTATGTTTATGTCTTTGTCAAAGATCGCAACATCGATAAAAGACCGCTTTATGTGGATGCGACGATAATTTATGATGAACCCGAATTTTTAGCGCCCATTACCTTAGAAATTAAAGACCGGAAAGTACGGGTTGAAAAAGAAGAAAGTCCATTAAACTATTGTTCAATTAAAGGCTTTACTAATGAAGTCGCTAGTCCTGTCCTTTGTTTACCAAACTCTTTTTACTTTGTAATTATGGGTATTAGTTATAAGGAGGCACCGCCCCCGTATGTTTAATCTTTTCTCAAAAAATAAAGAACCGTTATCGAAAAAAGAGATGACGAAGAAACTTGTTAATTTAGCGGTCTTTTTGGCGCTTGGGGTTATTTTTAATATCGTTGAAAATTATATTGTCTTTATTCCCGCCCTTCCCGGAGTTAAATTAGGGCTTGCTAATTCGATTGGTCTTATCTTATTAGCAATATATGGGCCGTTAGAGTTTTTTAGTATTGGCCTTTTACGTGTCTTATTAAGCGGTACATTTAGCGGCTTTGGTAGTAGTTTCCTTTTAAGTTTAAGTGGCTTTTTAATAAGTAGTGCCTTTGTGTTAATTTTATATTTATTTAATGTTTTATCATTACACGGATATTCCTTATTAAGTGCGGTTACTCATGGCGCGGGTCAAGTCTTAGTTATTGCGTGGATGTATGAAAACATTTTAATGCTTAATTATTTAGTTATTATGATCACGAGTGGCGTTATTACTGGCTTATTAGTCGCAAGTGTCGCCAAAGTCGTAATACTGCGGTTACGAATGTTTAAGATTGAGAGTAGTAATTATGAAATTAATTAAGTGGATCTTTTCTAAGTTCAGTGCGCTTGAAGTCATTGTGTTAATGATTTCGATTACAATCTCCACTTTTTTAATTATTCCGGTCTTTACACCGCAAGCAAAAGTTGAAGGAGCGCAAATTATAATGCCGACTGTCGATGTATATAACGTTGAAGGGGGCCGACCAGTGCCGCTTTTTGATACATACTTTTTCATTAAGTACGAAGAAACGAGTAAACGCGAACTTGATGCGGTGAAAAATGCGGTTAATGATTACTTAGTGCCTTATCATAAACTTTTTGATCGTCATAATGATTATTATGCAGTGGACCCCGTTAATCCGAAGTTTCCGACCGCTGAAGAAAAAGAAACTTTACCGCGTCTTATTAACTTAAAATACATTAATGAACATCAAGGCGAAGAACTTGAAATTGATAAACCGTTATATGACTTATTAGTGAAAGCCAAAGAATATTCGAAACAAACCACAAACAACGCCTTTAATATGTTTATTGGCGGCCTTTATGACTTTTGGAAACCAATCATTAATACATATAATGCGGGCCAAGACCCTTTAAATAACGAGGAACAGCGCGCTAAACTTGAAGAACTAGTAAGTTATATTCCGTTAAGTAATGAAGATATTGATAACACTTTAGTGTTAAGAAATATTGATAACAAATATTACGTTACTTTTAATGAATTCAATAATAGCGGACTTAAGCTTTCAATCTCCGTTGGTGCGGTCGCTAAAGGGATGATGACTGATATATTAAAAGATACGTTAGTAAGTAAAGGTTTAACCAAAGGGTTAATTAATGGCGGCACGTCATCATTTACCTTTTTAGATAAAGGGTTTTATGGTAAACCCCTTGTCATTAAAATGGCGAGCATTAATGAAGCAAATAGTGCCTTTGAATTTTCACGTTTTGATAAATATCAAATGTCGACCAGTGGCATTTATGAAGGCTTCTTTTTTAAACATGGGGATCAAGAAATAATTCGTTCGCACATTGTAAATCCTAAAACCGGATATCCCGCGCAACAGACGCATCAAGCCGTCAATATTGCTTCAAGTACATTAAGTGGGTTAGAGTTAGATTATTTAACGACAACGCTGACCGTTTTAACGTTAGAAGAAGGGCTTACTTTCTTAAAGAATAATTACGCTAGTCACGATCTTAACGTAGTATACGTTGGTAAAGATAATAATGGTTATTTTGTCGCCCACACCGCTAATTATCCGGGCGGAAATGAGCCCCATTTAACCGTTAATTCAACTTATAGAGAAATTTTTCTCGATTTATTATAATAACATTTGCAATTTGTAATAAGTAGCCTTAATATATATCCAGAGAAAGAAAGAGGAGTTAGAAAGAATATGAAAAAAACAAACTTATTACTCGCATTAGTCAGCAGCGCTGCCTTACTTGCTGGCTGTAATGGCGCTAAAGAACAATACTTTGGTCACGGCGCATCCGCTCGTTATGCCTTCACAAGAGATGGCTACTTACAAACAACAGTTGAAAACGCCGTTGTTGTCACTGACTTAAAAGGTAAAATCACCCACTACCGGCTTGATACAACCCAAGTTACGGTTGAATTAGTTGATGGAGTCCACACAACTAAAGGCGCCCTTGATAATGGTGACGTTAAATCTAAATGGGAATTGCTTGAAGATTATGCCATGATAGATGCAAGCCCGATTGAAAAAGAATGGTACGAACAAGCTGAAGTATTTGAAGAATGGGTCATTGGTAAAACCTTAGCTCAAGTTAAAGCTGCGGTTGGTGAAGATAACTACTTAACCGACAAAGCCACCGTTGGTGTTACCATTCTCGTTAATGGTTTCGTCGAAGCGCTTGAATTAGCCCTTAACAACAAAGTTAAATTCAAAGGTAAAGTTGGATCACTTGGTGTTGGTGGTGAAGTTCACACTGCTATAGACCGCGTTACCCAAGCGGTCAACGGCCATGACATTTATGTCGCTGGTGGAGTCTTTGACGCTAATAAAAAAGTATTAGCAGCCCGCATCGATACATTCCAACCACGTTATGCCATTGAAGCAGAAGTTGGTGAAACCCCAGCTAAATCAGTTATGGCGTCAGGTGAAAGCTTACCACAAATCGTCGTTGCAGAAAGTCGTGTTAAAGGTAAACATGAACTTAAAGAAGATTATGCCATGAAAGATACAAGCCCGATTGGTAAAGAATGGTACGAACAAGCCGAATCATTAGTCGCTTTACTTCCTGGCAAAACCGTTAGTGAAGTCTTAGGAACTGCTGATGAACTTGCAAACGGCGCCGATGTTGGTGTTACGATTAAAATCGCTGGCTATCGTGCAACCTTACTTGAAGCTGAACATACTGCCTTTAATAGCCGTAAACCAGCCTAAGTAAATAAACTTAATAACTTTAAGGGATTACACTCGTAGTCCCTTTTTTCAATTCTGTGTCATAATATCTTTATGGTAAACAATAAACAAAGTGTTGCAATTGGGGTCGGAATGTGGTTTCTTTTATTTTTCCTAACTTTAATGTATGCGCCTTTTACAATTCGCTTTGGTGCAACCGAAGCACGTTATAAAGATGTATTAACGAAAGCAAACATTAAAGGCGAAACAAAAGTGACCAATATTGCGATGCTTGGCGCGCATGACGCCTTTAGCCATAAAATAAACTTGCTTAGTAAACCTGACCCAGCGGAAAGTGGGATTGTCGCTAATAAAGCAATAAACATCGTCTTTAAGGGCGGATTAACTAGAGTCTTAAAAGCGCAACAAGCAAGTGCAAAAACGCTTTTAAACCGCGGGGTTCGTTATTTTGATGTCCGCATTAGCTATTATGAAGGTAAGTGGTATACGAAACATGGCCTTCTTGATCAAGAACTTAAATATTATGTGAGTGATATTTATAATTTCTTAAAAGATAAACCAAAAGAATTTATTATCTTTGATATTCAACATATTTACTTAGGTAATAAGACGATGAATGACTTTATGGACTACTTTTCGCATATTGTGCTCAAAAATGAAAATCTAGTGTTAAACGACTTTATTAATCATCCGCGTACGCAAACGCTTAGCGAACTTGAATATGTTGAAGTGCAAGGAACAAATCGGGGTGGCATCATTCTTTTATTAAATGATGACGGAACTATTTCTAACACTTATGACGGAACTTACTTTACACGCGGCAACGGGGAAGGGGATGTTAAATCAATCCGTTCGAAATGGCACAATAAACAAACAGTAAACGCCATCATCCCACTTATTGATGAAGAAGCAGTGTATTTAAAAAATGAAGCAACAACCGCTTATTTTCGCGTTAATCAAGCCCAACTAACACCTGATTATGTGACACGACCATTAGGTACTTTATGGGATTGGTCGCTTATTAACTTAGCGGCGAAAAGTAATCGCGCTCTTTTAAGTCATAAGCATTTTGATACGTGGCTTGCAGTAATGCCAATTTTTATGGTTGATTTCGCTAATTCAAACAGTGGAAACTTTAATACCCGCATTAATGAAAAGATGATTATTTACAACAGTAAATTATAAAAATAGAAGAACATATAAATATATATTTTATATAAGTAAACATAAATTATTTATTCATTTGTAATTTATTGCCGCTTTTGCTATTATATCAAGTGCTAGGGGCGTAGTTAAATGGTATAGCAACGGTCTCCAAAACCGTTATTGCGGGTTCAATTCCTGCCGCCCCTGCCACTCAAAAAAAACGGGACAAATGTAGCGCTTCAAAGCGAAGTAGCACGAATGTCTCTTTTTTTGTTACTCAAAACGCTGGTATTTCTCACTTGTATAGTGGAGGATAATATTATGAAAATATC
>JBAZCS010000032.1:0-8848 GCA_041654855.1 Bacilli bacterium | reverse complement strand
TTTTAAAACGATCTGCGGTATTTATGTCATCATTATAATCAGCGTATAACTTACGAATAAAACCGTTATCACCAGCGTAATTAAAGTTTTCAGTATTCGCGGGGGACACTGTATCAATAGCGTCTAAATCCCAATTCCGGTCAATAATTTTATAAATATAACGATGCGTATTGTTGTCATAATTATATTCATTATGATCTTTAATCTTTGTGTAGAGGTGACCTAATAAAGCTTCTCCTTTTAGGCCATCCACACCGTCATAATATGCCCTTACTTCCGGGTCAGTGCTATTTTCCATATTGATTTTAGTCGGCATTGGTGTTTCATTCGCCTTAACTTCAACATATTTATTCGGTGCTTCCTTTACGCCTACACCCGAAAGTAATAGGGTAAGAAGCGGTAATATTAATATCCTTTTTTTCATATCTTTCTCCTTTAAACTATTAAGTCATTTACTTAAAGATTATATCATCGTTGATATAAGGGGTAAACTAGTGGCGTTTCATTATTCTACCTTTAACCTTATGGTTATGATAGTTATTAAATGTAATTATTCGAAAATAGTATTAAACTATAAGTTGTAATTGAAAGAGGGAAAATGCAAGAAAAACCAAAAGTAAAACGCTTCCTATCACCGGCGCTTATCATTGTCTTATCATTCTTTGTTCTTATCTTAGTGGGAACAATTTTACTATTCTTACCTTTTTCAACGAATATTGGTCATGAACTATCATTTTCTGAAGCTTTATTTATGGCAACTTCCGCAGTTACGATTACGGGC
Source organism: Bacilli bacterium (assembly GCA_041654855.1). Taxonomy (GTDB): domain Bacteria; phylum Bacillota_I; class Bacilli_A; order RFN20; family CAG-826; genus UBA1361. The sequence goes on along the minus strand of JBAZCS010000032.1, from coordinate 8,067 downwards.
CTTTCCCCGGTCACTGATGTTTCTTTAACTTTAACGCCCATCGGTAAAACAATTCTTGCTTTACTTATTCAGTTTGGCGGGTTAGGTGTTATTACTTTAAGTGTTTTTGTCATGATTGTTATTGGCGCAAAGATTGGAATATCAAACCGTGTGTTACTTAAAGAAAACTTAAATTCACCAAGCGTCGCTGGTGTTGTCGGGCTTATTCGTAAAATCGTATTTGTGACCTTAGTTATTGAATTAATCGGCTTTTTGTTTAATTTAATTGTTTTTATACCGCTATTACCAAATGAAATTGGGCGGGCGATTGGTTTAAGTGCTTTCCACACGATATCTTCATTTAATAATGCCGGGTTTGATATATTAGGCTCCACTAGTATTATTAATTACAATACGAATGTTTTATTCATGTTAAACACAGCCTTTTTAATTATGGCGGGTGGGCTCGGTTTTATTGTTATTATTGATATCTTTAAAAAGCATTCGTATAAGCGCTTAATGATTCACTCTAAAATCGTTATCTTTATGAACGTTGTCTTATGGGTCGGTGGGACTTTACTTATTAAACTCGCTCAGTTGGGCGGTCAAGAAACGACATGGTTAAATGCTTTCTTCCTCGCTGTTAGCGCCCGCACGGCCGGGTTTGCAAATGTAAGTATGGCCGGACTTAATCATGCTTCAATTCTTATATTAATTGTTTTAATGTTTATTGGTGGTTCACCTAGCTCGACGGCTGGGGGTATTAAAACGACCACTTTCTATACTTTAGTAAAAAGTGTTACCGGCTACGCGACGGGTAGTGAAATAACAACCCATAAACGCTCAATTGGGCCTGCATCACGGCAAAAAGCCTTTCTTTTACTCTTTGTTGCCATTTCCACAGTGATGACTGGAACGGTCTTAATCTTATTATTTGATAACTTAGCGATTGGTGACGTTTTATTTGAAGTCACAAGTGCGATGAGTAATGTGGGCTTTAGTTTAGGATTAACCCCAAACTTATCACTAGGTAGTCAACTTGTCTTAATTTTAGTAATGTTTGCCGGGCGTGTTGGACCTTTAACAATCATTGCTTTAACAAATAAAAATTGGTATAAAGTCGGGAAACCACCGATTAGTTATATTGAAGAAAGAATCATCATAGGATAGGAGATTATTATTATGAAAAAAAGTATCGCAATTATTGGACTAAGCCGTTTTGGGCTTAGTCTCCTCGAATACTTCACGACGCTAGATGTTGATTTAGTCGCGATTGACGTCGATGAAGAAGCAGTAAAAAAGGCGGCCGAACTCATTCCTAATGCCTTTATTGGTGACTCCACTGATAGTGATTCATTAAGAGCGGCTGGCATTGCTAATGTTGATCACGTTATCGTCGCGATTGGTCAAAACGAAATCACAAACTTATCAACGAGTATTATTACCGTTATTAAACTTAAAGAACTTGGCGTTAAGGAAATTACGGCGCGCGCTGATGACGAAGATTATGCTGAAGTCTTAACTTTAGTGGGGGCAACCCACATCGTAAGTCCGCTTTCAATTGCCGCGGAAAGAATCGCCAACAAAGTAGCGCTTGGTAACGTTCTTGATTATTTCCGTGTGCGGAAAAATTACGACATTTACGAAGTAAAGATTGCCGCCACCTTTAAACCACTACCGATTATTGAACTAAATTCACGCAGTCGTTTCCACATCAATATTTTACTAATTGAACGCGATAAAGTGTTACAAGTTCCAACTAAAGATACAATCTTACAACCGGGCGACGAAATCTTTATTTTCGGCCGAAAACAAGATGTAACCCGGGTCTTAAGCATTTTTAGTTGAGCGTTTTTATTTTGTTTTTCTCGTTGCTACACAATTTTTAAGTGTTTTATAAATAAAAGTATGCTAACATTAAAACATTAATAAAGGAGTTAGATAATTTATGGCCAAAGTTGAATTAGTTGGTATCCACAAGATGTACGAAGGCAATAAAAAATACTCCGTCTCCGACTTCAACCTTAAAATTGAAGAGAAAGAGTTTATCGTTTTCGTTGGTCCTTCCGGGTGCGGAAAATCAACGACCTTACGAATGATCGCTGGTTTAGAAGATATTACCGGCGGCGAACTCTACATTGACGGTGTGTTAGTAAATGACCTTCCACCAAAAGATCGGGGTATTGCCATGGTGTTCCAAAGTTACGCCTTATATCCCCATATGACCGTATATGACAATATGGCTTTTGGGCTCAAAATCCAACGGTTACCAAAAGACGAAATCAAAGCCCGCGTCCATGAAGCGGCAAAAATTCTTGAAATAGAACATTATCTCCAAAGAAAACCTCGGGCCCTCTCCGGTGGTGAAAGACAACGTGTTGCTTTAGGTCGGGCAATCGTACGTCAAACACAAGTAGTGTTAATGGACGAACCATTATCAAACTTGGATGCAAAACTCCGTGTCCAGATGCGTTCGGAAATTATTCGTCTCCATGAAAAACTTGGAAGTACGACAATCTACGTTACTCACGACCAAACTGAAGCGATGACGATGGCTTCACGCATTGTCGTTATGAAAGATGGGTTTATCCAACAAGTTGGTTCCCCAATTGAAATCTATCATAACCCAAACAACTTATTCGTCGCAAGCTTCATTGGTTCGCCACCGATGAACTTCTTTGATGTCATTGTTGGTGATGATCACTTAGAGTTCTTTAGTAAAGAGGAAGTGGAAACAGAATCTAAACATGAAGAAACGGGTGAACCAGTCGTCGAAACAAAAGTCGAACACGTTAGCATGGGTAAATTAAAAATCCCCGCTGACCTCGCTAAAAGCTTAGCCCCTTACAAAGGAAAGCACGTCGTCTTTGGCGTTCGTCCCGAAAACGTTAACTACGCAAATAGTGAAGCAGGGCGCGCGTATAAAGAGTTTAAACGGGAAATTGAAGTGGAAATTGCTGAGTTACTCGGTAATGAATACATTGTTCACTCCCATTTATTCGGACAAAAACTTGTATCTAAATTACTCGTTGATCCCGAAAACGCAATCTCAATTGGCGCTAAATTGCAGCTCGTAATTGACTTTAGTAAAGTAGCCTTCTTCAAAGTTGATACTCCAGAAGAAGCTGCAGAATTACCACACGCTGAACGCAATATTCGTATTCGTTTATAATAGTAATTTAAAGCACTATTGCTTAAAGAAAAGGTCCGTTAACAGCGGACTTTTTTGATTTATAATCAAAATGATGTAAGCGCTTATCGTTTTTTATTTGCTAATGTATAATTAAATAATTATAATGAATATGTCTAAACTTAAATACGAAAGCTACGGAACGAATAATTTCTGTGCTTTCAATAAACAATGGAAAGGAGAATTTATGTTTAAACGAAAACGCTTAGCGTTACTCCTGGTCGGTCTTTTTGCTATGGCCGGTTGTACAAAACCAACCCCATCAACAAGCAACGATTCAGTTGATCCAGGAACAAGTGTAACGAAAGAAAGAATTAGACTTCAAGTTTGGGGTCCAATTGAAGAAAAGCCGCTTTATGAAAAGCACGCTAAAGAATTTGCGGACTTAAATCCCCAAATCGAATTCAGAGTCGACTATGGAAACGTTGGTGAACCAGAAGCGGCCGCAAACATCTTAGCCGACGTGTCAACCGCGGCAGACGTCTTTCTTTATCCGGATGATCAAATCTTCCAAATGGCGGATAAAGGAGTGCTCGCCAAGTTACCAGCGGGTTACGCAAATAAAATTAAGGAGCGCGACATCGATTTAGCAGTCGGTGCTGCAACTTACGACGTTGATGGCGAAATGTATGGGTTCCCCGTTTCTGCCGATAACGGATATTTCCTTGTCTATAATAAAAAGTTCTTTAATGAAGAAGATGTTAAGACACTTGAGGGCATCTTAGCGAAAACTTCACCGGAACATCAATTTGCAATGGATATGGGTAATGGATACTATGCCCTTTCATTCATTCAATACATTAGTAATATTAGTTACAATCCGTTAACCGAATTACATACAACGGACTTTAACGACGCCAAATCAGTCGCGGCATTACAAGCAGTAAGTGATTTAATTATGCCGCTTAAAGATAAAGGGTTCACATCCGAAGACTTTAACGGCGCGGTCCTTGATGACTTAACTGACGCTAATGATAACCGCATTATCGCCGGGGTTACCGGTCACTGGAATACCCTTAACGTTTTAGAAAGATTAGGCGATGACTTTGGCGCAACGAAACTTCCAACCTTTAAAGTAGGCGAAGAAGAAGTACAAATGGGGTCCTTCCTTGGTTCCAAACTTGTTGGGGTTAAATCCTCAAGTAACTATTTACCATATGCTTTAGCATTTGCTGATTATATTACAAGTGAAGCGGCGCAAATTAGTCGCTTTGAATTAAATGGTTGGGGACCAACGAATAAAAACGCCGCTGCCAATCCAGCAGTTACCGCGAACATTGGTCTAAAAGCTTTATCCGAACAAGCACCATACGCTATTCCGCAAGGAAAATCAGTCGGTGGCTTATTCTGGAGTAATGCCGGTACGATTGGAACGTTCCTCCTTGATGGACCAACCCCAGACGGGCCACAAACATTACAAGCTGCCCTTGATGCATTTGTTACTGCTATTACGACAAAATAATTAATCAATAATTTTAAAGAGAGCCGGCTCTTCGCTGGCTCTCCATTATTTTAGAAAAGAGGCCATTATTATGCAGACTAATGGAATGTCACAAAAACAAAAGTCGAAATTTTCATTATTCTTTATCGCAATTGGTATGTGGTTTGTAAATTTATTTAAAGCAGTTGGCGCTTATTTTACAAAGATTGGTAAAGGAATCGCCCGGTTTTTTGTAAATGTATATAAACAATTCATTACTGGTGGTTGGCGTACTAAAATTTCGCACTTTATTATGGGCCTTGGACATGCCCTACTTGGAAGACCGATTAAAGCAATCATATATTTATTGATGCAAGTCGGTTATTTTATTTTTATGTTCATCCCTGGTGGCGGTATTTATTGGTTGGGAAAATTACGCACCTTAGGAACAGTTGCAGTTGAGTATACTAGCGAATGTACAATGATTCCTCCGGTGCCGATTGAAGAATGTGATCCTGACTTTATAACATATTCAAAACCAATCTATAAAGATAACTCGATGCTTATTATGCTTTTTGGTGTCGCAACTCTTATTGTTACGATCGGCTTTTTAATCTTCTACTTCGTACAAGTAAAAGGTGTATATCAAGCCGAAAAAACATACGTTGCTGCCAAAAAAGCTTATCTTAATAGTGGCAAAGAAGAAAAGTTTGTTAATCCACTTCCGACCTTTAAAGAAGAATTAAACTCACTTTTAAATAGTCGCTTCCACTTTACAACGATGGCCATACCAACGATTACGATTACGACGTTTACGGTGTTACCGCTTATCTTTATGATCCTACTCGCCTTTACGAACTTTAATAAACATAATGGCCCACCGAATAAACTATTTACGTGGGTTGGGTTACAAACATTCCAAAACTTATTTAGTTCGCAAGGGACAAACTCTTTTGGACAAGCACTTGGTAAAATTGTGCAATGGACGTTTATTTGGGCGTTTTTTGCTACCTTTACGAACTATATCTTTGGCATGATCTTAGCGATGATTATTAATCGCCGGTCCATTAAAGCGAAGAAAGTGTGGCGCACCATCTTTGTTATTTCGATTGCGGTGCCGCAATTTGTGACGCTTCTACTGATGAGTCAATTATTAAAAGATAACGGCCCGCTCAACTTTACCCTCATGCAATGGGGGCTCATCGATAAACAGATTAAGTTTTTAACTGACCCGATCCTTGCCAAAGTGACAGTCATTCTCGTTAACATTTGGGTAGGGGTACCATACACGATGCTTATTACATCTGGTATCTTAATGAATATTCCAAATGACCTTTATGAATCAGCCCGCATTGACGGCGCTGGTCCAGTGCGGCAATTTATGAAGATTACGCTTCCTTATATGCTTTTTGTCACTGGTCCTTATTTAATTACTCAGTTTATTGGTAACATTAATAACTTTAACGTTATCTTCTTTTTAACCCAAGGTGGACCACCTACGGGCCACTTAGGACAAGCAACTTATGGCCACACTGATATTTTAGTAACGTGGCTTTACGCCTTAACGGTTGGCGGCGATAAACAAGAATACGCCATTGGTAGTGCTTTAGGAATCTTTATCTTCCTTATTAGCGCCACCATTACCTTAATTCTATATTCGCGCACCTCGGCAGCCCAACAGGAAGGAGACTTTGCATAATATGGAAACTAATAATAGTGTTACCGTAAAAGAAGTAACCCCAAAACGCAAAAAACAATCAATCTTTAAAAACCAAAGAGTAACAAGAGGAATTGTTGATGCCTTCCTTTATATTCTTTTAATTGTCTTATGTTTAATTTGGATTTTCCCAATTGTATGGCTTATCGCTAATGCCTTACGCGGGGAATCAACGGGACCCGTTCGTTATTTATTCCCAAAAGTTCTTACCCTTGATAACTTCAAAAACTTATTTACTGATACGGAAATGCCCTATTTAAAATGGTTTATTAATACGCTTATTGTCGCAACCGCAACTAGTATTATTTCTACCATCATCGTCTTACTAACAAGTTACGCCTTTAGTCGCTTAAACTTTAAAGGGCGCAAAGGCTTAATGAAGCTTTTAATGATTTTAGGGATGTTCCCCGGCTTTATGTCGATGATTGCAATTTATTACATCTTAAAAGCGGTCGGCTTATTACCAAACGAAAATACGCCGATTGTTCCTGTATCAAACTACTTAATTAGTTTAATCTTAGTCGGCACAAGTGGCGCCGCCATGGGCTATCTCGTTAGTAAAGGTTATTTTGATACGATTAGTAAGTCAATTGACGAAGCGGCCGAAATTGATGGCGCGAATAAAGCGCAAATCTTTTGGCACATTATTTTGCCGCTATCGAAACCAATCGTCATCTATACCGCCCTTACCGCCTTTATGGGCCCGTGGGGTGATTATATCTTTGTTGCCACAATTACAAGAGGGCGGACCGAAGCGTGGACGATTGCGCGTGGTCTTTACGATATGATTAATGGTGGCCAAGAAAAACTAGGACGCTACTTTACGCTATTTTGCGCCGGATCCGTCTTAATCTCAATTCCCATTACGGCATTATTCGTCTTTATGCAACGTTATTACGTTAGTGGGGTGACCGGCGGAGCGGTTAAAGGTTAATATGCATGCATTTAAAAAAAGCAAGGGATTATTACTTTTAATCCCTTTTCTCATGCTTATGAGTTGTAAACCAATCGTCAGTAGTGAGCAAATCACAACAAGCGACGAAATCATCGATCCAACACCAAAAGATTACGAAATCGATGACACGATTAAAAACGTAAATGGCGGTGTATATTATGAAATTTTCGTCCGTTCATTCGCCGATAGTAATGGCGACGGCCATGGCGACTTAGCGGGCATTAAAGAGAAAATACCGTATTTAGAAGATTTAGGGGTCAAAGGTCTTTGGCTAACCCCCATTCATCCCTCCCCTTCTTATCACGGTTATGACGTTACCGATTATTACGGAATCCACAGTGATTTTGGCACGATGCGCGACTTTGAAGAATTAATAAGCGTCGCCCAAGATCATCACATTGATATTATTATTGACCTCGTCATTAATCATAGTTCTAGTGCCCATCCTTGGTTTTTAGAAGGGCGCAAAAACTTTAAAAATAATAACTTTGACCCTGAAGACCATACAAATAAAGCTAATTGGTATGACTTTTATTGGGATAACGGCGAAGTGAAAACCCGCGGCTTTTTTGGTGACGCGATGCCCGAATTTATGCTTGATAATATAAGTGTACGCACCGAAATCCAAAATATGGTGGCGTTTTGGCTTGGAAAAGGGGTGAAAGGCTTCCGTCTTGACGCGACAAGTCACTTCTATAACAATACAACGGATAATGTAAACTTCTTAAAATGGTTTTCAAACGAAGTAAAAAGCATTCGCGAAGACGCTTATATCGTCGCTGAAGCATGGATTAATAGTTTTGATT
>JBAZCS010000031.1:0-9301 GCA_041654855.1 Bacilli bacterium | reverse complement strand
CCAAACCACCGACTGGGGACGCTATTTCCGTAAGTAGACCGGATGATAATCGTATTCGTATTACACCATTACCAAATGGTACATTTACCCAATTACCAGGAGATGAAGCATATATTCGTGAGTTTTATGACCTACTAGGACAAAACTCGAGGTTCCCGCAAAACAAAAATGAAATAATGCTCGTGGTTGATAAATATAACCGCGTATCTGCCCAAGATTTGGAGCGGATTGGTTATTTAAGTAAAGCTGACACGACAACGAAATCAATTAACTTTGCCGATGTAATAAATAAAGAGTATAAGATGGTGAGTCTTGATGACTTTTACGTAAAAGAGGCAAGTAACGCTGATGACTATGTAGTCCAAGATGTTTTTGGTAATGATCGAATTATTCAAAAATTCCGCTATCGCCCGGAGCAGGATGTTTATAATGATCCCAATGTTGGAGAAACATTAACGGTTACGGGCATTTTAAGGGCAAAGAAAGGGGTCGAATTTGAATTACTTTCCCCAGGGCTAGTCTTTACCCAAGAACTAAATCAATATATGCATGAAAAAAATCGAAATAGTGCGATTGCCAAAGCTCAAGTTAATAATGTTGTGCTGCGGCAAATTCCGACTGCCGAAAACATTACGACCGCGATTGAATTCTATTCAGCCTTTAGTCACTCACCAAAGCCAGCCGAACCCGTACAAATAAGGGTAGACGAATTTTTAAACTATTTAAAAATACTAGGGGTTGAGAAAAGTGATGTTTCTAGTGATAATCCAATGTATAGTTTAGGGATCAATGCCCTGTTAGATGCTGCTTATTCGCCAATTGAATCAATTGCCATCTTTGCAAAAGATAGTGCCTCGAAGAAAACAATTAAAGCCCGAATTGCCGAATATAATTCGCAATTTACAACTGAACAAGATGAACATAAAAAGATTACAATCTTTGATGCTGTGGAAATTGTTACGAATTCTTTAGCGACCATGATTGATATTGTATCGATTGTATTAATTGTCTTTACGAGTATATCGCTCGTTGTTTCTGGCTTCTTAATTGGCATTATTACGTATGTAAGTGTTATAGAACGAACAAAAGAGATTGGTATATTAAGAGCAATTGGCGCGCGGAAAAAAGATATATCACGCCTTTTTAACGCTGAAACATTTATTATTGGCTTACTTGCCGGAGTAATTGGGGTAGGTACAACTTATATTCTTTCTATTCCAATTAACTTAATATTAAACTCATTATTCCCAACGCAAAACATTGGGCAAATTGCTTTCTTAGCCCCGTTTGCGGCGCTCTTCCTCATCGTCTTTAATGTTTTATTAACGTTGGTTGCCGGTTTAATTCCAAGCCGTATTGCTGCTAAAAAAGATCCAGTTGTCGCATTAAGAACGGAATAGATACTAGACACTGTCGTAATAACGACATTCTTTAGAAAGGTGTTATATAATCAAACTATGAAAGAAAAGAATTATCGACCAGGAGTAGCGACGCAGATTATTCGCAATAGCGAAATTCGCGTCGATGAAGTTGTCCGCTATACTCCTTTACATACGGAAGGGCTTAGTGCTGAACAAGTAGAAGCTCGTAAAAAAGAAAAACTTACTAACGCTAAGCCAAATAAAGGTGTAAAATCCACATTTGCTATTTTATGGAATAACCTTTTCTCATTTTTTAACGTTTTACTTTACGTTATTGCTGGGGCGCTTATCTATATCCAAGAATGGCAAAGTCTTTTATTCCTAGGTATTTTATTTGCCAATATTATGATTGGTTTAATTCAAGACTTCAGGGCACGAAGAACACTTAAAAAATTGCTTATCTTAAACGAACAACTAGTAACAGTTATAAGAGACGGTGTTGAAGTAAAGTTACGCACTGATGATGTCGTGCTTGATGACATTATTAAACTTAAACTAGGAGATCAAATTGTCGCTGATGGAGTTTTAGTGTATGGTAGTGTCGGCGTTAATGAATCCTTATTAACAGGTGAACCCGACATTATTCATAAAAGTGTTGAAGATAAAGTGTTGTCAGGATCTTTTGTAACGACCGGAACATGTTTTTACCGCGTTGATACAATTGGGAAGTTAGGATATGCCCAAACCTTACAATTACGGGCTAAAGTTTTCAAAAGACCAACTTCTGAACTATTAAATTCTATTCGTAAACTATTTAGAGTTATTGGGGTAATCGTCATTATTATTGGTTTATTACTCATCTTTAATGGTTTCTATCAACAATCAACGTTAGAAGATAGTATTAAGTCAATCGCTGGTTCCTTAGTAGCGATGATTCCTTCGGGAATGTATCTTTTAACGAGTGTTACCTTGGCGGTTGGGGTTATTCGCCTTGGTAATAAAAAGACATTAGTCAATGAAATGTATTCGATCGAAATGTTAGCCCGCGTTAATGTTTTGTGTCTTGATAAAACGGGAACGATCACCGACGGCACAATGAAAGTCAATGAAGTTATTCCTTTGAAAAACGGAAAAAACGTTGACATAGAATTAATAGTTGGCTCAATTGTTAAGGCAACGGAAGACGAAAACCCAACCGCTTTAGCGCTTAAAGAACATTTTAAACCGCGTCATCCTTTAAAGGCAGAAACTACGTATCCATTTAATAGTGAAACAAAATATAGTGGCGCCGCAATTAATGGCATCACTTATGTTATTGGTGCTTCGAGCATGGTTTTAAACACTAAAACATTAAAAAGTATTCAAGAAGTAGAAATGATTTATTTAAAAAGAGGACTAAGAGTTATGGTTCTAGCGGCCTCGAAAAAACCAATTATAAGTCGTAAATTACCAGTTGATTTAGTGCCCCTTGCCTTAATCATTATTCAAGATAACATTAGAAACGAAACGATTGCGGCGATACGTCACTTCCAAGAAAATGGCGTAGAGATTAAAATTATCTCTGGTGATGATCCCGTAAGTGTAAGTGAAATCGCCCGCCAAGTTGGTATTGAAGGTTCAAATCGTAACTTAGACTTTACTGATATCGAAGATCCAAGTCAATATTCGCTTGATGACTTTACAATTTACGGTCGTGTTCGTCCCGAACAAAAAGAAAGTATTATTACTAAACTCCAAGCTGACGGGAAAGTAGTAGCGATGATTGGGGACGGTGTTAATGACGTTTTAGCGCTTAAAGCGGCGCAATGTTCGATTGCAATGGGTGCGGGAAGTGGGGCGGCACGTGGTGTGAGTCATCTTGTCTTACTTGATAATAACTTTGATGTTTTACCGTCAATTGTTGATGAGGGGCGAAGAGCTATCAATAACTTACAAAAAACATGGTCGCTTTTCTTAGTGAAAACAATCTTTGCGATTGTCTTTTCTTTCCTTTTTGTAAGCGCGGGGCTGCTTGGACCACAAAACGCCGGTATTCGTTATCCTTTTGAACCGAAGCATCTTTATATTTGGGAAATATTATCACTTGGAATTCCCGCCTTTTTCTTGTCACTGCAACCAAATAAAGAAAGGGTGCAGGGTACATTTTTAAATAATGTCATGCGCCGTAGTTTCCCGGGTGGTTTTTTAATAGTCGCGGCATCTTTCTTACTTTATATAATTAAAAACTTTGAAGAAATGGCAGGCGGAACGGTTAGTAATACGTCAGTACAAATGATTACCATGGCCGTTATTTCTATTTCCTTTTTAAGTTTTGTTATTTTATTCCGTAATATGTTGCCGATGAATAAATATCGATTATCACTATTTTTAGTATTAGCAATTAGTGCCGCCTTATTAATTGCCCTTGATAACTTTTATAATTTAGTGCCTGGGTCAAATGAAAAACTATTAGGCATTGATTTTACTTCACTTACCATTATCAACTATATCGAAGTTGTATCTATTAATGGGCTTTTGGCTAGTTTATATGTCTACGTCGACTCTAAATTAAGGCCACGAGCAGAAAGGGAATAATTATGAAAATACGTATGAGTCAAGAAGTTGCCTACGCTTTGGCAAATAACTTACCGGTCGTTGCGTTAGAATCAACGATTATTAGTCATGGGATGCCGTACCCCAAAAATGCGGAAATTGCCCTTAAAGTTGAAGAAACAATAAGGATTAACGGCGCGATTCCGGCAACAATCGCCATTATTGAAGGCGATGTTGTCATCGGCTTAAACGAAGAAGAAATTGAAAACCTTGGTAAAAAAGAAGATGTCATTAAAGTATCAAGACGGGATTTAAGTTATGTGATGGCGCAAAAAAGATGGGGCGGAACAACAGTTGCTGCGACAATGTTTTTAGCCGCTAAAGTTGGAATCAAAGTGTTTGTTACCGGTGGCATTGGCGGTGTTCATTATGGCGCTGAACATACTTTTGATATATCAAGCGACTTAGATGAATTAGGAAGAACCGCTATTGCCGTTATTAGCGCGGGTCCTAAAGCAATATTAGATTTACCAAAAACGATGGAATACTTAGAAACAAAGGGTGTCCCTGTCATTGGTTATAAAACTAATAAAGTTCCGCTTTTTTATACAATGAGTGAAGACACAAATGTGCCATATCGCCTTGATGAAGCTAAAGCGATTGCCGAAGTTATTCGTACGCATGACGCTTTAAACTTAAATAGCGGATTATTAATATTTAATCCGATACCACGCGAACATGCAATTCCGTATGATGAAGTAAAAAAAGCAGTGGAAAAAGCAATATCTTTAATGGAAAAAGAAGGCGTTAAAGGCAAAGAAGAAACGCCATACTTACTTGCAAAAATAAATGAATTAACAAATGGGCAAAGTTTAGTCGCTAACGAGGCTTTAATTATTAATAATGCGAAATTAGGCGCTAATATTGCCAAAAACATTACGAGAGAAAATTATGAAGATGAAAGCTAAACTGGGCGCTAGTTTAAAAAAGTTCATGGCAAGTGAACCTCTTGATACGATAAGTGTCATTAAGATTACGAAAGACTGTAAAGTAAATCGCCAAACATTTTATTATCACTTCCGGAACCTTTATGATTTATTAACATGGGTATTTTTAAATGAAAAAATAGAAATGCCCTCCAACCATGAATTAGAAGAAGGAATTTTGATTATTTTACGTTATGTTAAACATAATGAAGCGCTAATTACCAATACACTCGCAAGTGCGGCCAAAGATTTAGTGCGGGAATTTATCTTTAATTATATGTATAACGTAAGTCTTGCCTATATTGCTAAAAAAGATCAAAACATGAAACTTACCGTTCATGAAAGAAAACTATTAGCAAGAGTGTATGGCGCGGGCATCTCAAGTAGTGTCATTGCGTGGATTGAAAATGATTTATTGTATCCCGAAGCCGAGTTTGTTATGAAACTTGTCACCTTCTTTAAAAACTTCCCCCTTGATGCCATTAAATATAAAGGAGAAGGCTATGCAAAACTTTAATTTATTAATGCCAACCGAACTTATTTTTGGTATTGGTCGTCATCAAGAAGTAGGTGAAGTTATAAAAAGATATGAAAAAAGCAATGTTTTAATATTATATGGAGAAAATTTTGCGTTGCGTAGCGGCTTACTTAATCGCGTAACCGACTTACTCGAAAAAGAAGAAATTGATTATGTATTATATGGTGGTATTACCCCGAATCCTGAAGTTAAATATGTTCGTGACGCTAAAAAGATTGCCCTTGAATATGAAATTGACTTAATCCTTGCTATTGGAGGCGGAAGCGTTATTGATGTTGCTAAATCAGTAGCGGTAAATATACATTACGCCGGGGACGCTTTAGACTTTAGTAAAAGAATTGCCACCCCGAAAAAAGCAATGGCGCTTGGTGTTATTTTAACCCATGCTTCTGCGGGAAGCGAAATGTCGGGAAGTTGTGTAATTAGTGAGGCGGCTAATAAATTCAAACAAGGATTCCGCACCGACTTAGTGCGCCCTCTTTTTGCGATAACGGACCCAGAATTAACATATACCCTTTCTCCATATCAAACCGCGGTCGGTATCGTTGATAGTTTTATGCACTCATTAGAACGCTATTTTAGTAAAAGTGGACAAATTGAACTTGCTGATCGCTTTGCGGAAGGTATATTCATAACATTAAAAGAATGTGCGGAAGTATTAATAAGTGATCCGCAAAATGAAGAAGCACGGGCTAATTTAATGTTAGCGAGCACTTTTAGTCATAATGACGTAACCGGAATTGGTAAAAAAGTAGGAATGCCCGCCCACGCTTTAGAACACGCCTTAAGTGCCTTATATCCTAATATAGCCCATGGCCACGGCTTAGCAATTATTTTTCCGGCCTGGCTAAAGTATTACTTTAGTGAACTTAAATATAAAATTGACCGTTTTGCTCGTGTCGTCTTTAATTTACATGATGAGGATATTGATACGAACGCACAAAACGGCATTATTGCCTTACAAGACTTATTTATGCGCCTTGGTCTTACGAAAACATTAAGTAGTCTTGGTGTTAAAGAAGAAGATCTTACAACTTTAGCAGACATTGTTACAAACAACGGCACTAAAACCCTTTATCATGACCAAAAAAGTTTACACAAACATGATATAATCAAAATCTATGAAAATTGTTATTAATGGAGGAAAAATATGAGAAAAGAAGATTTTCTAAGCATTCTAGTATATTTAATAATGTTAGTAATTGCCCTTTTTATTGGACTTAGAATTATTGAACCAGCTTTAACTGATCTTGACTTAGTAACCGATGTTGAACGTTATGGTTTTGCGACTTTAACAATTATCGTCGGCATTTTAATAAACGTCATACTCTTTGAATTAGGACATATCTTTGGTGCGCTTATTGGGGGATACGGTGTCATCAGTGTCAATATCCTTGGCCTAGCCTACTATAAAACAAAAAGCGGCTGGAAGTTTGGCTTCCGGCGTTATGAAGGGTTAACTGGCGAAACAAAAATAATCGCTAAACGTGAAAAAACAAAACCACGCCTTTTCTTATTTGGGCCCACAATTATGGTTTTACTAGAGTTTGTAATTGCGGTTACTTTATTTTTATTAACACCTAAAACAGTGGCAATCCACCATCAAGCCTTAATTGTGGCTGGCGTTGGGGCAATGCTTTTAGTGTATAACATCATGCCCTTTAAACTTGATAACTTCACTGATGGTTATTATATTGTCTTACTTAGTAAAAAAGTTAATGTTGAAGCATATAACGAGCTTATTCGGATTGAATCACTTATTTATAATAATGAACAAGTAACCGACATTAAAAAGTTTGAAGAAGTAACGACGATGACTGCACGTATAAGCCTATATGAACTATATAAACTAATTGATGAAAAAGCGTGGGATGATGCTTTAAAACTTATTGATAAATTAGAGCAACACGCGGATAAAGTAGAATTAGAATTCATTGCCCGTATTAAAGCGCAAAAACTATATATATATTTAGTTACCAAACCATTTGAAGCATCGGAAACATATTGGTTTAAAGAATTAAAACAAGCGGACCGTAAATTCATTAGTAATGACTTAACGATTGAAACAATGCGTGCTTACCTTCTTTATAGCGGACTAGTTACGAAAAGCCAAAGTGAATGTGCTTATGTTCTTAAAAGAGCGCCGCGCGCCTTTAAAAATCGCATCAATGATTTTCGTAAAGAAGAAGAAATCACTTTATTCACCGCTGCCTTTAATCGCATTAAAGAATTAGAAGGCAATGATGTTTTAACATTACCACCTTTAAAATAAGTCTATTTTGCAAACAATAGAAAGCAAAAAGCACACTTATTAGGTGTGCTTTTCTTTTTCTAAATTGATGGTAGGAAACTATTTTTTACTAAGAGCGTCACGAATTTCACGAAGTAATAAAACTTCTTCGCTTGGTTCAGGTTCTGGCTCTGGTTCAGGTGCGGGTTCTTCACTTACTCTTTTTGCTATTAAGGCTTCGGCCCGTTCATGCATTTTCGTTGTAACTTTAATAATAATGAAGAGTACTAA
Source organism: Bacilli bacterium (assembly GCA_041654855.1). Lineage (GTDB taxonomy): Bacteria > Bacillota_I > Bacilli_A > RFN20 > CAG-826 > UBA1361. Next base: position 1,363 of record JBAZCS010000031.1, on the reverse strand, counting down.
AGCAATGATTAAGAAGTTAAGAACAGCTTGGACAAATAAACCCCAGCCAATGGCGATTTCTTTTACTTCAGGCGTAACTATTGTTACACCATCAGCGTCCATAACAGCTGGAACTGCTGCGCGAAGGATCCATTTTAATGCCGAAACTTCATCACCGAGTAATAAAGAAATAGGGGGCATAATTACGTGATTGACGAGGGCAGTAATAATTGCACCAAACGCCCCACCGATAATAATACCAACGGCTAAGTTAAGAACATTTCCCCGTGAGACAAATTCTTTAAATTCTCTAAAAAACTTTTTCATATTATCTTTCCTTTCTACGCTAAATTTTAGCATAAAGCGTTTACACAAGCATTCAAAGTATTTTTAATTAGAAATGTCTTTGAATGAAAAATATTACAAAATACGATATATTAGTAATGTTAGGTTTTATAAAGGTAATGCCTAACGAAATAAAAATCTGATGTTTACATAAAAAAAGGAGAAAATATGTCGAAATTTAAAATTGTCGTTGACTCAACAGTCGACCTTACCCCGGAATTATTAAAAATGATTGATCCGGTAATCGTGGGGCTTAATGTTCACTTAGGAGAACAAACATTTAAAGATCATTATGAATTAGACGCTGATGGTTTATATGCAAAGATGAAGGAATTAAAAGCGGTCCCGAAAACAAGTGCAGTTTCCCCGGGCGTTTTCTTAGAAATTTTTGAAAAACTAAGAGATGAAGGGCATAAGGAAGTATTATATGTTGGAATTGGTAGTGCTTTTAGCGCTACTTTACAATCCGTCCGTATTGCCCTTGAAGATTTAAAGGGTGTTAAAGTCAGATTAGTGGATTCCCACTCTTTATCATCAGGCGGCGGTTTACTAGCAGTTCGCGCTCATGAATTACGTGAAGAAGGCAAGTCGCTTGATGAAGTTGCCGATTACTTAGATACGATTGGTCATAAAGTAAGAGCCCAGTTTATCGTTGATAACCTTGATATGCTTGCCGCTGGTGGTCGCGTTACTGGTATGAAATTATTCTTTGGTCGTATTTTAAGAGCTCATCCTTATCTTCAAGTTAACGACGATAAGTTAGAAGTAGCGGCGACTCCGAAAGGAAAGAGTGAAAAAGCTCTTGATGTCATGCTTGATGTCGCAGAAAAAGAAATTACCGCTGGATTAGAAAGCCCACACGTTATGATTACCCATAGTCATGGTGGGACACGTGTTGATTATTGTATTGAACGTTTAACGAAGTTTGTCGATCGTGAAAACATTATCGTTACAAACGCTGGTGCAGTCATCTCAAGTCACTGTGGTGAAGGAACAATTGGTGTCCTTTATATCCGTAAATAAGTAATAATCACAAATA
>JBAZCS010000030.1:0-10074 GCA_041654855.1 Bacilli bacterium | reverse complement strand
CTTTTTTATTTCTTTTTTTGTAACTTTTTTAGAAGAATGTTTGTCTTGCTTGGGCTTTAGTTTCAGCAGAAGCAGTAAACGGAATTCTTGTCGTATAACCAGCTTTAGCGGCGACAATCATTTTCGTAGGCCACGCGAAGACGTCAGCGTTCCAAACATTTACGACATCATTGTAAAGTTCACGGGCTGCGGTAATTTCACGTTGTAAGTAACTATTTTGTTGCATCGCATCTTGAATCGCTTGGTGGGCTTTAAGCTCGGGATAATTTTCAAACGCTACGTTAAGGCGATTGGTGACATCCCCGGCTTGGCCGGCAACTTCGTTACGACCTTCATCGTTATTAACACCGCTACGATAAGCGGCAATTGTTGTAAAGGTATCTTTATCAAGCGTGACGGCACGATTAACTAAACCAACGACGTTATTTAAAATAATGACCCGTTGTTCTAAATAGTTATCGATTTGACTTGCGTGATGTTGAATCCTTTGTTGTAATTGTTGAAAGTGTTTGCGGGCTTTAATTTTCATAAATAAGAAAATGAGTCCGGGAATAATGAAGAGCCATAAAATGACTTCAAAGAGGGTTGAACCCCATCCTACTTTCACCTTTAGTTGTTTGTTAATAACATTGATGTCTTGTCCTTGTTCATTAACTGGACCAGTTAATTCATCTAATTCATTTCCCATAGTATTAAATTTCTCCTTTCGTTTATTATACTACAAATGGTTATTTTCCTTTAATAATTTTATCTAAATATTCATTATCGTCAGCTTTAAACGTTTCATGCATGATAAACGCTAAGACACGGCGACTCGTAACCGGACTATTTTTACTATATTTACTAAGGTATTCTTCAATTTGCCCTAAAATACCACCGTGCGTTACTTTATTTTCTGCTTCTTCATTTAATACTTTAACGTTAATGACTGATTCATGTTCGACAGGAATATATTCAACCCAATGGACCGGAACTTGATGAACACTACCGTTACGTGCTCTTTTTGGAACCATTGTTGTACGATTGATTGTTTTATAACCGTAACTTGTGACGCCAACGACATCAAAGTCTTTTCCCTTATTTAATACTTTCGTTTTTAAGATGTTTTTTGTATTACTTTCGGGGTGACTTAAAGCGTCACTTGGAAATTGGTTGGCTGCTGCTTCGTGTTCATAAAATGAAAGATGCGATTTATAATCTTGCGCGTAAATAAATTCTTGCGGTTTATGTTGTTGATAAAGGGGCACGGCTAAGATTGGCGCTAAATTAAAATAGAAATAACGAATAAAGTCATTATTATATGTAATAAAGCGTTTCGCGATTTCTTTATTATTATAATGATAATAGTTACGCGGATCACCGCTATAATCAAAGGCTTGGGAATGGCGCGAACGGATTAAATTTAAGTTCTTTGTTTTATGGAATTCAAAGTCATCCCCAAATCCGACCTTTTTATCTTTGATAAGATCAGTAATTTCTGATTGGCCTAAAGCCGTGAATAATAAACGGAATTCAAGTTCATTAGTGCGGTTATAAGCATTAAAGAGGGCTTCAAACTCACTATTACCCATCGGTGTAAATTGGTGACCTTTCTTAAGCGCTTGTTCGGTAAGCTTTTTCATTTGTTTTTCTTCTTTTTTCACAAACGCGTTTAAACTTTTTGGCGTCCAATCAAGCGGAAGTTGCGGATAACGACTAAAGGAAAGATTAGGTGCGGCTTCATTACCATAAATAATGACAGTGTCATTGTAGTAATAAGGACACGGTTTTGTAACCGAGGCGGTTAAAGTTTCCGTTCGGACTTGGGTTTGCGCTTTATTATTAACGTAGACCGTTACCGTATAACTAACGGTGATCGAACCAGTGTACGTCTTCGTTCCCATATAAGTATTAAGTGCGCGCGAAAGTAAAAAGGGATTACCTTGTATTTCGCCACTTTGGACGAACAACGCTGAACTATCAACATCAAGTTCAGCACTTAAACCATATTTTCGATTTAAATAATCAAAACGGCGCGAATCAAAAACAGGGTCCATTGTTAATAAAGGAATTGTTTTCTCGACGAGCATTGGAGTCATTGATGAATCAAAAAGGGCATTAAGCGGATTCATCTGTGACCACGCTTCATCAATTTTCGCATCACGTTTGTTTGTTAAGTTTTTTAACTCTTGCTCAGCGTTTTTAATGCGCGGACGATATACTTTAATATTGATAACGATAAGGGCAATTGCAAGTCCAAGCGATACCACTGATAAAGTAATCGCTAAAGCGGGCGTTAATTCGGGGCCATTTAAAGTTGCCTGATATATAAAAACCCCAGTGAGCACAAAAAGCGCAATTATTAAGAAAATAAAAAAGCGACGCCAGCCCCACGCTCTTTTAAATTTTTTTTCTTCATTGGCAATTTTGGCATTAAGCGTATTAATTTCTTTAATTGTTAAATCATTGAGGGCGAGATCAACCCCGCTTTGTTTCACTAAATTGTTAAAAAAGTTTATTACATTTTCGTTGTGTAAGCTTTTAAATCGATCGCGAAACTCTTCTAGGGGATCAAATATTAGTTTATTCATAAATAAATTATACTCATAAAATAAAAAAACCACCAAAAAAAGATAGTTTTTCTCATAAAATTAATTTTTTTACTTGCCGTCAACGAAGTTTAAAAGTGGGGTTTTAGCGACATATCCTTTACGTTCACCAACTTTGTTCCCATTTTTGAAAAGGATTAATGTGGGGATGCTGCGAATACCAAATTGGGTTGCAAGTTCGCCAAAATTATCAACATCAACTTTTAAAATCGTCAGGTTTGGCCGCTCTTTGTCAACTTCTTCGAGGACTGGACTAAGCATGCGGCATGGACCACACCAATCAGCGTAAAAGTCGACAAGAACGTGGTCTTTCGTAATAATTTCTTGGAAGTCGAGGGCATTTTCTAAATAAACAATCATCTTTTTTCTCCTATATAAGTATTGATATAAGGGCAATAATTATTAAGTGAACGGGGAAGAACAAATAATAAATAATGCGGAACGGTTTTTGGTTATAGCCAAGCTTACCGTTATAAAGTAATAATAAGAAGATCGTAATGAGGCCATAACTTTGTAGCGCCATGTTCGTCGAACTCTTACTAAATACGCTTAAAATATACCAAATGAACGTAATGAATAAAAGGGAAACGCTACTGGCAACGTTTAAAACAAACTGTTTTTGTAAGTTTTGTTCATTGCTTTTATTTTCGCTATCTTCATTTGGCGCGGGAATATAATGCGCATATAAATATAGCGCAATCTTTCGCCCGATATAAAAAGCAATAATTAACGCTAAACCGTAGAAAGCATAATCACCCGTGTATATTTCTAAATAATTCATTTTTTGATAGTAAAATAAATAATTAATTATCATTACCGCAATAAAGGGGACAAGATAATACACTCTTTTCCACCTTTTAGTTTCAAAGTAAGTTAAAAAAGATGCGCCGGCTAAAAGCGTCGCAAACACATTGGGATAAGCAAAAGAAGAGTCATAACTAAAAGCAACAATACTTAATGCCTGCATTACTAAATACATAATGAAAAGTCTTAATAAATAACGGTCATAATTACGCGTTTTAACAATGCCTTCGCTTACAAAAAACGCAAAAAGAATAAACGCTAGACGGCCAATAATTCGCATTAAGTCATAGGTAAATAAAGAGGGGGAAACAAACACAAAAGCAATGTGATCACTTAAAACTGCGACCATGGCAATGATTTTTAAGAAAAAGCTTGATAGCACTAAATGTTTATTCTCCGGCATAAATCCTAATAATTGTCAAAATATAACTTAATAAGTTATTACTAATATGGGCGACACTACTGCCAGCAAAACCAATCTTTTCATAAGTATAGGCAAATAATAGTCCGCTAATGATGTAACCCGGAATATTAATAAATTCATTAATTAACTGCGCGGTAATTACTTTTCCTTCCGCGTCAAGCGGGATATTAAAGTGAATAAAGCCAAAAATCATACCCGAGACAACGTAGGCTAAGATGCGATTTTTTTGTCTTAAACCTTCAAATAGGCCAAGCCGATATAATATTTCTTCAATAACTGGACCAATTAAGACAATCCAAATAAAAGAAGTAAAGGGATAATTATTAATAATTAATTCAATCGAAGATTGGTTGATATTACTTGTCGTATCCGGAAAGATTAAACTAGTTAATAAATTATAAGACACCGACACTAAAATAATAATAAAGCCATAAAATAAGCCGTACACATATGGTTTTAGTTTCGTAAACTGTAATGCAATCGGCTTTAGTAATTTAAATAAAAATAGTAGTAAGATTAAAAAGGCAAATAAAATACTATAAATTAAAAAGTTTGATAAACTAGCGTACAAAATATTATTGGTCGCAGGTGTTACATTAAATGCTTTTAAAATAGCGTCGGTTAAAAACGCAAATAAAGACATGGCGATTACGCCGAAAATAATAATAAAATAGTGATAAAGTGCTCTTGCTCTAGCCGGTGGCCCTTCATCAATTAAAGGGGTAACGCTAGTAACTTCATTCTCTACAATAAGCTCGGGATTGTCTTCAATTTTACTTTGTTCTTTATAAATGTCATTTTGATCCATAAATAGATTATAGCAAACTAAATATTACTTATATAGTAAAGCGTTTTTCTTACTTCTTGATACAATTAATTTATGGGTTATGTCATTAGTGAAATGTATGTCAGTGAACTTATTGTCGAGAAGTCACGCTTTATTGGCCTATTGTGTCCGCTAAATAATGAAAGTGACTTTGATTTCTATTTTAATGAAGCAAAAAAGACCTTTAAAGACGCCCGCCATTACACTTATGCATATCGCTTTGGTAATGTTGAAAGAGCTAATGATGATGGGGAACCGCAAAATACTGCGGGGTTACCACTATTAAATTTATTAAAGACTAACGATTTTAATAATACGCTGCTTATTGTCGTTCGTTATTTTGGCGGTAAAAAACTAGGGGCCGGACGCTTACTTCGCACTTATGTCGAAACGGGCACAAAGGTGATAAGCCTTGCTGAGAAATTAATCGAAATACCAGCATTTCGCTATGAAATTATTGTCCCTATTCGTGATTATGACCGAGTAATTCACTACTTAGAAACAAGTGGCAATGAAGTAATAGATAGTGACTTTTCTGATATTGATGTAGTTATTACTGTAAGTGTTAGTAAAAGCAATGCGGATGCCTTTGAAAGCATTTATAATATTAAGAGTAAAGAAGAGTCAGTGTTACTCAAGGAGGAAAATAATGAGTGAAAAAGCGGTGAATAAGTTTAGTAAAATTCGGCGTATTTATGGTATTGTATCCGGTAAAGGCGGCGTTGGAAAAAGTTTTGTCACTAGTAATATAGCGGTTGAACTTAATAAAATGGGCTTTAGTGTTGGTATTTTGGATGCGGACATTACTGGTCCTTCAATTCCGCATATGTTTGGGATTAAAGAAGGCGTCTACGGTGATGAAGAAAAGATTTTTCCCGCTGTTAGTAAAACGGGTATTAAAATTATTTCATCTGCCCTTTTACTAAGTGACGGTGAAGACCCCATTATGTGGCGTGGTCCTTTAATTGGTGACTTAGTGACACAATTTTATACAACGGTTAATTGGGGTGAACTCGATTATTTATTAATTGATTTCCCACCGGGAACGAGTGATGTTGCGTTAAGTAGTTTTCAACAAATCCCCATTGATGGCATTATTTTAGTCACTACTACTCAACAAATGGTCAGCACGATGGTGCAAAAAACAAATAAAATGGCGGAACAGTTAAGTGTTGATGTTCTTGGTGTTGTTATAAACATGAGTCATTTTGAAATTCCAGATTCTGATGATCATTATCATATGTTTGGCGAAGTTGACTATGATCAAATACAAAATGTCTTTCATCTTAAGGTTTTAGGAGCAATTCCTTTTGTACCAAAAAATGCAAAACTAGCGGATGAAGGAAAAATAGAATTAGTTCATCATGAAATTATTGAAATGATCGCAAAGGAATTATATTAGGAGGCTAAATATGCATGATTTTAAAGGTCGGCGCACCCGACTAATTGAAAAACTAGAAGACAACAGCGCACTCATACTTTTCAGTGGTAAAGAAATTAAAAAAAGTGCGGATAGTGTTTTTGATTTTGAAGTAAATCGCAACTTCTACTATTTAACAGGTATTAATCAAGAACAGTCGATTTTACTTATTACGAAAGTTAATGGTGCTGTTAAGGAAACAATCTTTACCCTTGATTATGATCCACTTCAAGCCGTGTGGACGGGGAGACGTTACACTAAAGATGAAGTAATTAAGATAAGTGGCGTGAAAAATCATAAAGTTACAAACGAATATGATGAATATGTTAAAAGCTTTAGTGATGCTATAAAAATCGTATATCTGGACCTTGAAGATGGTATTTTAACTAACACGGGTAAAGAAACGAAAAAATATGGGCTTTTACTCAGTGCGCAGCATGAATACACGGTTAAAAATATTTATAACCACATTGTAAGAATGCGAATGGTCAAAGACGATTATGAAGTTAGTCTTATTAAAGATAGTATCCATTTAACCGCTGCGGCTTTAAAAGATGCGATTAGTCATATTAAAAGTGGTATGTACGAATATGAAATTGCCGCTATATTTGAATACGGAATTAAAAAACATCACGGTCAATTAGGCTTTAATACAATTGCCGCGAGTGGCGAAAACGGGGTAATTTTACATTATCCACATTTAGACGCGAAACTTAAAGACGGTGATTTATTATTACTTGACTTAGGTGGTCATAACAATATGTATACGGCTGATATTTCACGTACTGTTCCGATAAACGGCAAATTTAGTGAACTCCAAAAGAAACTGTATGAAATTGTTTTAGGAGCGAATAAAGCCGTCATTGCCTACGCAAAACCTGGCAAAACACTGTTCGATTTACAAGAATTCACGAAAGAATATTTAACAAAGGAACTCTTAGCCGCTAAACTCATGACTAAAGATGAAGCTATTACCCAATATTATTATCACGGGGTTTCGCATCATCTTGGCCTTGATACCCATGACCCAGGTGAACGAAGCTTACCGCTTGAAAAAGGTAATGTTATTACGGTTGAACCAGGACTCTACTTTGCAAAACACGGCATTGGGATTCGCGTTGAAGATAATATTTTAATTACGGAAGATGGGGCGATTAATTTATCAATTGAAATTCCCAAAGAAGTAAAGGATATTACTTTCTAATGGAAAAATATGTTTTAACTATTGATCAAGGCACTACTTCGACCCGGGCGATGCTTTTTGATAAAAACGCTGATATTTCGTTTATTGCCCAAGAAGAAGTAAAATGTTATTACCCAAAACCAGGATACGTCGAACAAGATGCGATTGAATTATGGCTTAGTGTTTTAAGTGTTATTAACCAAGTGTTAATTAAAGCAAATGTTTCTTTTGCAAACATTGATTCCATTGGTATTACGAACCAACGCGAAACAACGATTGTATGGGACAAAAATACAGGCATGCCCGTGGCGCCTGCTATTGTATGGCAAAGCCGACAAAGTGCCCATATTTGTAATGAACTTAGTGAATATAAAGACTTAATTCATGAAAAAACTGGACTTCTAATTAATCCTTATTTTAGTGCGAGTAAGATCCGTTATATTTTAGATCATTTAGAAAATGGACAAGAACGAGCAGAACGCGGAGAACTGCTTTTTGGCACGGTTGATACGTGGATTATTTATAAATTAACAAATGAGACTAATCATTTTACTGATGTCACAAATGCTTCCAGAACAATGTTATATAACATTAATACTTTAGATTATGATGACGAATTATTAAAGATATTTAATATCCCAAGAAGTATGCTCCCTAAAGTACTAGCGAGTTCAGATTTTTTTGGCGAAACAACTTTCTTTCATAACCATATGAAAATAACCGGAGTAGCTGGAGACCAACAAGCCGCTTTATTTGGGCAAATGTGTTTAAAACCGGGTGACGCTAAGAATACATATGGCACAGGTTGCTTTATGCTTATGAATATTGGGGATCAACCGCAGTTATCGGAAAACGGATTACTTACAACTATCGCTTGGAAAATTGGCGACAATGTAACATATGCTTTAGAAGGTAGTGTTTTTGTTGGTGGGGCCGCTGTGCAATGGTTACGTGATGAATTAAAACTCTTTAAAGACGCAAAAGAGACGGAAAATGCAGCGTTTACTGCGCAACAAAATGATAATGTTTACTTTGTACCGGCTTTCGTAGGTCTAGGTACGCCGTATTGGGATGATAAAGCGCGGGGCGCAATCTTTGGTTTAACCCGCGAAGTTAGTGACCTTGAAATAACAAGAGCGACCCTTGAAGCTATTGCCTATCAATCACGTGATGTCTTTGATGTCATGATTAAAGAATCAAAACAAAATCTTAAAGTCTTAAGCGTTGATGGGGGAGCTTCCGTTAATAACTATTTAATGCAATTTCAGGCTGATATATTAAACACTAGTATCCGTGTTCCTAAGATTTACGAAACGACAAGTCTTGGTGTTTGCTATTTAGCAGGATTATACACAGGCTTCTTCTCTTCGATTAAGGCCATTACACGTATTCATGAATACGCAAGGACTTATACGCCTAAGATGGATGAAGAATTGCGTAATCGTAAATATAGTGGTTGGCAAAAAGCTGTCGCCGCGATCTTAACTTTTAGTAGTGACGCTGAAGAATAAATAATTATTTATTTCCCTAACAATAGTGCCTTCAAACGGCACTATTTTTGCTATAATTAAAAATATGAAAGATTTCGTTAAATTATTAGAAAGATATGATTATCTTATTTGTGATTACGCTACTAAGAATGAAGTTTTAAAATTGCGGAATGAGTTTCCCTGGCTAAAAATTAAGGTAGTGACCGTTAATGAAGTAATTGCCATGTTTTTAGGCAAGCTTGATGAGGAAATCTTGATTGAATTAATCGCTAAATATGACTTTAATTTAGAACATGCAAAAATTATTCAAGAAAACTTAATCTTTCCACATACGACTTCTTTTAATAAGAAAACAAGTGAGCTATCCACTATTCGTCGACAACTTATAAGTGACGGGTATATTACAGTTGATGAGTATGCTTCTTTTGCTTTTGCAATTAAAGATGTGTTAATACTTGATTATTTACGTGATCACTCGTTACTTAATGAATTACTTCTAACCGCAAATGTTAATATTACCTATTTTACAAAAGATTATAACTATATACCGAAACTTTATGCTTTTAAAAGTGACGTTGAGGAAGTGTATTATGTTTTAAATAGTATTGCTGCTTTACTTAATAATGGCGTTTTAGCACGAAATATCATTGTTTTGCGGCCACAAACTAATTATTTAAACTTACTTTTTGCCTTAGCACCACAATTTAATATCGTCTTTCAAAATGAAGGCAAACCACTCCTTTCTTTTCCGGAAGTTAAAAGTATTGTTCAATCACTTGAGCAGAAGGAAATCACTATTAGTGAATTACTTGAAGGAAGTGATAAAGAAGACTTATCACCAGTGCTTATAAGTTTCTACAATGCTTTTTCGACAATTGATTTTAATAAGTTACCAGCTAAGTTTCACATTGAATATATTAAAAGTGTTTTACAAAAGACGAATTTTAGTGTTACGGTAAATGACGGAATTAAGATTGTTAATGAGTTACCGCAATATGACTTTGCAGATAAGCACTACTTCTCTCTTGATTTCTCGCAAACTACAGCTCCGGTCGTGCCACGTGGTTCACGCTTATTAACTGCCGAAGAAATAAAAGAACTTGGGATGTTACCGGTTGATAAAGAGGCGTTAATAAATGAAAGACAGATGGTAAAAGCTTTAACAAATCTTAGAAACTTAACATTAAGCTATTCTTATATTGCAAATAATGAAAAAAATGACGTTTCCCCGCTTGCTAATGCTTTAGAATTAGAAAAAGAACTTATTACGATACCAACAAGTTTTTATAGCCATGAATATATTAACTATTTAACAGGGCTTTATAAAGACCAATATCGT
>JBAZCS010000029.1:0-11812 GCA_041654855.1 Bacilli bacterium | reverse complement strand
AAGTCTTGAAAAACAAATTGATCGCCTCATTAAATTATTAAAAAACGATGAAACAAATGATGCCGTTGGCACCATTAGCCAAATCGTCCGTAATCGCGCGCAAAATGTTGATGAAGCAAGTAGTGGCGCCAAAGCAATCGATTTACCCGAAGGTGAAGAAGATGAAGAAGACGATGACGAAGAGTTTGATACGGGAGACGAAATTTTAGAACGGCTTAAAACACGTTATTTCCCCAAAAACTTCGTAAGTCGCATTAAAAAAGAAGTAAAAAAGATGAGCCGCAGTGAAATGGCGGAACGCTCGCGCATTATTGAATATCTTGATTGGCTCATGAAATTACCATATGATCAAGAAACAATCGACAACCTTGATTTAATCAATGTGCGAAAAGTTTTAGATAATGATCATTACGGCCTTGAAGAGCCAAAGAAACGAATTGTTGAATTTATGGCGGTAAAACGGCTCGCGAAAGAAAATAAAGCGACGGTTTTATGTTTCTATGGCCCGCCAGGTACCGGGAAAACAAGTCTCGCCTTAAGTATTGCCACCGCGATGGGCCGCAAGCTTGTTAAAGCAAGTTTAGGCGGTATTGATGACGAAAGTAAATTACGGGGCTTTTTAAGAACATATGTTGGTTCACAGCCCGGTATTATTATGTCGTCGATGCGTAAAGCCGGCACTATTAATCCCATCTTTGTCCTTGACGAAGTTGATAAACTAGGGCGTAGTGGCACAAGAGGGGACCCGAGCAGTGCCCTCCTTGAAATCTTAGACCCCGAACAAAATAAAGGTTTTATCGACCATTACATTGATGAACCATATGATTTAAGTAAAGTCGTCTTCATTGCGACCGCAAACTACTATTGGGACATCCCACGTCCTTTACGCGACCGCATGGAAATGATTGAACTTAAAGGGTATACCGAAGAAGAAAAAGTGCAAATCGCTAAGCGTCACTTAATTCCTTTAGGCATTGAAAGTCATGGTTTAAAGGGTTATGACATTGAGTTTACCGATGAAGGCTTACGCTTCATTATCGGGGGCTATACGTGGGAAGCCGGGGTACGGATGCTTGACCAAAAAATCAGTGCAATTTTACGGAAGTTAAGTGTTGAAACATTAACCGATGTTGAAAGTAATTTTACGATTACCCCTGACGAAGTTAAAAAACATTTAGGTCGCCCCCGTAACTTCTTTACAACAAAAGAAAAAGCGCCAATTGTCGGTGTTGTCACCGGCATTAGTGTCGCTGGTAATATTGGTGACATTATGAAAGTAGAAGTTACAACCTTTAAAGGTAAAGGCGTCGTTAACGTCACGGGAAACCTTGAAAAAATGCTCAAGGAAAGCGGAGAAATCGCTGCGAGTCACGTCCGGAGTTACGCTGTTAAATACGGTGTCGATCCTGATGTCTTTATGAACACGGATTTAAACGTGCACTTCCCGCAAGCAAGTAGCAAAGATGGCAATAGCGCTGGGGTGGCGATGACGATTGGCATTATTAGTGCCTTAACGAATCGCAAAATTAACCCTAATGTCGCGATGACCGGTGAAGTTACTTTAACGGGCCGTGTCTTAGCAATTGGTGGCCTTTATGAAAAAGTCTTAGGGTGTATTAGAGCCGGCATTGAAACGGTCTTATTCCCTGAAGAAAATGTAATTGACTTAGAAGAAATTCCACAAGAAGTACAAGAAAAAATTAAACTTGTGCCAATTAAAACGATTGATGAAGCAGTGGCGATTGCCTTATTACCAAAAGAGGAAGAACCACTCGCTGCTTAAGGACGCTTATGAATTTTAATAACACGACTTTTGTGCAAAGCTTTCAAACGAAAAATGATGGGAGGGTCAAACCCCTCCCGGAAGTCATTTTTATTGGTCGCTCAAACGTCGGTAAAAGTAGTCTTATTAACGCCTTAATCAACCGTAAAAACTTTGCCTATGTTTCAAAAAAGCCTGGTTATACGAAGCTTTTAAATTACTTTATGGTTGATTCAAGCTTTTATTTAGTCGACGCTCCAGGTTATGGATATGCTAAAGGCGGAAAAACTTTGGGGTCTTTTTTCGAACGCATGATGAATGACTATTTTGATGATAATAAAGCGTTAAAACAAATTTATTTATTACTCGATGCCCGGCGTGATTTAAGCGCAGATGACGAAATGTTTTTAAACTTCGTGCGCGCTAAAAATTTAAAGGTTACTGTTATTTTTACGAAGGCTGATAAACTAAACCAAAGTTTAAAGGCCAAAGCAATGAAGCTTTATGAAACGCACTTTATTGACGCGCAAAGTAAACCATTTTTCACAAGTAGCCTCAAAAAAGAAAATATTGGGGCGTTACAAAAACATATTGAAGCGGTAATTAAAGAAAATTAGTTGCTAAGCGCCAGTAATTTATGTAAAATTAGGTGATATTTGTTAAGGAGTATATAAAAGACTCTTATAGAGACTTCTTGGTAGGTGGAAAAGAAGAGAGCGGAATATACGGGTCGTAACAAGGAAAAAATATCCGTCTTGTCAGCGTTACTTGACGAAAGAGTGCGTTATTATTAACGAAATAAGGTGGTACCACGGAAAAAATTCGTCCTTTATGAAGGACTTTTTTATTAAAAGGGGGAAGTATGAAAAAATTAGATACACATTATAATCATCATGCAGTGGAAAAAGGGCGCTATGAAAATTGGAAGGCGCGCGGTTATTTTAAAAGTGGTGATTTAAATAAACCAAAATTTAGTTTAGTTATTCCACCCCCAAACGTCACCGGACAACTCCATCTTGGGCACGCCTGGGACAATACGTTCCAAGACATTATCGCCCGTTATAAAAAAGCGCAAGGCTATGATGTTTTTTATATGCCAGGGATGGATCACGCAGGCATTGCCACCCAAGCTAAAATTGAAGAAAGATTACGTAAAAACGGTATTTCTCGTTATGATTTAGGGCGAGAAGGGTTTTTAAAAGAAGCGTGGAAGTGGAAAGAAGAATACGCGGAAACAATTCGTAAACAATGGGGGAAACTTGGCATTATGGTTAATTATGACCATGAACGCTTCACTCTTGACGAAGGTTTAAGTAAAGCAGTAACCTTTACATTTGTCGAACTTTATAAACGCGGCTATCTCTATCTTGGCGAACGAATTATTAACTGGGACCCCGTTTTTGAAACGGCGCTTAGTAATATTGAAGTTATTCATAAAGAAGTGCGCGGTAATTTTTATTATTTTAAATATTTTTTAGAAGATAGTGATTTTTATTTAAGTGTCGCCACAACGCGTCCGGAAACAATGTTTGCCGACGTTGCCCTCGTTATTAACCCCAAAGATAAGCGATACACGAAATATTTAGGCAAAATGTTTATAAATCCCGTAAATGGTGAAAAAATACCGCTGATCGCTGATTCTTACGTTGAATTAGGGTTTGGCACGGGCGTTATGAAATGTACACCCGCTCATGACGCGAATGACTTTCATATTGGTGAACGGCATAACTTAGAACGGCCAATTTGTATTAATAAAAACGGCACCTTAAATGAAAGGGGCGGCGAATTTAACGGTCTTGACCGCTTTAAAGCGCGGAAATTACTCGTCGAAAAGATGGAGCAGCTTGATTTGCTTATTAAAATTGAAGAAATTACCCATAGTGTCGGGCATAGTGAACGCAGTGACGCCATTATTGAACCATACTTATCGCGGCAATGGTTTTTAAAGATGCATCAATTCGCGACACAAAGTATTACTGATCAAAATAGTGATGACCCCATTAATTTCTTCCCCAAGCGCTTTAATAAAACATATTTAAACTGGATGGAAATAGCCGAAGACTGGTGTGTTAGTCGCCAAATATGGTGGGGCCACCGTATTCCCGCTTATTATCATAAAGAAACGGGAGCGGTCGTCGTTAGTGAAACGCCGCCGCAAGATATTGAAAACTATGAACAAGATAAAGACGTCTTAGATACGTGGTTTTCAAGTGCCTTATGGCCATTTTCAACTTTTGGCTGGCCAAGCGATAAAGGCGCACTCTATGAACGTTATTTCCCGACTGATGTTATGGTTACGGGATATGACATTATTTTCTTTTGGGTGTCGCGCATGATCTTTATGAGTAAAGAAATGACTGGTAAAAAACCGTTTAATGATGTCGTCATTCACGGCTTAATCCGCGACGAACAAGGGCGGAAAATGTCAAAATCACTAGGAAACGGCATTGATCCGATTGAAGTCATCGATAAATATGGGGTTGATAGTTTACGCTATTTCCTTGCCACCGCAAGTACACCAGGCCAAGATGGGCGCTTTAGTGAGACAAAACTCCAAAGCAGTGTTAATTATTTAAATAAAATATGGAACGCAGCGCGCTTTATTTTAATGAATTTACCCGCTGGTTATAAACCAGGGGCTATTAACTTTAAAAAATTAAGTCCGCTTGATAGTTTTATCATCCATCGTTATCATGAAACGGTAAAAAAAGTGACGACTTTAATGGATAAATATGAATTAGGACTCGCTAGCACTTATTTATATAACTTTGTGTATGACGATTATTGTTCGAACTATTTAGAAATGGTAAAAGTCGCCTTAAGTAAAGCGGAAGACCATACAAATACTTATAACGTTATGTATCATACTTTACACGGTATTTTAATGATGATTTATCCTTATTCCCCCTTTATTAGTGAAGAGATTTATTTATCATTACCGGAGTCTAAAGAATCAATTATGCTTGCTTCTTACCCCAAAATCAATAAAACTCGTTTTTCAAAATATAACCATGAAGTCGGGGTTATTATTGATTTAATTCGCGAAATCCGTAACTTTAAAGCAACTAACGGGCTCGCTCCGAATGCGAAGATGAATCTTTATATTAATGAGCCTAACTTTGACTTTAGTCCTTATTTTGATATTTTACGGCGCCTAGGCTTTATTAAAGAATTTAAAGAAGACACTATTCCCCATACTTTACCGCTTGTTAACTTACCAGACGGGAAGTTTGGACTGGAAATTGAAATTGACACAAAAGCGCTTATTGAAAAACTAGAAGCGGAAATAAAAACGCTAGAAAAAGAAATCGAACGGAGTACGAAAATGCTTAGTAACCCTGGATTTTTACAAAAAGCACCGCCTAGTAAAGTCGCTTTAGAAGAAGAAAAGGCGAAACATTACGCGGAAAGTTTAACGATTGCGCGCGAAAAACTAAAATCATTGCGATAAAATAGTTAATTTCCTTTTACTTATGAGTAGGAGGAAATAATTATGTACGAAACATTATCAAACTACGCTCTACAAAACATTAAAGGGGGCGAACCAGTTACTTTAACGGCGATTATGGCGGTTTTAGTAATTGCGATTATTACCGTTGTTGTTTATAAACTTTTTACTTCAAAGTCCGGCTCAACGCAAATACCGGGAGGTTTTAAATTTGAGTGGCGGTAATAAAATAAAAGACTTACCACTTTTAGCTAGACCACGTGAAAAAGCCTTATATTACGGCATTAATACACTATCAGAACAAGAACTCTTAGCCCTTATTATCGGCCAAGGTAAAAAAGGGGAAAGTGCCCTCTATTTAGCACAAAAACTATTAGACCGGCACTTTTCACTATCAAACATTTATAAAATAAGTGATCCGAAACTATTAATAATGCCAGGTATTGGCAAGGCGAAAGCGTTAAAAATCTTAGCCGTTAGTGAACTTAATCGCCGCCTTGTAAGTTATGAAGACAATGGCGACCATTTAAAATATGATGAATCACGGCTTGTTTATAACTATCAAAAGCGTATTGGTAGATTGCAAAAAGAGACATTATTTGTCGTTGGCTTAAACCGTCGCAACATGATTATTAGTGAAAAACAGTTATATATTGGCAACGAAAAAGGGTTCATGTTAGACGTTAAAGAAGTGATTAGAGAGCTCTTAATTATGAACGCTGAACGTTATGTTTTAGTTCATAATCACCCAAGCGGCATTGTTAAACCGAGCCAAAATGATCTTAATACAACGAAACAATTAGCGGCGGAAAGTGCAAAGTTTGGCGTCTATCTTTACGATCATATTATAATCGGGGTAAACAGCCATTATTCGCTTAGAAGTCATCATAAGTCGTAATATAGTATTTAATTAGTAGTTTTTTGTATAAAGATACGCCTAAATTTAGCGAATTTCAACTTTTATAGTTTCCTTTCCTTGGCTTATGATTGCTACTCATTTCCGTTATTATTCCTTTTATATAATAAAAGTCTTGCCAAACTAATGGGTTTATGGTATTTTATTAACGTTATAGCCTCACGAGCTTTAACCGCCTAGAAATGGTTTATAAAAGAGTTTTGTCTCTACCATCATAGCGAGTCCAAGTGAATATAGAGAAGGAGGTTAATTCATGTACGCAATTATTGAAACAGGTGGCAAACAAATTAAAGTCGCTGCCGGCGAAGTAATCTATGTTGAAAAGCTTGATGTTGCCGAAGGAGAAAACTTTGTCTTTGATAAAGTCTTACTCGTTGGTGGTAAAAAAGCCAAAGTCGGTGTTCCTTATGTTAAAGGGGCAACCGTCACTGCTAAAGTTTTAAAACAAGGAAAAGGTCGCAAATTAAAAGTTTTCACTTATAAAGCGAAAACAAACGTCAAACGGATGCTCGGGCACCGTCAACCATACACCGCCCTTGAAGTTGTTGAAATTAAGGGTTAATTATGATTAAAGTTGTTATTATGCAAAGTGATGATGAAATCTTAAATATCAAGATTAGTGGTCACGCGAATAGTGGCGAATATGGTCATGATCTTGTGTGCGCTGGAGTAAGCAGTGTTGTCTTTGGGACCTTAAACAGTCTTGAAGAAGTAGAAAGAGCCTTTAAAATCAAACTTAATGAAGAAAAAGGCTTAACGGAAATCACTCCGCTTTATCGCCCAAGTCACAAAAACAAAATCGTCCTTGAAGTCTTAATAACAAGTTTAAAAACAATTGCTGAAAGTTATGGTGACTACATTAAAATCCGAGAAGAAAGGAAATGAAAACTATGAAATTTATATTGAATTTACAGTTCTTTGCCAGTAAAAAAGGTGTTGGCTCGACCCGTAACGGTCGTGACTCCGCTGGTCGGCGTTTAGGCGCAAAACGGGCCGATGGTCAATTTGCGAAAGCCGGAGCTATTTTATATCGTCAACGGGGGACAAGAATTTACCCAGGAATGAACGCGATGCGCGGCAGTGATGACACAATCTTTGCTACCGCTGCGGGAATCGTCCGCTTTGAACGGTTAGGCAAAAGTCGTAAACGCGTAAGTGTTTATCCAGTCGAATAAAAAAGAACACATAAGACCACCAAAAAGAACTATGTCGGTGGTCTTTTTTTATTAAATATAATAAAATGTATTAGAAAAGAGGTACATATGGCTAAAAAATTAGTGTCCATCGTTGTCCCGATGTACAACGAAGAGGCGATGGTTCCCCATTTTTTAAAAAAGATTGCGGAAATTATCAGTGAAAATAAGGATTACATGTTTGAAGTAGTAGCGGTTAATGATGGAAGCCGTGATAAAACATTACAATTACTTTATGATTTTCAAAAAACATATCGCTTTTTAAAAGTTGTTAATTTAAGTCGTAATTTTGGCCATGAAGCGGCAGTCGCTGCCGGACTTAGTGTCGCAAAAGGAGTAGCAATTATTCCCATTGACGCTGATTTACAAGATCCACCCGAACTTATTGCGCCCATGCTTGAAATGTTTGAGCAAGGCTATGACGTCGTTAATGCGCGCCGAGCCTCACGGAAAGAAGATAAATGGATTAAGCGTTATACCGCGAAGAAATTTTATAAAGTTATTGATAGTTTAAGCGGCAAAGTACGCATTCCGCAAAATGTCGGCCATTATCGCCTTATTAGTCGCCGCGTTTTAGATGAAGTGCTTAAATTACCAGAAAGTAACCGTGTTTTCCGCGTTGAAGTGCCTTATGTTGGTTATAAAACAGGCGAAGTCGCGTTTGTTCGGCCGAAAAGAGAGCATGGCGATACGCATTACAATATGAAGTCGATGATTGATTTAGCGATTAATGCGATTACTATTACATCAACGAAACCATTAAACTTTGTCTTTAAGTTTGCGATGTTCGTTGGTATTATGGGCTTTTTAAGTAGTCTTACCCAATTAGTGCTCTTTATTTTAGAGGTAACCAATGTATTAGTCATTCCTTTTATTAACCATGGTCTCTTCCTTGTTATTAATATAAGTATTATCCTAACGACGATAATCCTTTTAAATTTAAGTTTAATGGCCATATATTTAGCAAAAACCTTCAATGAAACGCAAAAACGGCCATTTTACATCATAGAATCAGTGAAAGAAAATAAATAAATGTTTGTAGATCAAGTAAAAATAAGTGTCAAAGCCGGTAATGGCGGTAACGGAATGGTTAGTTTTCGCCGCGAAAAATATGTCCCTAAAGGGGGACCAGATGGCGGAAACGGCGGGCGTGGAGGTTCGATTTATTTCCGCGCGACGCACAACATATCAACATTAACCGATTTTCGTTTTGGCTTAAAAATAAAAGCAAATAATGGTGGCAGTGGTGCCCCGAAAAATCAATATGGAAAAAGTGGTGAAGACTTAATCGTTAATGTCCCCGTGGGCACGGTCGTCTTTTTAGAACCAAGTAAAGAAGTAATCGCTGATTTCCGTTATGTTGATCAAACCGTTTTGATCGCTAAGGGGGGCCGCGGTGGACGCGGCAACACGGCTTTTAAAAGTAGTTTAAATCGCGTGCCGCGGATTGCCGAAAACGGAGTCAAAGGCGAAGAGTTTGATTTAACGATGGAACTTAAGCTTTTAGCTGATGTTGGCTTTATTGGTTTACCAAACGCCGGAAAAAGCACGCTTTTAAGTGTTATAAGTGATGCCCGACCGGAAATCGCTAATTATCCGTTTACGACACTAACGCCGGAACTTGGGGTCATTAAAATGCCTGACGGGAGTGCCATTGTGGCGAGTGACTTACCCGGTATTATTAAAGGCGCCCATTTAGGTAAAGGCCTTGGCTTACGCTTTTTACGGCATGCACAACGGTGTAAAGTATTACTTTTTATTATTGACGGCGAAAATAGTGAAGATTATTACGCTGAATATAAATTATTGCGAGAAGAAGTGAAAAATTACGGTTATGGACTTGAAAATCGCCCGTTTATCGTTAGTGTTAGCAAAGATGAAAGTGACGAAACAGCGGCGAAAATAAAAGCTTTTGCAAAAAAACTTAAAAATAAAGAAGTTATTGGCTTTAGCAGTCTTTTACATAAAGACATTGATAAATTATTAAATAAAATTGCCTATATTCTAAAAGATGCACCGGAAATTGAATTATTAGACCAAAGCGGAACGAGTGTGAAGTATCGCGAATATGATTTAACCGCTACTAGTAGTGATCAAGACTTTAAAATTACAAAGATTAGTCGTAATACTTATGAAATCACTGGGGAAAAAGTCGAAGAACGCTACGCTAAATATACATTAAATAGTGAAGAAGCGATTCTTTCATTATTAAATTATCTTCGCGAAATCGGGGTTGAACAAGCACTTGAAGCAGCCGGGATTGAAGATGGTGATACAGTAATCTTAGTAGACTTTGAATTTGAATATTTTCGCTAGGAGGGAACATGCCAGAATTAGATAAATATTTATTATATTTAGACGGTTATTTAAAACAGAAAGTAAAAGGCTTTAATGGCTATATTTTAGGCTTAAGTGGTGGTTTAGATAGTGCCGTTGTCGCCCTTTTAGCGCAAAAAGCGATTGGCGATGATCTTTTATGTGTCATTATTGATATTGATAGTGATCCTGCTGATATTCAGGACGCTATATCTTTTTGTGAAATTAATAATATTCGCTATTTAAACGTCGATTTGAGCGAGGAATACCATGCTTTAGTCAATAATCTTGAAAACCATCAAACATTAAATAACCTTAGTAGAATTAATACTAAAGTTCGTTTACGAATGGTTACTTTATACGCTTTAGGACAAACAAACAATATGCTTGTTTTGGGCACTGATAACAAGGCTGAACTTTACACTGGTTACTTTACAAAATGGGGTGACGGGGGTGTTGATCTCTACGTTATTTCTAGTTTAACGAAAGGCGAAGTATTTGAAGTTGGCCGCCGCCTTGGCGTTACGCAAAACATCTTAAAAAAAGTACCGTCCGCCGGACTTTATTTTGGGCAAAGTGATGAAAGTGAACTTGGTATCAGTTATGCCGAACTTGATGCTTTTCTTTTAGGAAAAAGAGTAAGTAAAAAAGTAAGTGAACGTATTAATTATCTTCATAAAATCAGTGAACATAAACGGCGCAAAATTATTGCCCCCAAGGACTTTAAACGATGAAAAAGGATAAATTAAGTTTAACAATTTATAGCGGACTTATTACAGTCATCCTTTTTCTTGTTATATTATTATTTATTAGGATGGTCGGTGTATGATTTATGGATTAAAAGGTATTGTCGTTAACCAAAATGCTACTACCCTTATTTTAAATGTTAATAATGTCTATTACGAACTAAAGGTGCCGACGCTTAGTGAACAAGTTATCGGGGATGAAATCTTTATTTATACATACCAAGTAATTCGCGAAGATGATGAATATTTAATCGGTTTTAGTAGCCTTGACGAAAAAGCTTTATTTTTAAAACTAATTAACGTCAGCGGCATCGGACCAAAGACGGCGTTAGGCATTTTAACGGCCACAAACCCGAAACGCTTTAGTGAAGCGGTCATGAGCGAAGAATTAAGCTATTTAAAGAAATTACCCGGGGTTGGTCCAAAAGGGGCAAGTCAAATTGTCCTCGACTTAAAAGGTAAATTACAAACTGATACTACAAAAGGAACTAATCCTTATGAAGAAGAAGTAACAATAGCTTTACAAAGTTTAGGCTTTAAAAAAGCAGAGATTAATAAAGTTATAAAGAAAGTGAGTTTAAAAGCGTTAACCGCCAATGAATTACTAAAATTAGCGCTTAATGAGTTAAGACGATGAGTAAAAGAGTATTAAGTAGTGATATTTTAAATAACGAATTAAACGATGAAATAACATTAAGGCCCCAAAGGCTTAGTGAATACGTCGGGCAAAAAGCTTTAAAGCATAACTTAAATGTTTTTATAAGTGCCGCGAAAGCGCGCAACGAAGTATTAGACCACGTTTTACTCTTTGGCCCGCCTGGACTTGGTAAAACGACCCTTGCCCACATTATCGCCAATGAAATGGACGCTAATATTAAAGTTATTAATGGCCCTAGTGTTGATAAAGCAGGGGACTTAGCGGCAATTTTAACAATCTTAGAACCAGGCGACATTCTTTTTATCGATGAAATTCATCGCTTACCACGCGTCGTCGAAGAAGTGCTTTATAGTGCGATGGAAGACTTTAAGTTGCAAGTTATGATTAATATTGACGGTAATGTTAAAAATTTAGAAGTTGATTTACCGCCCTTTACCTTAGTGGGGGCAACAACAAGAGCGGGTGATTTAAGTAGTCCGTTACGCGCCCGCTTTGGTATTAGTGAAAAAATCGATTATTACGAAGAAGAAGATATTTTAAACATTATTAAACGCACGAGTCGCGTCTTTGCTTTACCAATTGATGAGGAAGCGGCGGTTGAAATTGCAAAACGTAGTCGCCGCACCCCCCGCATCGCCAACCGTTTATTTCGCCGTATTCGTGACTTTGCGACGTTTAATAATGAAAAAGTTATTGAAAAAGCATTATGTCTTGATGCTTTAACGCACTTACGGGTCGACCCTTTAGGGCTAGATGACGTTGATTTAGCCTAC
>JBAZCS010000028.1:0-12021 GCA_041654855.1 Bacilli bacterium | reverse complement strand
TTTTGTTTGTTTGGTCTTAATTATTTTTTCTTTTCAACTTCTTTAATGTTGCTATCCACAACAGTTTCTTTTTATTTAATGATAACATATAGATTACCGTCTTTTTGCCAAATACAATAGTGTTAATAATCTCTTCCACAGAGGAAATATCTCCCAGCCATAATAGTTTGAATATTAGCTTCAACCTTATTTGAACATGTCCATTGGAAGCATTTATAGAAATCCATCATCCTCTGTAGAACTTCCTTAAACATATAACAATAATTAACGAGTGAATACCCTCTATGTATCCTTAACGAGTAAAAATGTGTATTATGCAATTTTTAACCTAAATCTAAAAATCAAATGTCCCAAATCTTAAAAAAATACGATATTATGCCAATTATCGTGTTTTAGCCAAGGAAAAAAGGTTTGACATTGTATCAAACCTTACGTTTCAATATGGTGCCTCCGGTCGGACTCGAACCGACACAGTATCCCTACTATTGGATTTTGAGTCCAACGCGTCTACCAATTTCACCACGGAGGCAAACCCCGACTAATTATAAACTAAAATAAACAAAAGAATTACGTAAAATAATAAAAATTATTATTCTTCTGGTTCATCAAAGATTGGTGAATAAGGCATATTAAAAGCTTTCGCGACTCCTTTATTTGTGATGAGGCCGTTATAAGTATTTATGCCTCTTCTTATCGCTATTTCTTGAAGTGCAATATCTTTGCCCCGGGCAATCTTTAATCCATATTTTAAGGTCGCGTTATTTAAAGCTTCAGTCGTTGTTAAGGCGACCGCTCCCGGCATATTAGCGACACAGTAATGGGTTATACCATCAACAATAAAGACTGGTTTTAAATGAGTGGTCGGTTTACTTACTTCGGTGCTGCCGCCTTGATCAATCGCGACATCAACAATAACACTACCTTTACGCATTGATTTATAATATTCTCTTTTAATAAGTTTGGGTGCTTTTGCTCCCGGAATAAGCACCGCACCAATGACTAAATCTTGGGTTCTAATCGTATCGCGAATATTAGCTTCACTACTATATAACGTTGTAACCTTACTGCCGTAAAGCGTATCGATTTCGACGAGTTTATTTAAATCAACATCTAAGATGGTAACCCGGGCTTCTAACCCTACTGCCATTTTAAGCGCGTTCATGCCGACAACTCCGGCACCGATAATCATCACTCTTGCTCTTTTAACGCCCGGTAAGCCACTTAATAATAACCCGCGGCCGCCAAAAGGCTTTTGTAAATATTTAACCCCTTCTAAAACACTTAAGCGTCCCGCTGCTTCACTCATCGGACGAAGACATGGTAGGGTTTTGCCGTCTTCACTTATTGTTTCATAAGCAATGCCCGTTACTTTGTTTTCAAGTAAGGCTTTCGTTAATGCTTCATCAGCCGCTAAATGGAGAAAGGTATAAATAATAAGTCCGGGACGGAAGTATTTATATTCACTCGCTAATGGTTCTTTTACTTTCACGAGCATTTCGACTTTTTCCCATACTTCTTTCGCCGTATTTAAAACTTTAGCCCCTGCTTTAATATATTCTTCATCACTAAAGCCCGCGCCAAGTCCAGCATCTTTTTCTACATAAACGGCGTGACCATTTAATATATATTCATTAACGGCATTCGGCGTTAAGCCAACCCGATATTCACTATCTTTAATTTCTTTTACGGTTCCAATAATCATAATATTGCTCCTTTATCTAAATATTTTTTTATCATGTTTAATATTACTTTTAAATAATGTTCATCTTCACTATCAAAATAGTCAAACTCGTACGAATCAAGATCTAATACTGCAAAAAGGATATTATTTTTATCATAAACCGGAAGCACAAGTTCACTATTAGTGAGCGCGTCACACGCAATATGACCTGGGAAAAGACTAACATCTTCGACAATAACACTTTTTTTATGACGGTAAGCGTAACCACAAACACCACTATTGTAGTTAATCGTTTCGCACGCTACTTTACCAGCAAAAGGCCCAAGTATTAAATGCTTTCCGTTATCAATATAAAAGCCCACCCACGATACTTTCGTAAAGGTTTCTTTTATAAGGGCACTTAAATTACTCATGACACTTATTGTATGTGACTCATTAGTAAATAACACTTCTACTTTCGTAAGTAATTCACTATATAGTTTACGTTTATTAACTTTTCGTTCTTCTGGTTTTAAATCATTTAGATTAACGTGACAATAACCGTATGGATTCTTCGTTAAATAATCTTGATGATAAAGTTCAGCGTCATAAAAGTTAAGTAATGGTTTATTTTCTACCACAACTTTGGCTTTATATTCTTTTTGTAACATAAGAAGGGCGTTAGCGATTATTGCTTTTTCACCTTCATCAAAATAATACACTCCTGTGCGATATTGCGTGCCTTGATCGCCCCCTTGTTTATTCAAACTTGTCGGATCAATAATCCGGAAAAGGTAATGTAATATTTTCTCTAAGGTTATTACTTTAGGGTTATACGTTAATATAACTGCTTCCACTGCGTTAGTCTCCCCACTACAAACTTCTTCGTAACTTGGATTTTCGCGGATCGAATTCGCGTATCCTACCTTTGTTTCTTTAATCCCAGGGATAAGTTTAAAATAAGCTTCTACGCCCCAAAAACATCCTCCTGCTACAACAATCTTTTTCATACGTAATTATTTTACTACATTGCAAGGTAAGGGGAGGACACTACGCTAAAGAAAATAATTATTATATTTATATAGAAAACGATAGAAAAGAGGGAAAATAAATAATTTATAGGAAATACTTTATTAATAAAGTAAATCACTATTATTTTTAAATATATTTATTACCGATTAAAAATTAACGTGAAAATAATAAAATTTTTGAAACTTTTTTTGTTTAATTCAAAAAAATTATCATAATAAGGATTACGTGCACTAGAGAAATATAAGAATAGTGGAAATTTATTGGAGAAATAGAATATGAAAGAAAATATTTTTTAATAACATTATTATTGTTAATTGGTTTTTCATTACCAATATTATTTTCAAAAGCATAGTTGATAATGATGTTGTATTTGTATTAGCGTCTGGAGTTTTTGGCTCTGCATTTGTAGCGTTATTGCTTGAGATTTTAGCTGATAAACAATTTTTTAGTTTATGAAAATAGAAAACCGCAGATGATTTTTCTTTGTTTTTTAAAATTTTATAATTAATTAGATATTGACTATCAACAATGAAAATGATTAAATTATCTTATTAGTAAGAGGCGTTTTAAGTTGCAAAAAAACATATTTTTCAAAAAGCGAGTTGGTTATGAAAACTAAAAAAATTAAAACAAAAGAATATATCTATAAAGGAACTTTAAATGAAAATAATATGCCTGATGGTTTTGGGAAAATTGTTTTCAAAAATGGAATTATTTATCAAGGAAAATGGAAAGACGGGCTTTATCATGGGTATGGTGTGCTAACTCTTGCAAATGGTGACAAATATGATGGTGGGTTTAAAAATGGCAAAAAACATGGAAATGGAATTTTGCATTATTCGACTGGAGAGGTTTACGAAGGTGAGTTTTTTGAAGACTTGAGAGATGGATACGGAAAATCTACATACCCTAACAAAGCTGTTTATGAAGGTCAATACAAGCATGATAACCGAGAAGGCTATGGAGAAATGTTTTGGGATGAAGAAACCTATTATAAAGGTGAATTCAAAAACGATAAACAAAATGGTCGCGGAGAAAGGGTTTCCCGTAGCAATGTTTACAATGGACAATTTTTAAATGGATATGCACACGGCAAAGGAAAAATGGATTTTGGAAATGGAGAAGTTTACGAAGGTGAGTTTTTTGAAGAAATGAGAACAGGATTTGCAACTTACAAATACTCGAATGGAGATGTATATACAGGCAATTTTATAAGAGGTGTAAAAAATGGACATGGAGTTTATGCATATTCAGACGGTAACCTTTACATAGGCTCATGGAAAGATAACAAAAGACACGGTGAAGGAACTTTTATACTGGCTAATGGTAAAAAGCAAATTGGTATTTGGAAAGAAGATAAATTTTTTGCGTCAAAAGAAAATCATCAAGACAATCACACCTCAAATAATGGTCCTATAAAAATCACAGGCAGTTTTGAAAAGTAGTTTTGTTATGTTTTACACATAATTTTCATCTGTGGAACAAAATGGTAATTGACAATGTTTTTTTTATACTTTAAATTTAGTTTTAAAAAGCGTCTTAGCTTTGCTTACATACACAGAACAAATAAGCCGCGCACTAATTTCCACTAAAAATGTTATAATTTTATCTTCTTATGGGCAACTGTTATGTTTGACGCCCATGAAGCATTTGCCGAAGGTTATACATACAATATGCACATCATGAATAATAAAAAGAATGTGCGCGATACGATTATCTTTAACGCAAGAACGTACGCTGCTAACTTTGTATTGCGGGACTATTTATTACGTAATGCACTTTATTACATTGTCTTATTCTACTTTATTGCGACCATTGCCTTAAGTGTTGGCGCCGGTAGTTCTTTATTAACCTTTAATAACTTAGTAGCTCTTGCCGGACAAACATCAACGAAACTCTTCTTCTCGCTTGGGGTTGCCGGTCTTATCTTAATTGGCGGACCGACCTTTCAAATGGGCGGATTACGGGGATGGCAGCAATTGTTGCTTCAATTGGTATGTCAAATACGATCTTTACGACAAACCAAGGTTTTGTCCTTGATTTTGTTGCCTTACCAACATTCATGAAAGTTATTGTCGCTTTAGCGCTTGCGATCTTTTTCTCGGTTATTTTCTCCATGATCGCTGGCTTTTTTACTGCAAAATTTAAAATGCACCCCTTTATTACAACATTATCAACGCAATTACTTATCTTTGGGCTCATGATGATTTTATTTAGTAAAATGCCAAGTTTCCGCATTGACGGTGATATTAAAAGAATGCTCGCTAGACGGTTTAACACCCAATATTATTATCGCTAGTGTGATTGCGGTCTTTATCGCCTGGTTTATTTGGAACAAAACAAAGTTTGGTAAAAATATGTACGCCGTTGGTGGTAACGCTGAAGCCGCAAGTGTAAGCGGAATTAACGTTTTTGCGGTTACGATGTTTATCTTTATTATGGCCGGGGTCCTTTACGGAGTTGGTGGCTTTTTTGAAGCAGTGCGGGTTGGTACTGCGCAACCTAATACCGGGTTTGGTACCGAATTAGATGCGTTTGCCGCTTGTGTCGTCGGTGGTATCTCTTTTAGTGGCGGTATTGGTTAAATTCGCGGCGCCGTTATTGGTACAATCATCTTTACCGGTATTACTTATACATTAACATTCTTAGGCTATGACCCAAACATTCAATTTATCTTTAAAGGGATTATTATTATTATTATTATTATTATTATTATGGCCGCAGTTTGTTTAGACTCCCTTAAATACTTACGGAAAAAATAATGGATATAAGTTTATTCTTCCTTCTCTTCGTCATTGGCTTTATCACTAATTACTTTGTTAATGTGAATTACTTAAAAAAGTTACGCGAAGGGGTGACGAATTATAAAGATATTGAAGTTATCTTCACCGCTATCTTCTTTGGCGGTCCTGTCTTATTACTCTTCCTCATGTTTGAAGAAATAAGAGCGCACGATAAAAACAATCGCCATTTACGCCTTATAAGCGGCGTGATAATAACTATCTTACAAATTATAGGTATTTATCTTTTATTCCACTTTGGACTAATAAAACCGCTTGCTAAAGCTTAAAGTAAAGAAAACCTCTTGCCATAAACAAGAGGTTTTTTATTTATGCATTTATTCTTTAATTTACATCCGCCCAGTTAACTAAATTATAACCATTAATATTAAGACTTACGACGTCACTATAAACGTATTGATAGTTTTCTTTATCAAGATACGAGTTCTCACTAAAGTTAAAGTTCATATTTTGTTGAATTACTTTTAGTTGCGCTTGCGTAATTGGCGCGGTGTAACCACTGCCATTAACATTGGCGCTTACAAAGATATAAATATAATACTTTTCATCTTCTGGATTATAGGCGCGACTTATCGTGTACGTAAAGTTAAATCCAGTCGTAGTGGGCACAATATAGCGGTCTTTAAGCGGTACATCATGGACACTAAATTCCGGGTTTCGCTTTAAACCAAAATAAGGCACGGTTAAACTTGAAATGTATTCGGGTGAGCCCACAGTAGCAACCCGACTTGGATCATTAATGCCTTTAAAGACGTAATCAATACTTGAAAGCGGGGCAAAACTAATGTCATTTTCGTGCAGCGGGTTATTATCGTTTGCCGCTGTTCTTTCCCCGGAAAGATAGACAAAGCGGGCACTACCTCTTGATGCTTCAAGGAAATAAGTAATGTTATAACGGGACGGAACTTCAAATTCATAAGCGACTAATACGGTATTAAAGTTCGTGTACACTGAATATTCATTCCCGTCATGATTAATTTGAATTGGTTTTGTGCCAACACCTGGCGTATCCGGGGCTGGCGGTAAGACAAAGCTGGCAATCGTCGTGCGGTCCGCGAGCTGATTACTACTAGTTTGCGTTCCAAAACGGCTAATCGTAATATGTTGCTCAATTCCTTGCATTGGGTCGGTCGCCACCATAACATACACTTTAGCAGTCGTTCCGGCTATTCCTGTCCCGTGCACCGTAAAGCCAATCGCCCCTTCGGGTACGTTAATTGTGCTACTACTAATGGGTGACGGTATGCCGGTTGTGACGCCGAAGAAACGCTGGTTAGACTCTAAGTAATAATAAGACGTTGGGTCACCCATCATAAGGGCGGTACTTCCTTTTGTAATCGGTTCTTCAAAGTTATCAACCCAGCCTAAAGACGCGACGGTTTGTAAGTTATATTTATAACGGGTCGCCGGCACTTGAGAAGCGGGATTCCCGGTATAAAATAAAACATTCGTTTCCATGTCAAATGTTTGTTTTGGGGCTCCGGCAAGTGGTTGTTTTTCTTGGAGATAATAGCGAGTGGGTTGTGGGCTTTCACTTGGATTAGATATGTTATTTGTTACTCGAACTGCATAAATTCTAAACGAAGCCATCGCATCACTCGGCGCAGAAGTCCGTAAATATGCACTGAATCCATCTTGCGGCGTAAAGGTTGCCCACCAGTTTGAAGTATTGCCACGCCCATTTGCCCCAGTTCTTTGTAAATTATAGTTTGTAAAAGCACCAGTGCTCCGGGGCCGGAAACGAATCCCTTCAACGAAAGTCGTCGACGCTGTAGCCATGAAGCTTGTCGTTGGCGTTAAGTTACTTTGCGCATTAATACGTAAAGGACGAGGTGCTTCGCGAATTAAACCGTCTTCTTGAACAATCTTACCCCATACGGCGTAGAGTAAGTCACCGCCACTTGATCTTCTAAATTGCATACGAGCGGGCGTATTATATTGATAGGCATAGCCATCATCATAAGGTGGATAGTTTAAGTTCGGTGTCCGATTACTTAAAACTTCAAAAGTATAATATTCAAGTTCACCATCAGGAATAATAAGGTTATTAGTTTGAATCTCAACCCCAATCGCGACCGAACCATAGCGAATTAAAGCGTATTCTTTGCCACCATATTCAGAAACGATTAAATAACGGTAATTTGGTTGGTCAAATCGGGCGTCTAAATATCCATTACCATTTACAGCGTTTGTTTCGGCGCGCGTAATCATTGTCGTTGAATATCTTGTGGCCGGACCCATATCAGTATTTTGCGCTTGATAGCCACTTTCACCATTCGTCGCAATGGTCCACTGATTACTGCCAGTTGTACTCCAAAGCTTAGCGAGCCGGTCATTAGCTTTTGCTTGCGTACTATGGGCAAACGTAAAGACGCCAACGTGGAAATATTTTTTGTCAGGGTTATCTTCGCCATAAAGTTCTTCCCCAAAGGTCGACTGAATGTCATAAGAATCAAGCGGGGCCGGATCGCCAACACTATTGTGTGTTTCCATGTATTCCCAAATGTCTTGCGAATAAACAATACCAAGACCTAAACCACCGACGCCACTACCAACCCCTTGACTTGAGCCGTCACTTGAGACCGGGAATTCAGTTTCGCCATCGACAACAACGCGGCGGTAATAACCAATAATACCACCCGCGGTTGTGTATTTACCGCTACTTCCGGGGGTAAAATCAAAGGCGGGGACGTGGGCGACATTATTCGTTGAAGAATAGTAAACACTAATCGTATCAACTTTAACGTATTGCGCGTGCCCGACTAAAATGCCGACGTGGTTTGTTTCATAATTGCCTGATGTAACAAAATAGCGGTGTCCGGCTTCATAAGCGCCATATGTTGATGATGTTACTTGGATGTTATATAAAAGCATTGTGGAAATTTCGCCAATGTATTCGTTGGGAGCTAAATTTTCAGCGTCTTCTCCAGTTGGTCCCGCATTACCAAATAGACCGATATCGACTTGATTAGGACGCCCGACAACTTTAATATTACCAATTGCTGAAGTATCACTTTTTTCTCCAGTTGGTAATGTTACAAACTTTGCCGGATCATTCGTGCGCACCCCTCTAATTTTAGAAACAAAGGGGAATTCTTCGGTGCCGATTGATTGCATGGCAAAAAGTTGGTTCGCACTTGGGCCGCCAATGTAATTTGGTTCACCCATATCATTAGAAATTTGGAAAACACTATTTTCATCAATAATATAGTGGTCAGGACTATTTTGTAAAACATATAAATTAATTAAATGTTGGTTATTTTCAATAAGATAAGGATTGCCGTCTGTGCCCCATTCACCGACCGCTAAACTTTCATCTAAGCGGCCAAATAAAATATCAATATCAAGTTTTGGTTTAACGACGTTTTGAATGAGACTATTAAAATAAGCGGTAATTACTTGGGTAATGTTTAACGAAAACATAAGGAAAAGGGTGAGGGCAATCGCCATTGTTAATTTAGGTTTTAAACTTTTTTCATATCGTTTATTCATCGATGGTACGTACCTCCCCGGAAAAATCCATATTAAAGATTAAAGTGTATGGTGAATATTCAACTGGAACTTGGCGAATAATGTTTTGTACTTCCCGCAGTTGGGGCTTAATCATAACATACGTCCAGTTTTTAAGCGGAACATAGTTTGGAAATATGCCTTGATTTGGGGCCGTCACTTTATTCATTGGCATTGTTTCATAATCGGCAAAGATTGTTGTCGGGTCTAAATCATTAGACGTCGACATGTAAAAATAAAAGTTAAAGGCGTTTTGACTCGGATTAGTAATGTAATAATCAACCGTCGGTAAGTCATATGTATCAGTGGCGTTTTCCACAATAATATTAATGTTTTCGATGATAACGTTATAATGCGTTTGGGCACTACTACCATCCATTAATTTAAACTTAAAGTAATGTTCATTGTTCGGCGGTAAATTAGCGATATTATGCATTTCGCCTAAATCAATAATTAAATCTTCGCCAAGCGATAATGTTTCCCAAGTCGATGTATCTTTATTGTAATTTGAAAAACTAAAGGACGAATCGAGGTCTCCTGGTTTATGTTCAATGCGCGCTAAGTCATAAAACGTTGAATACCACGCATAAGTAACACCAAAAAGCGCGCCAATAATCAAGAATATATTAAGGCTAATGTGTAAAACTGCGCGTAACCTTAAGTTTTTCATTCGTTATCACTCCATATATGCACTTTTAAACTACGCATACTTTTACCAACGGTCGGCCATAAGTCTTTATATACATTTTGATTGGTTCCGTTATCGACAAACGTAAAGTCAATATCAAGCGTTATTGTGTGCCCCATCGGCACTAAGACGTCTTCAATAATAAATAAATCGCCTATTGGACTAACAGCATTTGGAACACTATTATTTTGCCCTTTCGTGACTGCGTCATTACTCGTCGTCACTAAAAACTTATTTAAAGCTGTTTCCCCAGTTGGCGCGACACCATTTACTAAAATATCAAGTTTTGTTATTTGAATTTGACTCCCTAAATAATAGTGATTATTATCTTCATCAATATAAGGGATTTCGTCATTAGCGTTTGGAGCGGCAAAGTAAAAGGACGTATAGTAATCTTTTTCATCAATGTTTTCTAATGAAAGATTAATATTATTTTTATGGACTGCGCCCGGATAAATATTATCAAAGACAATATTACCGCCTTGTAATGTTAAGCCATTAACCTTAGCGCTAAAGTCATAATCAAACTTTCCCTTATTAATAATAATCGGATTAATGACCGCCGTATCGCGGTTATGACTAAACCAGGCATGGCTAACGAGCGTTAAGGAAATAAGCGATGCAAACATCGAGAACGCAATAATTACAAGCCGAGTTCTTTTTCTAAGGCGCAACGTTAGTCTTTCCTTTCTTTTCGTGCTTATTTTAAACAAAAAGCCAGCACCGATTTAATCAGCAGCTGGCTATCTTTTTTACAAGACCCTATAGTTTTGCGTCGCTAAGTTACCTTAGGTTTGCCTTTATTGATAAATAATTATACAAATATTTATATGATATTTGCAAATACTTTATACTATTTTCATGATTTTTTAAGCAACAAGCATATAGAATCACACTATTCATTTATTTAAGTATTAAATAATGTAGTCTTTTTCGACTTTATTTACAAAGCCTAACACTAAACTTACAAATAGTCATAGTCGTTCATACATACTAGCGTGACCCGCATTTTCAATCGTAATATGATCAGCGTTTGGCATTCTTTCTGCTAAGTAATACTGATCTTCAATTGGGGTTAAATAGTCTTGTTTCGAACTAATGATAAGCGTCGGCATATCAATTGTTTCAAGTTCTTTTCTAACGTCATGCCTCTCTGCACTTTTTGTTAAGCGAATAAAGCCATCATAATCAGCTTCGGCATCAGGCATGACTTCTTTTGTAATAAAGACACGTTGGGTTAAGACTAATTGGTCAATACCCCACCGTTTTCCTTCGGTGAAATCAACACCATTGGTGAATGGTAATGGATGTGGTTTAGATTCTAAGGCTTTAATATAGTTTGCCCAAGTAATATCATCTTCTTCACCTAAAGCATTTAAGCCAGCGATGAAAGTTTCAGCAGCGATATACCCTGCTAAAGCATAGGCAAAACCAGCACCCTTAGAAACTGCAGCTTCATCAGCGCTAATAGCACCAACTTCTAAAGCACTATCAATCGTGGCGACAAATTTATTGTATTGAGCCGGGAAGTCTTCACTATAAACGTCAACCCACGCATTGGCGTAAACACGACGACCAAGACTTAAGTGCTCTTTTGGAATAGCGGTCACGTTGGCGTTGACATAAGAAGTAATTACTGGAAGTTCAACTTCTAACTTCGCTAATGATGACATGAGCTTACCAAATGGAATTTGATTCGAAGCACCAATAATAACTTGGGCTCCTGATTCTTTAATTGAGGTAGCAATTGAGTCATAGTCTGGTGCACTTGGGTCACCTTCAAACTTAACAAGTTGTTCTTTGCGACCAAGCGCTTCAAATTGTTGTTCAATACCAGCAAGAATTGAACTGCCCGCATCTTCAGCAGTGTAGAAAGCAGCAACTTTCGTAACTGGACCAGAGACATCAACTTTGACTAATACCCGAGCGGCCATAACATGGCCTTCCGTTAAATAAATTGGTTGAACTGAAAAGACAGGGTTTCCCTCTTCTTTTTCAGTATAAAGAGCGTTAATTCCGGTTGCAGCATAAACCATTGGAATACCGGTTTCTTTGATATAGTCAATCGTAGCACCAACAGTTGGTGTTCCAAAGTAACCAACAAGCGCGAAGATTTTGTCGTCTTCAACGAGTTTTTTCGTAAGGGTTAACCCCTCGGTTGCACTAAAAGTATCATCATAGTGCTTGAGTTCGATTTTCCGTTCACGGAAACTGCCGGCTTCATTAAGCTCTGAAAAACGAGCTTTTAAGGCCGCATTAAATGGGACGCCTACAGCAAAGGCGCCACTAGTAGCTGCGGTATTACCAACTAAAATCTTAGTTTTAGTAAC
>JBAZCS010000027.1:0-12042 GCA_041654855.1 Bacilli bacterium | reverse complement strand
AACGCCGACATTTGGATCAGTATTTTGAATAAAGTCCTTCGTGTCTAAGTTAAGCATAATGTTTGAGTTAGCGTAATCAGCAAAGTGATCGGGATAACCATTAGCGATATGCGGGAACGCATTATTACTAACTGATTGGCTAATTGCTTGTTTTAAGTTTGGATAACCACCCTTTGATTCATAAATGACATCAATGTCGGGGTTTTTTTCTTCAAAGCGGGCGATAAGCGGTTCTAAAACACCGTTAACCGCGCCCCCAAAGCCGGTCCAAAAATCAATTTTTGTTTTTTGACCAGGGGTTACCGAATCACCTTGACTATCATTACCTGATGGAATTGGTGGACGGACACAACCTGTTAAACCAGCGACAACTAGAAGAGCAGTAATCCCAAATATAGTTTTTCTTGGTTTCATATATATTTCCTTTCTATAAATATATTATATTATGATTAATTAAAAAATTAACCTTTAATACCACTTCTTGAAACTCCACTCATGATATATTTTCTAAACATAATAAACACAAGTAAGAGCGGTGCACTAATGACCATCGACCCGGCAATTTTAACGGTGTCATAATCACTAAAGTCACTCGAGAATAAGCTCATGAGCCCGTTACTAACGAGGCGCATGGAGTGTTGAATTCCCCATGTATCAAAGAGGAATTTGTTGTTACCAGACGCAATGAGGGTTGGCCAAATAAAGGCGTTCCAGCTTCCCATGACGTTAAGAATAATAATCGTCACGATCGTGGGCATGCCAATCGGAATCATAACCCGCCATAAATAACTAAATTCACCGTAACCATCAACTTTAGCGGCTAAAAATAGTTCGTTTGGTATTTGTTGGAATGTTTGTCTTAAATAGAAGATATAGAAGACACTGACTCCGTGAACGAAGATAAGCGCGGCGAAGCTGTTTGCCCAGCCAATACCAACCGCGGTTTGATAGTTCGTAATAAGCATCATTTCACCGGGAACCATCATCGTCGCAAGTAAGAGCGCAAATAACGCATTTTTCCCTTTAAATTCAAGACGGGCAAAGGCAAAGGACGCTAAGATCGTCGTAATGACCGTAAAGAATGTGGAGATAACGGCAACAATTGTTGTGTTAAGAAAGTAAGGTAAGAAGCTTACTTTCTTCGATGACATCGTAATCGTTGCAAGTAAATCCCCTGGGACTAGGTGTTCAATGTTATCTAAATTACCACCTAAAATAATGCGGAAGTTTACAAACGTTGGTTTACTCGTGAATAGTTTTAATCCCGTTGCTACTTCACTTGAATATTCAAGCGGTGATTTAATGGAAACACTAATCATAAACCAGAATGGTAATAACATAAAGAGGGCAAATAACGTCAAGAATGCATAAGTTAAAGTCTTAAAGAAGATGGCCCGGCCTTTATATTCTTTCGCTAATTCATAGCTTGGTTGAAAGCGTTCGTCATCAGTCGGAGTTTCAACTTGGGCTAACTTAGCTTCTTCTTCGGGCGTAAGCACGACTTCAGGTTGCTTGTTTTTATCTTTTTCCATGTTCCCCTCCTTAATAGTGCACGCGCTTCTTCGAGACTTGCATCTGAACGAGCGTGATTAATAAAATAATAATAAGTAAAATGACTGATCCGGCCGCGGCGACGGGAAGTTTAGTGTCACGGAAGCGATAAATATAACCGACAACCGTTAACCACATCCGTCCGTCAGTACCACCAAAGTTTGTGTGGTCAACCCCGACAATCGCGATAATACTTTGGTATGCCTTAAAGGCACCAATAAACGAAGTAATCGTGATATAGAGAATTTGCGGACTTAAAAGCGGAACCGTAATCCGTTTAAAGATTGTTGAACGGGACGCCCCATCAATACGGGCCGCGTCGTAATATTGACGGTCAATACTCGCTAAGCCACTCATAAAGACTAAAATCTTAAAGGCAAGTCCTGTCCACACTGTTTGCACAGTAATTGCAAACCCTAATGAGAATTTAGTAAGTTTAATCGTTCCTTCACGGTCAAACCCGGAGTGAATCCACGAACGTGGACTACCACCAAAAGCCATCACTAATTGGTTCATAATTCCCCCGGTCTGCGGTGAGAATAACGTATTAAATACCATCCCTAGCGCAATTGCGTTCGTCACATAAGGAAGGAAGAAAATCGTTTGATAAGTTGCTCTTAATGGTTTAATGCTATTTAAAGAAACCGCAAGTAAGAGTGAAATTAAAATGGTGAGCGGTACAGAAATAAGCGTCAGCATCGTCGTATTCCATAACGCACCAATAAAATCAGGGTCTTTTAGCACCGAAATGAAATTATTAAACGTAATAATTGGCATTAAGGGGCGTTGGAAGGTGTTTCCAGGTTCAATGACGTCAAAATATGGTTTCCAATAGGAATCCCATGCGACGTGCATATCGAGTTGCCGGAAATAGTTTGCCAGCGAGAAACTACCCATCCCAGATTGCCACGCAAAGTTTTCAATAAACCCAATGATCGTTGTATTAATAATTGGATAAATCGTAAACAGTGTTAAAAAGATTAAAGCTGGGAAAAGGGCAATTAATGCTTTAAGCCAAATAGGCATCTGCACTGATTTTCGCACTTGCATTGGCCCTTTTTCTAAATAGGTTTGTCCACTACTCATTGTCCGCCTCCTTTCGTATACATAGTTTTTTCATCGTCGTTACCTATAGAATCCGTGATCCATCAATGTCGAAGAGATAGAAACGTTTCGGATACACTTTAACGACTTTGTCTTTAACTTTGTGCCGTTCTTCGGCGGGAATAATGACGCGAATGCGGTGTGATTGACCTAAGACGTTACCAACGATAGTAATATCACGGCCGATGTGTTCAATATAGAGCACTTCAACTTCAATCGCGGGATTATCATTTTTATCAAGGGTAAATGCTTCCGGACGAACACCAATTTTAACATTACGGTTTGTGCCTGCTTCAACGATTAATTTACCAACTTCTTCTTCAAAATCACCAAAGCTTGGGCGATAGCCACCACCAATTAATGCTTCGTGAATTGCGCGAAGGGTTAATTCGCCTTCAATTGGATTGGCGACATAATGCGTTTTCTTAGCGCGTTTTAATTTCGCAAAAACATTTTTAGCGCTTTTCTTTGGTTTTTCGTCTTCTTGTGGTTCTTCAACTTTTTCACTGACGAATTCAGCGCCAACTAAAGTTGCGTATTCTTCTTTAGTTCCAATGTAACCACCAGCAACGGCGATATCATAAATTCGTTCGTCTTTTAAATCAAACGTTCCCTTTGATTTTAAACCAGTGTGCCAAGTGTTGCCATGAAGCAATACTTTACCATCTTTTAATTCACCATCAAAAATGTTAATCGCCGGTGAACCAAGGAATTTCGCTACGAATAAGTCGACTGGTTCTTCATATACGACTTGCGGGGCATCAATTTGATGGACGACACCACGGCGCATAACGACGATAAAGTCACTAATACTCATCGCTTCTTCTTGGTCATGCGTAACGAAAATGGTTGTTACTTTCGTATCGCGTTGAATACGGCGAATTTCTTCCCGCGTTTGTAATCTTAAACGTGCGTCTAAGTTTGAGAGCGGTTCGTCGAGTAATAAGACTTGTGGTCTTTTCGATAAGGCACGGGCAATCGCTACCCGTTGTTGTTGACCACCAGATAATTGTTTTGGTAGTCGATCAAGTAAATTACCAATGTCGACAAGGTTTGCGACTTCTTGGGCAATTTGCTCCATTTCTTGTTTTGGTAACTTTGGCCGCACATTTTCAAGTGGGAAGGTAATGTTTTGGCGCACAGTAAAGTGTGGATATAAAGCATAGTTTTGGAACACTAAACCAATACCACGGTTTTCTGCTGGAACATCAGTGACATCACGGTCACCAAAAAAAATCTTACCTTCTGTCGGCTTATGTAAACCGGCAATCATGTAAAGTGTGGTCGATTTTCCACATCCGGAAGGTCCTAAAAGGCCAACGAGTTTGCCGTCAGGGATGACAAAATTCATCTGATCGACAGCTTTAACGACTGGCGCTCCTTTTACTCCCGGGAAGTGTTTAGAAAGATTATCAATTCTTACTTCCATATTTCCTCCTGTAGTAATACTACTTTCATTTCTTTTATAATAACACATTGGCCTTGGCTTTGACCATTGTTTTATAAACTGATTAATTAAAATTAATCGCTTGGATTAATTATTTTACGGGCTTTTTCTTCTTCAGCCCGGCTTGCTTCTTTTTGCCGCTCAATCTTAATAAGGCGGTTTGCTAATTCTTTTCGGTAAATTGTTTCTTCATTTACGTTGGCGAAGATTAACGATGCCTTAAAATCAGCAACTCGGGTCGCGGTGAGACGGTCATAAAGACTTTTTCCTTCTTTTGATAAAAACATCATAAAGAGCGAAATGATAAGAAAAGGAATAAAGAAAAACATAAACGAAAATAAAAATATCGCTAAATTGCGCATATTAGCCTGCAAAAACGTTGTTTTAAAGCCAAGGTCATTAACAACAACTGTTTTCGTTATTAGTTTTCCTAACGTTACATTATTAGGTAACATCATCGGTAAAATAATGATAAGTAAAAGCGCCGCAATTAAGTAAGAGCCCGCAATCATATAAAAGAGGATACGCTCAGCTTTGCGAATTAAAAAGACAACACGCTCATGGCGGTCAAGGAGTCCTTCGGCCTTTAAAATTTCTTGTTCATAAAAAGTTTTAACGGCACTTTCTTTGCCACTTATCGCTTTAATATCCCACGGATTTTCACTATCGATTGTTGAAAAATCAAAGATTGTTTCGGCTTTTCCACGTAGAAGAACGAAGTCATAATAGTCATCCGCGGTGTTAAAACTAGCGTCACTTTTTAGTATTGGTGAATATCCACGTTGTAATTCACCAGTCGTAGGATGCTTTTTATCAACGTAAAAAGTATAAAGTGCTTTCGGTAATTGTTCTTCGGCCACTACTTGCTTAATACCACCAGTTTCTTCGTTCACTTCAAAAAGACCAGAATAGACAGCAATTAAGCCAATTTCCGTTAAAGTTTCCGCATACCCTGCATTTTCACCAATCATTGTGGCAGGAACATAAAGAAAAATGGCTAAAACGACAACAATAACAAAATCAAGAAAGCCGGCTAAAAATCGTTTACCGTTCGTCTGGCGGACAAAATAATGATTCATTAGGCACCACTTCCTTCATCAAAGCGATCAGCAAACATTTCTTCATTATAAGAATCATCGCGAACATACGCTTCTTTTGCTAGTTCATCTAAATATTCAGTTTCATCAAGGTAAACCGTTGATCTTGTTAAATCAACAACTCTAGTGCCCCCAATTAAATCATGTAAACTACGTCCTTTACGGTTAAAGACCATAATTGTTAATGAAATAAAGGGGAATAAAATCGGAATAAGGAAGTTTGATAAAATATTAATTAAAAGATAGGCAAAGTAACGTAATAACAATTGTAACGGACTAACTTTATAGCCCATATGCGTTGTTACCCCAAGTTTAAACACTTTTTTACCTGGTGTTTGGCCATGCTTTAAAAAGATGGGGAGCGCTAAAATAACAATCGACGTCGCAATGATAACTAAAATTGTGTTTTCAAGCATGACAACATCGTTAATTGTTTTTAAGAGCGGTCTTTTATTATAAATAGCTATCGCATCTTTATAAATCGCATCATAAAAAGCGTTCATTTCTTTGGCGTCTGGATTAGCGCTTTTATAAGTGTAACCGGGCACTAAAAAGGGATCAAAGGTTTCTGCTTCTTCACTTGTTTCGCTCGTGACTGCGCTATATCTTTTCGGGTTCACTTCTTCATTTATCTTTACAAAAAGGCTATTTTCTTCATTAATCTTTAAAATATTTTCTGCGTACCACACATCATCTTTAATTAAGCTTGGATCTTCTACGTCGCGATTTAAAAAGATGGTGTAAAACTTATAGGTTGCTTCCGCTCTTTTGGTGGGCACAACACTATTAGCGCTTATTTTAACGTCATCAATATTACTTTCATCTTCTAAAAGTGGCGCGCTAAGCGTTACTAAATAACTACGCTTCATATCGCGATTATTTTCAGCAACCGCCGCGTCATATTTATAAACATTATTTAAAATTGGATGAACGGCAAACCAAAAAAGATTCATAATTGCATACATGATAATTAAGTCTAAAAATAACGCACCGGTTCTTTTTAAGGCATTACCATTTGTAATATTTAAATTTTCAGTTACTTTAGTTTTTGGTGTCTTCATTTTCGTTTCTAATATATATTACTACTTCGTAGTATTAATAACAAATAATAAGATATAAAAGACGGCCCTTTCCAAACAAAAAACTCTCCCGAAGGAGAGTTAATTGTTTCGTTTCTATAATCTTATTTTAAGATTTCGGTAACGGTACCGGCACCAACGGTGCGGCCACCTTCACGAATTGAGAACTTTGTGCCGTTTTCAATGGCGACTGGGTGGATAAGTTCAACGGTTAAGTTGACGGTGTCACCAGGCATAACCATTTGGACATCGGCTGGTAAAGTTACAACACCGGTAATGTCGGTTGTACGGAAGTAGAATTGTGGACGGTAGTTCGTTAAGAACGCAGTGTGACGGCCACCTTCTTCTTTCGTTAAGACGTAAACGGTTGATGTAAATTTCGTGTGTGGTTTAACAGAACCAGGTTTAGCAAGAACTTGACCACGTTCGATTTCATCACGGGCAACACCACGGAGTAAGACACCGACATTATCGCCAGCTTCTGCGGAATCAAGTAATTTGCGGAACATTTCAAGACCGGTAACAACGGTTGATTTCGTTGGACGAATACCGACGATTTCAACAGCTTCGTTAAGTTTGACCATTCCTCTTTCAACCCGACCAGTAACGACGGTACCACGACCACTGATGGTCATGACGTCTTCGATTGGGAGTAAGAATGGTTTATCGGTTAAGCGGGCTGGGTCTGGAATGTAAGTATCAACTGCATCCATGAGTTCGAGAATTGCTTTCTCGGCACCGGCTTTTCCGTCTAAGGCATCACGGGCGGAACCACGAATAATTGGGGTATCATCACCTGGGAAACCATAGGAACTTAATAAGTCACGGACTTCCATTTCTACGATGTCAACGAGTTCTGGGTCGTCGACTAAGTCAACTTTGTTTAAGAAGACTACGACATATGGAACACCAACTTGACGTGCAAGTAAGATGTGTTCACGAGTTTGTGGCATAACGCCATCAGTTGCTGCAACAACGAGGATTGCTCCGTCCATTTGTGCGGCACCGGTAATCATGTTTTTAACATAGTCAGCGTGCCCTGGACAGTCAACGTGTGCATAGTGACGGTTGGCGGTTTGGTATTCTAAGTGTAATGTATTAATTGTGATTCCCCGTGCTTTTTCTTCGGGTGCTCTGTCAATTTGATCATACGCGAATGCTTTAGCGCCACCTTGGTTTGCTAGGACTTTAGTAATGGCCGCGGTTAAAGTTGTTTTACCGTGGTCAACGTGACCAATCGTACCAACGTTAACGTGGACTTTACTTCTGTCAAATTTTTCTTTTGCCATAATATTTTCCTCCTAACTTGTAGCGTTTTATTATAACGCTTTTAGTTTATAGCAATTCTATACTTTTTTCAAATTAAAGTGCTATGAATATAGCCTTTAGCGGGTTAGCGATTACTAACACCGGTTTTTTTAATGATTTCTTCAGCGATATAACGTGGACATTCACCATAATGATCAAATGACATCATGTATGTACCACGGCCTTGGGTGAAACTTCTTAAGTCGGTAACGTAGCCAAACATTTCACTAAGTGGAACTTCAGCATCGATAACTTTCGCATTACCACGTTGGCTTTCATCCCGCATCGACCCTCTTCTTCTTGCTAAATCACTAAGAACGTCCCCATAATATTGTTCAGGAACCGTAATTTCAACCTTCATGATTGGTTCAAGTAAGACTGGATCAGCCTTTTTCGCTGCTTCTTTAAGCGCCATTGAGGCGGCAATTTTATAGGCGGCTTCACTACTATCGACATCATGGTAACTACCATCGAATAATGTAGCTTTAATATCGATAACTTGGTAACCCGCCACTAAACCACGAGCAAGAGCATCTTTTAAGCCTTCACCAGTAGGTTTAATAAATTCACGGGGTACTGTTCCCCCGACGATTGCGTCGACAAACTCAAAGCCTTTGCCTGGGTTTGGTTCGAAGCGAATCCAGACGTGTCCGTATTGCCCACGTCCACCTGATTGTTTAATGTATTTCCCTTCAACTTCAGCCATTTGACCAATTGTTTCGCGGTAGCCAACCATTGGTGCACCGACGTTAACATTAACGCCGAATTCCCGCCGTAAGCGGTCGACTAAGACATCAAGGTGTAATTCACCAACACCGGCAATAATCGTTTGTCCGGTTTCTGCGTTTGTGGTCACGCGGAATGTTGGGTCTTCTTCAACGAGTTTGGCGAGCCCGTTACTCATTTTTTCTTGGTCAGCGCGTGTTTTTGGTTCAATTGCTTGTTCAATAACTGGCTCTGGGAATTCCATTCTTTCGAGCACTAATTTGTTTTTCTCATCACAAATAGTGTCCCCGGTTGAAGTGTTTTTAAATCCGACAACCGCACCGATATCACCAGCTTTAAGTTCAGTAACTTCTTCACGGTGATTTGAATGCATTAATACGAGACGACTAATGCGCTCTTTTGTTCCCTTAATGCTGTTATAAACATAAGATCCAGCTTTTAAGACCCCGCTATAAACGCGAACATACGCTAAGCGGCCGACGAATTGGTCGGTAGCAATCTTAAATGCAAGGGCGGCAAGTGGTGCTTCAACGTCATTTGGAGCGTCAACAGGGGTGCCGTCCATTAATTCAGCTTTTGCTGGGGGGACATCAATCGGACTTGGTAAGTAATCTACTACTCCATCAAGTAATGGTTGAATCCCTTTGTTTTTGTAGGCACTTCCGCAGAATACGGGGAAGAATTCGCCCGTTAAGACGGCTTTACGAATGACTTTTTTAATTTCTGCAACTGAAGGTGTTTCGCCTTCGAGTACTTGCATCATGAAGTCATC
Organism: Bacilli bacterium; assembly: GCA_041654855.1. Taxonomy (GTDB): domain Bacteria; phylum Bacillota_I; class Bacilli_A; order RFN20; family CAG-826; genus UBA1361. Next base: position 2,958 of record JBAZCS010000027.1, on the reverse strand, counting down.
ATCAAATGCGGCAATCTTTTCTAATAATTGTTGTTTTGCCTCTTTTGCTTGCTCGACAAATTCAGCCGGAATTTCTTTAACATTGAAGTGCTCCATTTTATCATCATAGAAATAAGCTTTTTCTTCAATAATGTCGATCATTCCCCGGAACTTACTTTCGGCTCCGACCGGAATTTGCACTGGTGCAGCATTAGCGGCAAGACGGCTATGTAATGTTTCGACCGCCATATCAAAGTCAGCACCGATGGCGTCCATTTTGTTTACAAAGACAATGCGGGGAACGTTATATTTTGTTCCTTGACGCCACACCGTTTCTGTTTGTGGTTCAACCCCACTTTTCGCATCTAAAACAGTGACAGCACCGTCTAAGACCCGAAGTGAACGTTCAACTTCAACGGTGAAGTCAACGTGTCCTGGAGTATCAATAATGTTAATGCGGTTTTCTTTCCAAAAGGCTGTTGTCGCAGCACTTGTAATCGTAATTCCGCGTTCTTTTTCTTGGACCATCCAGTCCATGGTGCTCGCGCCTTCATGCGTTTCACCTACTTTGTGTAACCGCCCGGTATAGTATAAAATCCGTTCAGTTGTTGTTGTTTTCCCGGCATCAATGTGAGCCATAATACCAATATTGCGCGTATGATGTAAATCAAATTTCTTATAATCTGGCATACATCCTCCTAATAGCGGTAGTGAGCGTAAGCTTTATTTGCTTCCGCCATCTTATGTGTATCATCGCGTTTTTTCACAGATGCACCGGTTCCGTTAGCGGCGTCAATAATTTCGGCGGCTAAGCGTTCTTCCATTGTTTTTTCGTTGCGTAAGCGTGAATAGTTCACTAACCAACGAAGTCCTAAAGTTGTTTTTCTTTCGGGGCTTACATCAGTTGGGACTTGATAGTTTTGTCCTCCCACCCGGCGAACTTTAAGTTCGACCTCAGGCATGATGTTACTAATTGCAGTGGCAAAGACGTCCATCGCTGGTTGTCCGGTTTTCTTTTCAATGCGCGCGAACGCATTATAAAGAATCGTTTGTGATGTACCTCTTTTACCATCGTACATAATTTTATTAATTAAGCGTGTAACAAGTTTTGAGTGATAAATTGGATCTGGTAAGACATCACGTTTTGCAACACTTCCTTTACGTGGCATATCGTTTCCTCCTTCCTTCTATAATCGAGTGATATACGTTTGTGTAATTAATTTTCTGAATCTTGTGGTTTTTTCGTTCCGTATTGACTACGACTTTGGCGTCTTTTTTCAACACCGGCAGTATCTAATGTACCGCGGACGATGTGATATCTAACCCCTGGTAAGTCTTTAACCCGGCCGCCACGAATAAGAACGGTACTATGTTCTTGTAAGTTGTGACCTTCACCACCAATATAAGCAGTAACTTCATATCCATTTGATAAACGAACACGAGCGTACTTCCGTAATGCTGAGTTTGGTTTCTTTGGCGTCATTGTGCCAACCCGTGTACACACACCTCTTTTTTGTGAAGCATTTTGATCAACTTCCCGGCGCCGGAGTGAATTCCATCTTTTTGTAAGCGCGGGAGATTTTGATTTATACACTGGTTTAACACGCCCTTGACGCACTAATTGGTTAATTGTTGGCATGTAGTGTTTCTCCTTTCTGCAATCCCTTGTTGTGCTTGACACACAACCGGGTGTATCAATATTTTTCTTTTAAAAACGACCTTTAGGTCATTGCACTTTGATATTATATGGACTAGTCGCTTCTTTGTCAACTATATTAATGTAAAAAAGTGAAATTTATTTTCGGTCGTTTTATTATATAAATAATAAGGGTTATAAATAATTAGTTAGGCGGTGCGAATTTTAATCTCGACACTCGTTGGCGTCATAAGGCCAATTTCGATAGAAAAGCCAATTTCGCTCCCATCATTAAAGGTGCCACGTTCAAATAAATAACGTTGCCATTCATCAATTTTAATTTTATTTCCGGTTTTAAATAAGGATAGATTGTCAGCTAAAGAATCAGCGCTTCCATACCACTTCTTCGTCCGGCCAGCAGCGTCTAGTAAGTGGAGATGTTTATGAGTTTTGTCGGTGCTTCGTGAGCCGGTGTTACTGGGCCCAATTTGCGTATAAACTCCCGGAGTTAAACTAATTTCATCGCTCCAGCGGACATCTGTTCTTGAATAGGTGGTCCGTAAACGGGAATCGACGTGATAAATGCGCACTCCCGGTACACTAAAGCCGCGCGCTCCGCCGTAAGAATATTGTGAGTCTTGGGCGTTGACGCCAGTTGGAGTGTAATATTCAAGCATGATATATTCGTCATACCCGTGGCCATTCCAATTTTTATTAAGAAGAATGAAGTCTCCGCTTGATTCAGCAGGACGTAATGTAATATCGCTATTACCAATCGCAACATATGGTTGACTCCAGTTATTTACAAACTTGGAATACATATTATGATCCACAATATTAAAGTCCATCATATCAATACCGCCAGAAGGCATCGATACACTATCGTAATCGTAATAATCTTCTAATCCGAGTAAGTGGCCAGTTTCATGAATAAAAGTATGAGCGTCTGGTTTTAAAGCAGTATAGCCACTTTGCGCATAAGTAAATTCATAACTTGCCCAAGCATATGTATTAAATGTTGGTTTCGTTGTGTTTGGATTACGGTTCCAATAATATTGATAAGCCCAAAATATGTCGCCACTTGTCGGCGCTAAATAGACCATAAAGATCGCATCAACATGGCCATCATTATTTAAGTCATATTCTTTAAGCTTAGCGGCCGGTAGCGTATCATAAATACTTTCTAAAACGTAATGAGTGGGATCCCTATAGTTAGCATTTTCTTCTTTAGTTTCTAAAGTACCGGTATCATAACTCATAACGTGCGGATCTAATACTTCACCGCTTATTTTAAGTTTGCCGTAACTACTTTTTTCATAAAAAGAAGCAAGTGATTCCCAGCC
>JBAZCS010000026.1:0-14024 GCA_041654855.1 Bacilli bacterium | reverse complement strand
CCAAAGCGAAATTTAAGGAAATCTTAGGCGAGAAGATCGATTTTGAAGGAATTGATCAAAATAAGCGCATTAGCAAATCGTCCTATGATTTATTAACACATATGGCGTGGCGTTTCGCCCAAGTGCGTGGCAGTGTAATCTTAGAAGCAAACTTCCACGAAGCGCAGCTTGAACAAATTAAAAAGGATGTCGAGTTTATGAACCATAAGGTCGAACTTGTCTACCTTACTGGTGACCTTGACGTTTTATTTGAAAGATTCTTATATCGTGAACATTACGAAAATCGGCACCCGGTGCATTTAACGCATCCGTTACGTTCCCTCGAAGAATTTGAAAATTATATATTGAAATTACGCAATGAGAAAGAAGTCCTACCCCGTAAGATGCTTGACACGACAAATTGTGACCATGAGATGATTTTTGAAAAAGCACTTAAACTTATCGGTAGTTTAGACTAAAAGGAGTACATATGAGTTATACAACTGATAAAATAAGAAACATTTTATTTCTCGGCCACCAAGGCGCGGGAAAAACGACGTTAGTGGAAACAATCATTAGTAACGTCTTAAAGCAACCAGCAGGGACAATTGAACGGAAAAACACCGTAAGTGACTTTACAACTGAAGAAAAAAACCGGTTAAGTTCATGTTCACTCGCGATTGCAAGTTTAGATTATAATGGCTACCATTTAAACTTACTTGATGCCCCGGGTAATGACGATTTTGTCGCCGATATCATTGGGGTGCTCGATATGGTAAAAGCGGCCGTTTTAGTCATTGACGCCACAAAGAAAATCGAAGTTGGCACTGTTAAACATTATAATATGCTTAAAAAGCACGGTATCCCGACCTTTATTTTCGTAAACAAAATGGATAAAGAACTTATTAATTTTGATGAATTACTTGAACAAATTACCGAAACTTTAGGGAAAAAGGCGGTTAGCTTTGTTTATCCATTAGGGAAAAATGAAAACTTTGATGGCTTTATTAACGTTATTAGCCTTAAAGCCCGTAAGTATGACGGTAAACAAAGTGTGGATGATGTCATTCATGATGATAAAAAAGAAAAAGTGCTAGAACTACATAACGCCCTTGTTGAACAAGTCGCGCTTACCGATGACGCTTTACTTGATAAATTCTTTAGTGGCGAAGACTTAACGAAAGAAGAAATCCGCCACGGGCTCCATGAAGCCGTTTTAGGCGGGGAAATTGCTCCGGTCCTTGTTGGGAGTAGTGTTAACAATATCGGCGTCAACACGCTTTTAGAAATGATGATTGAATACTTACCAAATCCAACTGATTTAAAAGCTTATGTTGGTAAAGATCGTAGTGGCAACGATATTGAACGGTTAACGAAAGAAGATGAACCGTTTAGTGCTTACGTCTTTAAAACTGTCTTTGACCAATATAAAGGGATTACGAATTACGTCAAAGTCATTAGCGGTGTTTTAAATAATGGTGACGAAATTTATGTCCCTGAACTTAATAACTCATTTAGAGTTAGTCAAATGTTCTCGCTTTTAGGACAAAAACAAACGCCGTTAACGAAAGCCATCAGCGGTGATATTATTGCGCTTGCTAAACTTGATGGCGTTACTACCGGTCATACGCTTTGTGACAAAAATAATATCATTGTTTATCCAAAAGCCAAATACCCGACCATCGTTTATCGGCGCGCCGTGCGGTCAAAAAATGGGAAAGACGACGAAAAACTTATTCAGTCGCTTTATAAAGTCGCCGCTGAAGACCCGACAATTGAAATTGTCCGGGTTCCGGAAACGAAGCAACTTTTACTTGGCGGCTTAAGTGATTCGCATTTAAACTTCATTTTAGAAAAAGTGAAAAACTCCTTTGGCTTTGAAGCCTTAACCGATCCGCAACAAGTGATTTATCGCGAAACGGTGAAAAAAGAAGCAAGTGCGATTGGCCGTTACGTTAAACAATCAGGCGGTAGTGGATTCTACGGAGTCGTTGAAATGCGCTTTTTACCAAGTGGCAGTGATGAAAACGTTTTTACTGAAGAAGTCTTTGGTGGTACAGTACCGAAAAACTACCATCCCGCAGTTGAAAAAGGATTCTTTGAAAGTGTCCAACAAGGCTTACTCGCAGGCTTCCCCGTCATTGGGTTAAAAGCTGTATTATTTGACGGAAAATATCACTCGGTTGATAGTAACGAACAAGCATTTAGAATGGCCGCCATCTTAGCGTATAAGGAAGCATATATGAAATGCGCTCCTACTTTGCTTGAACCAATTATGAAAATTAGTGTTAACGTCACGAATGAATGGACCGGGAACATTATGAACGATTTAAACCAACGAAGAGCCCGTGTCTTAAGTATGGATGAAAAAGGCTACGGCATTCAAGAAATTGTCGCCCTTGTTCCAGAAGCTGAATTACTTGATTATGCGATTAAATTACGCGTCTTAAGTCAAGGCAGTGGCTACTTTAATAGTGAATTTGATAGTTATCAAGAAGTACCACAAAACTTATTACAAGGTGTTATCGCTGCGAATAGTCGACTAGAAAATAATAAGTAATTAAATAAATATTAAAAGAAACACTTGCTATTAATTTAGGAAGTGTTTTTTTAACGCGCTTTTCAGTAATTTATTGATACACTTTTTTCATTAATTCGCTATGATTATTATGAGGTAAAAAATATGCAAAAATCATTTCGTGATTTAAGAAAAGAAACGCTCCATAATGCAAATATTCGTCTTGTTGGCATTCCATTTGACGCAAACGCTAGTTTAGGGAAGGGGGCGGCTTACGCTCCGACTTATTTACGGATGCTTAGTCAAAATATTCCCGGTGTGACTAAAGACGGAAAATTACTTAATAACATTAGTTTATTTGATTACGGTGACATTACCCTAAAAAGTAAAGAAACGGTAATTGATTATTTTAATCGCGTTACTAAAGTAGTTTTACCCTTATTTAAAAAGACGGGCTTAACAATCTTTATCGGTGGTGATCATAGCGTTAATATTCCGCTATTTAAGGCCTTTTTAGCGTTTGCTAAAGCGGAAGGCAAGATTCCGGTCTTAATTCATATAGACGCTCATCCCGATATGATGGAAGAATATTTAGATAACCCCTATAGTCACGCTACGCCCGCACGCCACGCTTTAAAAAACGGACTACAAGAAGAAAATTTAGTGTTTGTCGGTCTTCGCGGCTTTGAAACTGAAGAAGTTGGCTATTTTACCCGCCATCCTAAGATTAAAATTTATTTAGCAAGTGACGTCCAAAAACAAGGAATTAATAAAATAACCAAAGAAATATGTGAAAAGTATAATAATGAAAAATATGCGATATATGTAAGTTACGATATTGATGTAAATGACCCCGCTTTCGCTCCTGGAACAGGTACCCCAGAAGCCTTTGGGTTACAAAGTAATGAAACTTTAACTTTACTTTTATCTTTAACGGCTTTGAAAAACACATATGCCCTTGATTTAGTGGAAATTAGCCCACCCTTAGATACGAATGACATTACATCATGGCTCGCCCTTAAAACACTTTACGAAATATTTTACGTTGTCGGAGAACGGTAAATGAAAAAACACTTAACCCTTGACGCTTATGGCGCGAAAAACTTACATTTAGATGACATTAAATATATTAATGATGTCTTAAATAAAATCATCTTTGCTTTAAAACTTAACCCTGTTACACCCCCGCAATTAATTCCTTATTATTATGGAAAAGTAAAAGAAGATATTGGAGTAACCGCCTATATGCTTTTAGAAGGTGGCCATATTACAATTCACACCTTTCCATTACGCGAATGTTATTTTGTTGATCTCTATGTTGCGCTTGATTTTGATGACGTAAAAGCTCTTGCATTATTAGAGGAACTATTACCGTATAAAATTGATGTTAGTAATATCGAAGTCGTCAACCGTGAAATGCGTGATTTAGAAAGTTATGTCTATGACGCAAACACTGATTTTGGACCTCACATTATGCATGAAATAAAAGTTAATAATAGTCCCACAATGGAAAATTTATATGATTTTTTAGAAAACTTTGTGACAAAAATTAATATGGATCCAATAACCAGAGCCAATGTCCAAAAGTCGAGTATCGTGAAACCTAAATACTTATCGGCCATTATTATCATTGCGCAAAGTCACGTTGCGCTGCATTATAATTACAAAACAAAAACGATGATGACGGATGTCTTTAGCTGCGCTTTTTTTGACTTTAGTAATATGCGTGAATTTTATCAAGTGTTTGGTGACATTATTAGTGAGAGACTTATTGCCCGCGGCACTAAACACATTTATAAAGTGAAGTCAAAAGTAAAAAAAGATGACCTTAAAGCGTCAATGCGCTGGCAAAAGGCGATGAAAACTAAATAACTGGAAAGGCGTCATGGTACGCCTTTTTTAATAATAAAAATTGTTTGATTTCTAAAAGGACGCCGTAAAGGGCAGCCCGATGTTCAAATTCTTCTCGTGTTTGTGGCAATGGAAGTTCGCGATATGACTTTAATAATTCATCATGCTTAACGAGTAAGTCACTTGCGAAGTCTTCAAAGCCAATCCGGTCTTTAAATAAATGTAAATAATCAATAATTTTTTGTTTATAAGGAGAATCATAAAGACTATGTAATGTTTTAACGATATCCTCTAAGATTTTAATTTGTTCAGCGCGAACATTAATATAACTAAAAGCTTGCATAATGTTTTCAATCTTATAGTTTTCAAGTGCGACTTGTAAACTTTGTTTCGTGTTTTCTAACACATTATTAACCCTCACTAAATCGTTTACCGTGATGTCTTCAATATTAATAAAAAGTTTGGCGATAGCTTCGTCAAGTAATATTTGTTGATTGTAAAGTACTTTTGACTTACGGAAAGTGAAGAAGTTTAATAATAATGCCGGTATCGTGCCGATAACCATAATAAGTAAAGCGTTAAGGGGCGCCCACGTTGTTTGCTCCGCCCATTGTTGGCCAATTAAAACAAGGGCAATCGTTGCGCCGTATTCTAACTTTAATAAATATAAAACGGCTAATACCGCTAAAACCATTACAAAAAGATTAATAAGGTTATAACCAAATAAATAAAATAAAAGCGCACTGACCGCTAAACCGATAACACTAGCGAGCAACCTCGTTAACGCCGCTTTAAAGACATTATCGCGACTATACCATAAATGTAAGATAGCAATGACCCCCGCGGTATAACTATACGGTAATTTAAATAAATAGGCGACACTAAAAGCGATGATAAAGCCAATTAACATTTTAAGCGCTAAAGCGAACCGTAATTTCTTTTCCATAGTCGTATTTTAGCAAAAAACAATCATTTTTTCTTCTATTTAGAACGTAAATACGTAAAAAAATGCAATAATATATTTAATCGTGTAAACTTTATAATATAGATAAGAAAAAGAGGTAAACTATGAACTTATTTAAAACCTATAAGGGTGATAACGTTCCCCGTTTAACAAAATATGTTTTTTCATTTGTTGGTATTGGTCGTGATGCGGCGTATACACTCATTAATTTGTTTTTAATGATTTACTTACAACTTACATTACCAGAAAGTGATCCAACGCAATATAAGCTCATGATTACAGTTGTTATGGTCGTCATGCTTTTAATTCACTTATGGGACGGCATTAATGACCCGATTATTGGCATGATCATCGAAAACGCTCGTTTTAAGCTCGGAAAATATAAACCGTGGATTTTATTAGGTGGCCTTATTAACGGCTTATTACTTATGGTATTATTTTCTTTCCGGCCGTTTGGCGGCTGGGGTTATATTGTCTTTTTCTTAATTGTGTATTTATTATGGGAAATTAGCTTTACTTTTAATGATATTGGCTATTGGAGTATGGTGCCAAGTTTAACCCGGGACCCAAAGCAACGTAACCAAATTACGATGCTGATGGCAATTGCTGTTAATATTGGGGCGTTTACTGTTGGTGGCTTAGTGCCTTCGCTTTATCCTGGTAACGCCATTAAAGTGTTTAGTTTACTAAGTATTATTATTGGTTCAATATATATCTTCTCGCAAGTATTACTTGTCTTTTTATGTCAAGAACGTGATCGCAGTGAAATTGATAAAGAAGAACCGATTAAAGTGCGTGATATATTCCGCGTCATTAAAGGTAATAAGCCGCTTTTAATCATGCTCATTGCCATTGTGCTCCACTATTTAGCAGGTTCGATGTTTAATAACTTAGGGCAAAACTACATGCACTTTGTCTTTGGCTATAAAGAAGCCGGGCAAGCGTTCTTTTACTTTTTAATTGCCTATGCGGTTGGCTCAATTGCGGCAAACTTTATCTTTGGATTCCTCGTTAAAAAATATAATAGAGCCCAGCTCCTTAAAGGTTCGATTATTATTTCTTCCCTTGGAAATGGTTTATTTTTCCTTATTGGTAGCGCCCACGCTTTTGGGTGGCTAGCAATTCCAAACGACATATATCAATACTTTCTTCCCGTTTTAGCGCTTATTATCTTTACCCCGCAAGGTGTCTTTTATCTTGTCTTACTCGTGCAAATTACGAACACGGTTGAATATAATGAATGGCAAACTGGCGACCGAAAAGAAAGTGTTGTGTTTGCGGCCCGACCTTTTGCAGCCAAAATTAGTAACGCCATTACCGTCTTAGTCGTCTTTTTAACCTTAACCGCGGGTGGGGTTTATGATATTACAAAACAAATTAGTGACTTTGAAGTTAAGGGCGGACTTTCTCCAACTGATCCCGGCTTTTTAACGCAAACTGATGTTATTTCCGGAGCGCAAAACGCTATTGATAACGCAAACTTAGCCCAAGCTCGTTTTGCCTTGATTTTGGGCATGGCTTTATTACCGCTTGCTTGTAATTTAATTGCATATTTTTTAATTAAACGGAAATACCCAATTGATGAAAAGATGTATGAAAAGATTGTTAAAGATATTGATAGTCGTAAACTAGTAGTAGACGAACATTAAAAAAGAAGTAGCATCATAAAAAAACATCACCATAGTAACTGGTGATGTTTTCTTTTGCTTAGATGTTTTGTTTGGGACGAATGAAGACATCAAGACCTTCATTGCGTTTTTCAAAGCCATTTGCAAGGAAGAATTGGAGTGCTTTTCCCTTAAAACCATAGTTTCTTGGGTCAAAACCGGGGTATTTACGAACAAGGGTATTATTCGTATTACTCCAGTATGCCCACCCATTTTCGTCGCCCGTTTCACTAATGATGTTGGTGACAACATCGATTAAGTCATCAAGGCTAATGATGCTATCATCACTATCTTGACCATTAACTTGGGCTTTTCCTTTACGCTTTGGCTTTACATTTTTGTCGCGGACATTTTTAATTTTATCGAGATAAATGAAGAGATCAACGGAGTTTACAAGCGAGAGCGGAGTCTTACTTTCGCCCATGCCAATAATAAACTTATTGTTTTGACGTAGGCGACTGACGAGTCTTGTAAAGTCACTATCACTACTAACGAGGACAAAGCCTTCAACACGGTCAGCGTATAATATATCCATTGCATCAATAACGAGTGTAAAGTCACTTGTACTTTTACCACTGACGTATGATACTTGCTGAATTTGTTCTAAGTTATATTCAATACATTTAGAGCGCCACTTGCCAAGGTTACTACTTGCCCAGTCACCATAAATGCGACGATAACTTAAGTTGCCATGTTTATTGGCTTCATCACGAATAATTGACATATAATCTGGTGATATATTCTCGGCGTCAATTAAAAGTGCGAGATTTTTTTCGGCCATTTTTACTCCTTTCTATAATATTTTTATTGTGAATGTTTCTTTTTTATCATGCACACTAATAGTTATTGTACCACTTCCTTTATTAAATGTGCTTTTAAAGTATAGGATAAGACTACCGGCGTGTAATGTTTGCACATTTGGGCCAACAAGGGTTAAAGGCCCATTTACTTCAACATGAACCGCGCTAAAATCGTAGTGATTACGATACGGGCTTTTACTTTCAATATGGACGGTCGTCATATCATACGTTTCCCCGTTTCGTAATTCATCTTTACTAAGGCTTATCGCATATGTGGTCTTACTTGTTTGTTTTAAAGTAGCGCGCGTTATTTCTTTATTATAAGAGTCATAACCAACAAGTTCATAACCGCTTGATTTATCACCCCAGCCGGCAATATTTAACGACCATAAGTTCACTAAGTCTGCCCGTTTTAAGCGGTATTTTATAATAAGGCGCAGTAAACGGAGCTTCATAAAAAACGTAAGTCGATCGAAGTTATTAATCGCGGCATAATTTAAGAGTTTAGCGACAATTTTGCGGTCTTTTTTACTTATTTTAATGTCACTTTTAAAATTTTCATTAATGAAAGTATCAATAATAAAGGGAGCATTTGGTAAATATGGATAAAGGTCATTACGCGGATAGTATCTTTTAATAATGTGCCCGTCTTTATATAAATCAATATAACGGGCGTTACTTAAGACGAGCGTTTTATACAAGCGACTTTCCGGTAAATCGCCATTATCACCGCGAAATATAGGGAAAAGAGTGGGAATGTTCGTAAAGTTACTTTGATAAACGTAGGCGGCGGGTTTATAGTTACGATAAATATCTAATACGCCGTGATAACAAATTTTATCACCGCTACCAAATTCTTTGTGTGTATAGTAATCATGCATACACCACGGTGATATCGCCACGATGTCTTTATCTTTAAAGAAGGCATCAAGGACTTTTAAATGGCGTTTGACGTGACTTTCTAAAATAAGCGGATTATCAAACGGCTTCGCCGGATACATATGACCATTATTTTCACTAACAATATATGGCTTTTTCGTCTTTGTTATTTTTCGTTTCGCCACTAAACCTTTATTTGTTCCGTCATGACTAAAATCATTATAAGAATAAATATCTTCAAGTGCATCACTATGGGCGAAGTTTCGGGTGCCAGTCGTGGGTCGATATGGATCTAGTGTTTTCGCTAGTTTTTGCCCTTTAGCGTACACTGGGTGATCAATTGATTCATTAATTCTTATTGACCACGCAATAACACTTGGATGATTATAATCACGTTTGATCATTGTTTCAATGTTTTGTAAATGAATATCTTGCCACGCTTCATCCCCGATATGTTGCCACCCCGGTATTTCGTTAATAACTAAAAGCCCTAAATAATCACAAGCCTCGAGAAAATGGCGGCTTGGTGGGTAATGGGAGGCGCGAACATAATTAACGCCTAAGTTTTTAAGGGCGACAACATCACTAAATTGGAGATAACTTGGGGCCGCTCCGCCAAGATAGGGAAATGTTTCATGACGATTTAATCCGACAAGCGGGGTTAAAACATTATTAAAATAAAAGCCATCACTTTTAAATAAAAGGTCGCGGAACCCAAAGGTATAACCGTAATATACTTTATCCACCTTACTTTTTAATGTGACCCGTAAATTGTATAAGAAGGGGTCATCAAGCGTCCAAAGACGCGGATTATCCACCCTAAAGTTATCGTCAAAGCTAGTGGCGATTAATTCATTATCCGCGAATACTTCGTACGTTAATGTATATTTTTCGTTATAAAGATTACGTATTTCTGGCTTTAACTGTATACTGCCATTAATCCGGGCGTCAATATTAAGCGCTAAAAGGGCTAGGGGATTATGAACAAAAAGACTTACTTCACGGTAAATGCCGCTAAAAGGGAAGAAGTCGACCGTATTGCCAAACGGAGGTGCGTTTACTTTATGCGTGCCATCAACTTTGACCACAAGTTTATTATTTCCAACTTCAACATACTTACTTATATCAATGTTTTCTTCCATGTAAGGTCGTGAATAGTAACCGACATGGTTTCCGTTCACATATAAGTCATAAGCATTATTTACCCCTTCAAAGCGTAAAATCACTAATTGGCCGCTTTTTATTTCTTTAAGGGTAAATTCTTTAAAATAAGTGCCAACAGTGTCAAATATTGCTTCATCAAAATAATTAAAGGGGAAATCGACCATATTATGAGGAATATGAACAATTTCCGCTTCACTTGGTGTTTTATTAATGTATTCATCGCGGAAACCTTTGATGAATAGCCAATTAAAGTTTAAGGGATGTTTCATGGTTATATTTTAACAAATTAATTCCCTTTTCGTGCGCGCCTTTATTTCTTTTACTTCTATGTTAAAATTAACATATGGAAAAAGGATATATCCATCTAAAAACAAAAAACACATCATACGTCTTAAAAGTAAATGATTATGGCCATTTAGAAAACTTATATTATGGTGCGCTTTTAAGTGATAAAGAAGACTTTAGTGTCTTAGAAAACAAACAGCAAAACATGCTTGGCACCTCCACGATTTATAGTGGAGAGCCCGATGATAAATATAGTCTTGACTTCGTTAATTTAGAAATAGCGACCATTGGTAAAGGTGATTATCGAAAACCTAGTCTTTTACTTGAACATGACCTTGGATTTGTTAGTGACTTTATCGTTATTGAACATGGGTATGGAAAAATAGATGATTTAGCGAAAAATAGTTTACCGATTCCGCAAAACTTTGACCATTACTATTACGTCCTTCTCGAAGATAAAATAAGTAAAACAATCATTAAACTTGATTATTTACTATTTGCGTCCGCTAATGTTATTGCCCGGCGGGTAGTCGTTATTAAAAGCACGGCAAAACTATTAAAAGTTGCAAGTTTTAATCTTGATATGGTTAATAATCATTATGATGTTTATTATACGTTTGGGGCGTGGGCCAATGAAATAAGACCAGTGCGCACGAAAATAAACCCCGGCATTTTTGAAATAAGTACCTTGGCAGGTCCAAGCAGCAATCGGCATAATCCGTTCTTTCTTCTTTTAGGGAAAGAAACAGGCCTAGATTTTGGTAAAGCATATGGCTTTAATTTAATTTATAGCGGTCCTTTTAAAGCGACGATTGAACGCAATGCCTATAACAATTTACGGATTAATCACGGAATAAATGACGAAACTTTTAGTAAGGTTTTAAAAGAAGATGAAGTATTTATTACCCCATTTGCAATCTTAACGTTTAGTGAAATGGGGGAAAATGGCGTAAGCCATAACTTTCACCATTTTATTAAACATCATATCGTAAGAAAAGAGTACGCAACGAAAGCACGGCCTATTTTACTTAATAACTGGGAAGCAACATACTTTGACTTTAATGAACAAAAAATAAAAGCGCTTATTAATAAGGCGAGTACTTTAGGCATTGAGCTTTTTGTGCTTGATGACGGGTGGTTTAAAAATCGTAATAACGATTATACCGGACTTGGTAATTATGAAATTGATAATAAAAAGTTGCCGCATGGCCTTAAAGGACTTAGTAATTACGCCCGTAAAAAAGGGATGAAGTTTGGGTTATGGTTTGAACCCGAAATGGTAAGTAAAGATAGTGAAATCTTTAAAAATCATCCCGAATGGGTTATTCAAATTCCCGGCGTTACCCCGAGTACGGGGCGCTTTCAATATGCGCTTAATTTAGCGTTAAAAGAAGTGCAAGACTTTATCATTCAAAATGTAACAGAAACTTTAAAAAGCGCTGATATAAGTTATGTTAAATGGGACTATAATCGCAATTTAAGTGACTTTTACACACTTAACAATGCATTTTCCACCTTTTTTTATGATTACACTGTTGGCCTATACAATATTTTAAATGCATTAATGAGTGCCTTTCCCGCGCTTCTTTGGGAAGGTTGTGCCAGCGGGGGCAACCGCTTTGATCTTGGTATCTTATCGTTCTTTGATCAAATATGGGTGAGTGATTGTAGTGATGCTTATGAACGAATCAGAATGCATAGTGTGCTCGCTAAAGCTTATCCCCTCAGTGTGATGTCGGGGCACGTTAGTGCAATCCCCAATCACCAAATGCTCCGCCATATTCCGTTACAGACAAGATTTCATAACGCCTTTATGAGTGGCGGCTTTGGTTATGAGTTAGATGTTACGCGCCTTACCCCGAAAGAAAGTAAAGAAATAAAAGAATATAACGCGATTGTGAAACTGTTTCAAAATGTCGTTATTAACGGTCAATATTATGAATTGCACAGTGGGTCGCAAAAAGATAAGAAAGCATATGGCGTTATAAGTGAAGAACTTGATACGGCGTTAATCTTAATTAGTAACGGCATTTATCAAACATTACCGGAAATTAATAAATTACCGGCTTTACCACTTAATGATGAATATATTTATAATGTCACTGCTTTAAGTCAAGCGACAGACATTAAAACGTTTGGTTCACTTTTAAATATGGTACTCCCCAAGTTTATTAAGCATGACGGGGCGATCATTAATTATTTAAATAAGCGGAAATCCGCGGAAGAGCTTGTTAAAATGCCAGTTTTAGAAACATTTAAAGTAAGTGGCAAAGCTTTAAAAGGTGGGGCCTTAACTTTGTATCCGGAATGGAGTGCTACCGGGGTAAGTGAAACGACGCGGATGAGCCAAGATTTTACAAGTATTTTATACTTCATTACCAAAAGCGACTAATTTTTGTCATAATAGTAAGGAAACGAGGTGACTCTATGTTAGAACTATTAGTAGAAAAACTATTAACTTACGCGGAACTTAAACTTGCGCTTAACGCTGAAGATATTAATTATTATCGTAATATCTTATTATCAAAGTTTGGCTTAAAAAAACCTTACACTGGAGTTATTAATGTCAGTGAAATCGCTAGTCTTAATAATCCTAGTACTTTAATTAGTGAATTAGAAGAAGCAATTAAAGAATATAAGTATCCTCACTTAAGTGTTAAAGCAAGTGAAGGAATCATTACCGATATTTTAGGAATGATGACCCCAATTCCAAGTGTCGTCAATTATCGCTTTTATGAAGCTTATAAAAAAAGTAGTGATCACGCCATTAAATACTTACATGATTTAAGTATTGCCAATAATTATATTCAACAAGCGAAAATTGAACAAAATATAAGATGGCGCGCCCCAATTGGTGAAAACTATTTTGAAATGACGATTAACCTTGCAAAACCTGAAAAAGACAATAAAGATGTTGCCAAGGTTTTAAAAGAAAATCCTGAAGATAAATATCCAAGTTGCCCGCTTTGTTTAGAAAACGTTGGTTTTGCCGGTGATGATAATACCCCGCCACGCCAAAACTTAAGAGCGGTTCCTTTAATGCTTGATAAAGAAGAATGGTATTTACAATATTCGCCATTTGTCTATTATGAAGATCACATTATCGTCATTAGTAAAGAACATAAACCAATGACAATTTCTCCCCGTATCTTTGCAAAACTTGTCGCTTTTGTTGATCAATTCCCGAATTTATTTATCGGTAGTAATAGTGATATCCCGATTGTCGGTGGTTCAATTTTAAACCATGAACACTTCCAAGGGGGAGCGCTTGTCATGCCGATGTTTGAAGTAAAAGACCGCTATGTTTTAAAGCATAAAGCGGCCAACAAAATTAAAATCTCGATTCTTGATTGGGAAAGTAATGTTGTTAAACTTGAATCAAGGTCAAAATCACTTTTACTTGCGAAAGCGGCAAAACTTAGTGAACGGTGGTTAAATTATGAAAACAAAGAACTGGGCATTATTCCCCGCACTGGCGATACACGCCACGCCGCGGTAACGCCCATTGTCGTAAAGCGGAAACGGAAATACATTATGTATATTATTTTACGTAATAACCGCACTGATAAGAAATATCCGACCGGTATTTTCCACGCTCATCCTGAATACCATCACATTAAAAAAGAAGGCATTGGCCTCATTGAACAAATGGGAACCTTTATTTTACCAGCGCGCCTTAAAACCGAGTTTGACTTAATGAAAAAACTGTACTATAAAGGGGTAAGTGCTGAAAAGATGATGGCTGAACATGAAAAACTTGTTAAACATAAAGACTTTATCACTAAACTTTTCAAAGCCGAACCAAAGGCTAGTGAATATGAAAAATTTAGTCGCGACTATATGACGGATGTTTGTCATAATGTCTTAAGTAATACGGCGTGCTTTAAAGATGATGAAGACGGTCAAAAAGCATTTGA
>JBAZCS010000025.1:0-14415 GCA_041654855.1 Bacilli bacterium | reverse complement strand
CATTTTCTTCTTTAGTTTCTAAAGTACCGGTATCATAACTCATAACGTGCGGATCTAATACTTCACCGCTTATTTTAAGTTTGCCGTAACTACTTTTTTCATAAAAAGAAGCAAGTGATTCCCAGCCCGTATCAGCGCTTTGCCCAAAGAAGGTTTTTTGGAGATTGGCCTTAATTTCTGCGTCGCCACCATAAATTGGTGAGTTTGTAAATTTAACAGGTACTACTAATATTTTTTGATTACCAACTGAGCGCCATGTTGCGACATCAATCGATTTGCCAAGGACATCATTTTCGTAAATGAAACTTGTCGGTTTATAAAAGTTTTGTAACCCTTCAGGATCAACGGAAATCGGGGGCTCTTCTTTCGAGATCGTTGAAGTTGAAGTGCTTGTGTTATTACTATTACTCGCGCTATTTAAAATATCCTTTAAGGATGCGCAGCTCGTTAAGACAAGGATTCCGCTTAAAATAAAGATTGCTTTTCTAATGTGTTTTTTCATCTTATAGTACTTCTACATTTATTGTGGCAAATTCACTATTAATATTTTCAATAAATACTTTATAACCAAACCGCGTGCCGTCGTTAAAGACAAAGTTTGTAAAGTAATTGATGCCGAAATCGTCGCCTTTTGTAAATAAAGAGGAGGAATTTGCAAGTTTAAAGTTGCCATTTATATTTTTACTTTCTTTTGGTTCTAATAGTTTGTATAACTTATAGTCTTTAAAGGGCGCGCTATTGTGCCCGCCTGAACTATTGCTATGCGCGACGCGTTCGGGCCACATTTCATGCCCTTTATAATCATTAACGTAATAGTAGTTATTTACTAATCCCATCTTTACTTCATAAACGGTGCGCGCATCAACGTGATACACTTTAACGCCATTGGCCTTTGGTAATTTAAAGGTGGCGTTTAGGCTACTATCTAACGCATTTAAATTTTGTGGTGTGTAATATTCTAATAGTATATATTCATCATTTGCCCGCTTATTCCAATTTGTTTTTAAAAGTAATAAATCGCCACTTTCATTAAAGGGTCGAAGCTTTACTTGTCCGCTTTTACGCATTACATAGGGGCGCGTCCAATTAAGGAGCATCTTGGATAAACCAGTGTGATCACCTAAGGTGTAATCCATCATATCAAAACCCCCTAGTGGTGAGTAAGGATCATTATAATTCGTATTGTAATAATCGGTAAGGCCTAAAATATGCCCTACTTCATGAATATATGTATGGGCATCAGGTTTACGGAGACTTTTAATATTCGTGTAATAATAACTGCTCCAAGAATAAGCATTTGCCTGACGTGATAATTGACTTTCCAAGCGATTCATATTCGAGGCAAACGCCCAAAAGATATTATTTGTCGCTTTCATTTCGTAAGGATGCGCATAAATGATGTAAAGTCCATCAATAATCCCATCATTATCAGTGTCAAAATCGGCAAGATTACCGCCATGTACTTTTTCATAATTAACAAGCGCAGCGTTCGCAATGCGCGCGGTTTCATTAATCTTGTCACTATTAGAACGGACCCGTTCCCGAATTAAGGTTGTGTTATATTCGGGCGGTAAAACAAACCATGGCGCAATCGTGCCCTTAATTTTAAGTTTGCCGTAACTTGCTTCATCATAAAAACCACTAACAGAGCGCCAGGACGTAAGTTCATTTTTACCAAAGAATGCATTTTGGAGATGAATATGCGCAGTTTCCCCATTTTTTCCATCTAGTTTATCTAACGGATAATCAGGAAACGCCACGGGTAGCACTAAAAGTTTTTGTTCGCCCCGACTATTAAGGGGGACAACCTTTGTCTGCGGGTTAGTGCCTGATTTTAAAACATCAATGTAATCTTTAACGTATCCCGCTGGTTTAAAATATGCATCATGTTCTTCTAAAGTATAAGTATCGTCATCTTTAATACTAGATTTATATGCGACAAAAGAACTTGCCGGTTGACAACTAGCAAGGATTAATAATGTCGTAATAAAGGTTGTAACTTTAAGATGTCGATTCATGCTTTTTTCCATTCACTATTCTAATTGATTTTCCTCATTTTTACAAGGAATAGATAATATTATCTATTCTAATAATTATTGTATTTTAGTAAGAAAAAGCTAGGACTTTATTTTCCTAGCTTTAACTTTTAAATTACTTTATGCTTTTCGAATTTGGATTTGGACACCTTCTGGGGTCATTTCTCCAATCGTGACGCTATAGCCAACAGGTGTACCATCATTGAAGGCAGCGCTCGTTTGGAAGAATTTCATCCATTCAGAGGCATTAATTTTGGCACCGGTTTGAAATAATGCTTTATCGTTAGCGGATACGACATTTTTAAACCAGTTTCCAAAGTTACCAGTATAACCGCGAGCGTCAATTAAATGGAGTAAGTTATAACCATCGACACTTCTTGAACCAGTATTACTTGGGCCAATGCTGGTAAAGGTAAATTCATTGTAATCAAGGGTGTCGCTCCAATCTTTGCTCACTAATTCTTCAGTTTCTAAGTCGTAGACATATTTTTGTAAGCGGGAGTCAACGTGCCACATACGCACACCGGGAACACTAAACGTTTTATTACCATTTGGATTACGGGAAGTTTTATATCCGTTAACGTCTTTAGCGTTTAATCCGTCTGGTGTATAGTATTCAATTGCGATATATTCGTCATATGCATGACCATTCCAGCCATCTTTAATAATAATGAATTCACCAGTTTGATTTGATGGTTTAAGGGTTATATCTGCGTGGCCGGTAACGTGATATGGTTCCGCCCAATTTAAGCGGAATTTTGAATAAATGTTATGGTCAGCAATATTATAGTCCATCATATCAGCTTGACCTGCGGGTGATTTTTGCCCGTCATAGTCATAATAGTCCGGTAAACTTAAAACGTGACCTGTTTCGTGAATAAAGGTGTGAGCGTCTGGTTTTTCTACACTATAGTCATCACCTTCAATCGCAAATTGATAACTCGCCCACGCATATGTGTTTGGCGTTGGTTTATCAACATTTGCGTAACGATTCCAATAAAATTTATACGCCCAGAATGGGTCATTATTACCGCCACCAATATCGTGGATTTCATTCATATAAACCATCCATAAGGCATCTACGTGACCATCACCATCTTGGTCAAATTCTTTAAGTTTTTCCGCGGTGAGGGTGTTATAAATGAGTTCAATTAAGTGGTGAGTAGTGTCCCAATAGAACCCTTCACCAAATTGTTGATCACTCATGTCACTTGGTAATTCAGCGAATTCAGCGGTTGTCATATCAACGTTAAAGTAAGGTAAAACTTCACCGGTTAAGGTTAATTTACCAAAGCTTGATTTATGGTAATAGCTATAGACTGACTCCCAGCCCGTTTCTTCACTTTCCCCAAAGAATATTTTATTGAGCATCGCATGATGTTCCGGGGTCGCCCGATAAGTGCGGTCTTTAAAGACAACCGGGACGACTAAAAGTTTTTGTGTACCGACTGATTCAAGCGCGGTCATCCCAATTGCGTGGTCTAATTCCCGGTTTCCGTATACGCCGTTTGCAACTTTACTAAAGTTTTCTAAACCTTCATATCCTGGTCCGGTTTTACTTGTTCCTTCGTCTTCACTTGTCACTTCTTCACTTGTCGTTGTCACTGGTGGTTGCGTCGTGCTACTTTCTTCCACTGACGGGTCAGAGGTAACAGGGTTTGGTTTACAGCCAGTTAATAATAAAGCGAATAAGGGGAGAAGCAATAAATTTCGTTTTGTTTTTTTCATAATTTAATGTCTTCCTTTCCTAATTGTGATTGATTATATCATAATATGATAAAAACAACATATATTTTCGAACTATTTAAAAGCATGAAACCGGTTCCTAAAAAAAGAGTGGCCATAATGACCACTCTTTCGTTTAATAATCGTTAGAAGTTATTGACTGCTATTGTCGTAACTTTTCTTAATTTTTTCAAGCGTACCACTAACGCTGAAGTCTTTAAGAATTTCCGCTTGTTCTTCTTTCGAAAGAATACCGCGTCCCGCTGGAATTAAGCGTCCGGTAATGACGTTTTCTTTTAAGCCATGTAACGGATCTAATTTTCCTTTAACCGTTGCATCAGTTAAGATACGGGTTGTTTCTTGGAAGCTTGCCGCACTTAAGAAGGAATCACTTGCTAAAGCACTTGTTTTAATCCCTAAGATAAGTGGAGTGGCCACTGCTGGACGTTGACCAGCAATAAGCACTTCTTTATTGGCAGCGGTGAATTGGTTTGTTGTTACTCTTGAACCTGGTAATAATTTAGTGTCACCACCATCAATGACATACACCCGATTTAACATTTGATTAATGATAATTTCTAAGTGTTTGTCACTAATGCGGACTGAGGCACTAATCCGATAAACTTTTTGAACTTCGTTTAGGATATAGTTTTGGACTGCAGTCACGTTACTAACCGCGAGTAATTCACGCGGGTGAATCGCCCCTTCAGTAAGTCTTTCGCCGTTAAGAATCGTATCTCCGACTTTAACGCGTAATTGTTGACCGTATTCCGTTAAGTATTGCCGTGTTTCTTCCGTACCTTCAACCGTAATCGTATAACGACGGTCTTCTTGGGTAATTTCGGTAATCTTACCGGCGATTTCACTAATTTTTGCTTTACCTTTTGGATCACGGCTTTCAAATAATTCTTGGACCCGTGGTAACCCTTGGGTTACGTCTTCAACTTGGGCGACCCCACCACTATGGAAGGTCCGCATCGTTAATTGTGTTCCTGGTTCACCAATTGATTGGGCAGCCATAATACCGACTGCTTCTCCAACTTTAACTTTTTCACCAGTCGCTAAGTTAATACCGTAACAGTGGGCACAAATACCCGAAGCTGCTTCACAACCAAATAAGGAGCGAATTTCTACTTCTTTAACGCCTGCTTTTTCAATGTAAAGGGCGGCGTCTTCATTAATTAAGGTGTTTGCTTCGATCATTACTTCACCAGTTTCGGGGTGAATAATGTCTTTAACCGTGTAACGACCTTTAATGCGGTCACTAAGTGGGACCGCAGGCGTATCTTTTTCCCGTAAGCGGATTTCGCTAACGACGAAGCCGTGGTCACTACCACAGTCAACTTCCGTAACGATAACGTTTTGGGCAACGTCAACTAACCGTCTTGTTAAATAACCAGAGTCGGCTGTTTTAATAGCGGTATCCGCACCACCTTTACGTGAACCGTGCGAAGCAATAAAGAATTCGCTCACGCTAATGCCTTCCCGGAAGTTTGATTTAATTGGAATTTCAATTTCCCCACCGCGTGGTGAAGCCATTAAACCTCTTAACCCTTTAAGTTGTAAGAAGTTCGTTGTTTTACCTCTTGCTCCACTATCAAACATAATGTAGAGCGGGTTTCTTTTATCTTGCGGGAATTGTTCTTTTAGCTTAGCTTCAACATCATCTTTAACGCCTTTCCACACGTTAATTACTGCAGAATAGCGTTCTTTTTCACTGTAGAGCCCACGCTCTGCCGCTTTATTAATCTTTCTTACTTCTTCTTCCCCAAGGGCAATTAAATGTTCTTTCCCTTCAATTGGAGTAATGTCAGCAAGACTAACCGTTAAGCCAGCTTTTGTGGAATACTTGAAGCCTAAGTCTTTAATCTTATCAAGAATGGCACTCGTTTTCACCGTACCATAACGGGTAAATACTTCGTTAATGATAAGGCCAAGGAATTCTTGGTTGATTGGACGCCGTAAGGGCGCCTCTTTAATGTGAGCGCGAATATCAGTGCCCGCTGGGACAAAGTATTCAAGCTTATTAATTTGTAATGAATCTTTATTTTGTTCATTAATATACGGGAAGTCGTGGGGGAAGATCGTATTAAAGATTGCTTTCCCAACACTTGTAATTAAGTATGACTTTTGCATTTCCGGGGTAAAGGTCGTTTTATTAAAGGCACTACCGCGTAAGGCAATGCGGTTATGTAAGTGCACTTTGTTTGTTTGGTAAGCGACCATCATTTCGTCTAAAGAGGCGAACACTTTACCTTCGGTTGCGGCAAAGTGACGGAATTTTTCCGCCCCGACACTGTCGCCTAAGGCTTCACTTTCTTCAGCGCGCCGTAAGAAATCAGCTTCGGTTTTCTCCGTTGTTAAGAAATAGTTACCAATAACCATATCTTGTGAAGGTGCGGCAATTGGTTTGCCGTCTTTTGGCCCTAAAATGTTTTTGCTCGCTAACATTAAGTTAAGCGCTTCTTCTTGGGCGGCTTTACTAAGCGGAACGTGAACGGCCATTTGGTCACCGTCAAAGTCAGCGTTAAAGCCGGCACAAACGAGTGGGTGTAAGCGAATTGCCCGTCCACTGACAAGTACTGGTTGGAACGCTTGAATTCCTAAACGGTGTAAGGTTGGCGCCCGGTTAAGTAATACTGGGTGATCAGCGATAATTTCTTCAATAATATCGAAGACTACTTCTTCTTGTTTATCAATTTTTTTATCAGCTTGTTGGTGATTTTTAATGCTTGAATCGCGTTTAATTAATTCCGCAGCGATAAAGGGGCGGAATAATTGAATGGCCATTTCCCGCGGAATACCACATTCATACATTTTTAATTCCGGACCAACCGCGATAACACTACGTCCACTATAGTCAACCCGTTTTCCAAGTAAATTTTGGCGGAAACGGCCTTGTTTACTCTTTAAACTTGAACTTAGTGATTTAAGCGGACGCTTGTTGGCGCCAGTATATGGTTTGCCGCGCCGTCCATTATCAATCAGGCTATCGACTGCTTCTTGAAGCATCCGTTGCCCGTTCATTAAGATAACTTTCGGAGCGTTCATTTGCACTAAGGCTTTATAACGGTTGTTCCGGCTAATAACGCGCCGGTATAAATCGTTAATATCACTCGTAGCGTAACGACCACCATCAAGTTGTAACATTGGTCGTAAATCAGGCGGGATTACGGGAATAACATCAAGCACCATCCATTCGGGACGATTACCGCTTTTAATGAAAGCATCAATTACTTCTAAACGCCGTAATAATTTCTTTTCTTTATTCGCAGTTGTGCTTTTAAGTTGTTCATTAACAAGGTCGAACTCTTTTTGGAGGTCAACTTGTTTTAATAGTTGTTTAATAACTTCGGCCCCTTCACCAAACTTCGCGCCCGTATGTTTACTAATGTAACGGGAAGTGGCAAAGAAGTCGAATGTTTGTGTAATTTCTAAGCGCTCAAGTAATTCACTACCCTTCGCGTGTTCAAAACTACCATCTTCAATTTTTTCTTGAATTTCTTTAATCGCTTCGGCGAAAACGGCACGACCCGTTGTTTCATCGATAAATTGCTTGTAATAAAGGACGCTACTTGTGCCTGGATCAGTGACAATGTGGCTAACAAAGTAGACGATTTCTTCAAGTTGTTTCGCTGGAATATCAAGTAAGGTCGCAATGCGCGCTGGTGTTCCTTTTAAATACCAAATATGGGTACAAGGACTTGCAAGTTCAATGTGTCCCATCCGTTCCCGACGAACGTATTTTGACATAACTTCGACACCACACTTTTCACAGACGGTGCCGCGGTGGCGAATTTTCCGATATTTTCCACAATGACATTCATAGTCTTTGCTTGGTCCGAAAATTCTTTCACAGAATAACCCGTCTAATTCGGGTTTTTGACTCCGATAGTTCACGGTCTCTGGTTTTAAAATTTCACCGTTTGACCATTCTCTAATGCGGTCTGGGGAGGCAAGGCCAATTTTGACACTTGCTAAACTATTAATATTAAATGGTTGTCTTCTCGCCATAATTATTCGTCCCCTCCTTTACTTTCGTTTGTGTAAATAACATTTGTTTCTTCTTGATCAAGGGCGACTTCTTCTTCACGCATTGACGCTCCACGGCGGGAACGACGAATATCTCTATCTTGTTCTTTCGCGAGTTGATCTAAATCAAGTATTTCTCCGTTATCAGTGCGCAGTTCAACATCAATGGCTAAACCTTGCAATTCACGGGTAAGTACTTTAAAGGCTTCGGGAATACCAGGAGTTGGTAAGTCATAACCTTTAACAATGGCTTCATAAGTACGTTTCCGTCCGACGCGGTCATCACTTTTAATCGTTAAGATTTCTTGGAGGATGTTAGCCGCACCATAAGCTTCAAGCGCCCACACTTCCATTTCTCCAAACCGTTGACCACCGTTTTGCGCTTTACCGCCAAGTGGTTGTTGGGTGACCAAGCTATATGGTCCTGTCGCCCGCGCGTGTAACTTATCATCAACCATGTGGACTAATTTAATTAAGTACATGACACCGACACTGATTCGTTCATCAAACCGTTCACCAGTGCGGCCATCAAATAAGATTTCTTTACCGTCTTTGTGCATTTTCGCTTCTTCCATAAGTTCGAAGATTTCATCATTAGTAATGCCATCAAAGACTGGGGTGGCAATTTTCACCCCGAGTTTTTTACATGCCATTCCAAGGTGCATTTCTAAAATTTGCCCAATGTTCATCCGACTTGGGACACCAAGGGGGTTAAGCATAATATCAATCGGGGTTCCGTCTTCCATAAAAGGCATATCGGCTTCAGGTAAGATACGGCTAATGACCCCTTTATTACCGTGACGACCACTCATTTTGTCGCCTTCGCTAATTTTCCGTTTTTGGCCAATGAAGACACTAACTGATACTTCAATGTTTGGTCCAAGTTCATCGCCATTTTCGCGGGTAAAGATTTTGACATCAATTACGGTACCGCCACCACCGTGGGGAACGCGTAAGGATGTATCTTTAACTTCTTTAACTTTGTCATTAAAGATTGTTTGTAAAAGTCGATCTTCAGGACTTTGTTGTCTTTCTCCTTTCGGAGTGACACGTCCTACTAAAATATCGCCTTCTTTGACTTCCGCTCCCGGAATAATAATGCCGTTTTCATCAAGGAAAGCTTTCGCCGCTTCACCAACCGCGGGGATATCACGGGTAATTCTTTCTTCTTGGCTTTTAATTTTCCGCGCTTCAATTTTATATTCTTCAATGTGAATTGTCGTATAAACATCATCTTTTACTAACCGATCACTCATAATGACCGCGTCTTCAAAGTTGTATCCGTCCCACGTCATAAAGGCGATGGTGACGTTACGACCTAACGCTAATTCACCGTTTTGCATCGACGGTCCGTCCGCAACGACTTGGCCTTTAGTAATGTTTTGGCCAACACGAACGACCGGAATTTGGTTAAAGCATGTCCCTTGGTTACTACGGGCAAACTTTTGTAAGCGATAAATGTGGTCGCTGCCATCTTCTTGTTTAACGTGGATATTGCTACCGTCAACGTAAGTTACGACGCCGTTTTGGCGGGCAATAATGGCTGAACCAGAGTCGTGAGCGATTTTCGTTTCAAGTCCGGTACCAACGTAAGGTGATTCCGGCACTAAAAGTGGTAAGGCTTGCCGTTGCATGTTTGCCCCCATGAGCGCCCGCATCGCGTCGTCATTTTCTAAGAAAGGAATACTTGCCGCGGCAATGCTCACGATTTGTTTTGGAGAAACGTCAATGTAATCAACTTTATCAGGACTTACTAAGACGTTTTCACCATATTGACGAGCAATAATTTCTTGGGTGCGAATAACACCGTTTTCATCAATTTCAACGTTAGCTTCCGCGATTACGAATTCTTTTTCTTCATCGGCGTCTAAATAGACGGTTTCATTTGTAATTTGTCCAAATGGCTTTAAGACTTTCCGATATGGTGTTTCAAGGAAGCCATATTTGTTTACTTTGGCGTAACACGCTAAGTTATTAATAAGACCAATGTTTTGTCCTTCTGGTGTTTCAACCGGACAAATACGGCCGTAATGGCTATAGTGAACGTCACGAACATCAAAACTAGCCCGGTCACGCGTTAAACCACCAGGACCTAACGCACTAATCCGTCTTTTATTTGTAAGTTCGGCAAGGGGGTTAACTTGGTCCATAAATTGGCTAAGTTGGCTCGTGGCAAAAAAGTCACGAATTGCACTTGCGACCGCCCGCGTGTTTACTAATTTTTGAGCGGTAATTGTTTCGGTATCGGCGATGGAAGAAGAATCTTTCATTGCTTTAACCATTTTGCTTAAGCCGACCCGGAATTGGTTTTGAATTAATTCACCAACTGGACGAATGCGGCGGTTGCTTAAATGGTCAATGTCATCAACGTGAC
The DNA here is from genome assembly GCA_041654855.1 of Bacilli bacterium. Lineage (GTDB taxonomy): Bacteria > Bacillota_I > Bacilli_A > RFN20 > CAG-826 > UBA1361. Next base: position 4,248 of record JBAZCS010000025.1, on the reverse strand, counting down.
CGATGCCGTGCATCATGTTTAAGAAATAAGAGAAAATCGCAGCGATATCAGGAATCGTTACGCGTTTTTCCTTAATATTTAAGTCGGTACCAATAATGTTGATTGATTGCGTTCTTTCATCATTAATGTAGGCACTGACAATGTTGACAGTGTTATAGGAATCTAAGTCTTCGTTATAAGGAATGGTGTATGTATGGGCACCATTTTCAAATACTTTAAGCTCGCGAAGCTTATCGACATCGGCCTTTTTAAGTTGCGTACCGCGGGTAAAGAGTACTTCACCATCTTTGGTAATGATGTCTTCAGCAATCGTAACGCCTTCTAATCTTTCATAAATTCCAAGTTTTTTCGCGAATTTAAAACGACCAGCTTTGCCTAAGTCATAACGTTTGGGATCAAAGAATTTTTGAATGAGGTGGTTTTTAACGCCTTCATCACTCGTTGGTTCACCTGGTTTTAGTTTACGGAAGATTTCATAAAGCGCTTCTCTTTTTGTCGTAATGCTTTCATCTTTCCGTAATGTAATTTCAAGTGGAGTCATTTCATCTTCACTTAATTTGTGTTTTTTAAGGGTTCGTACTTGTTTAATGTCGAAAAGTTCTAAAGTTTCATGATAATCGGTAATGCCAAGCGCCTTTAAGAAAAGGGTGGCGTTCATTTTCCGTTGTTTATCAATCCGCACACTTAGTAAGCCTTTTGCGTCATTTTCAAAATTTAACCACGTACCCCGTGTTGGGTTAAGATCAGCGTTATAAATAAATTTCCCTGATCTCGTATCTAAATCTTTACTGAGGTACGCTCCTGGGGAACGCACAATTTGCGAAACGATAACCCGTTCGGACCCGTTAATTACAAAAGTTCCGGAGTCCGTCATTAAGGGGATATCACCCATAAAGATTTCACTTTCAATAATTTCCCCGGTTTTCTTAATTCCAAGCGCAAGGTTTACGCGTAATGGTGCGCTATAGGTGAAACCGCGGTCTTTACATTCTAAATAGCTGTATTTAGGAGCATCGAAACGGAAGCCGTTAAACGATATTTCGATGTCTTTACTATAGGATTCAACCGGGAATACTTCATTGAAGACTTCGGCAATTCCTTCATTTTTAAACCACGCAAAGGAGTCAAGTTGGACTTCAACGAGATTAGGCATTTCATACGCGCCGCTAATCTTGGAAAAATCAACCCGGTCATTGTGTAGTCTTTTTGTTTTGTCTTTAATTTGTTTCATAAATGGCCTCTCTTTACTTAAATTTTGTTACTTAGTTGCCTTATATACGTAGAATCCGGCATCTTTTTTAAGTTCTTCTACTTTTTTGTAGTGTTCACTTACATATTTCATAGCGCTTTTTGCACCATGGGATTTACGAATTACAAACATAAGTTTTCCGCCATCAGTTAGATAGTCCTTTGCCGCACTTAAGAGCGGGTAATATACTTTTTTACCAGCCCGTATCGGTGGGTTAATGACTATGAGATCGAATGAATGTTTACGTAACGCCTGATAGTTATCCGCTACATAAACGTGAGCATTAGTGATTTTGTTTTGGATAATGTTTTCTTTAGTTAGACTGACGGCCCGCTCATTTACATCAAAGAGTGTAACGTCACTTTCTTTATAATGTTTGGCAAGGAAGAGACCAAGCGTCCCATATCCGCACCCGACATCTAATATTTGGGGACCGAAGTCTTGCTTTAAGATTTGCTTGAGAAGGACGATCGAACCTTCATCAATTTCCTTATTGCTAAACACTCCACGATCACTTTGGAGGGATAAATTAGTGCCTTCTAATGATAAGTTTAAGGTTTTAATCTTATGATTAAGTTCCGGATTGTTATCAAAATAGTGACTCAAATTGTACCTCGTTTAAATGCACGAAAACCCACAACCAAAATTGTGGGTCTTCGCGTTATTAGTTTTTAGTTTACTTAATTTCAACTTCTCCACCAGCTTCGACGAGAGCTTTTTTGTGTTCTTCGGCTTCAACAGGTGAGATTTTTTCTTTAATGTTTACTGGTGCGCCATCTACTAATTTCTTCGCATCCATTAAACCTAAACCGGTAATGCTTTGGACAACTTTAATGACCGCAACTTTACTTTGACCCCAGTGTTTGAGCACTAAGGTAACTTCGGTTGGTCCTTTTTCAACTGGTCCGTCATCTTCGGCGACGGCTGGTCCACCAACTGCAACTGCAGCGGTAACACCAAATTCTTCTTCGACTGCTTTGACTAAGTCATTTAATTCTAAGACGGTCATTTCTTTTAATGACGCAATAATTTCTGTAACTGTAAGTTTTGCCATTTTTACTTTCCTCCTTGGGCAATTTTATTTTTCTGCGACCGCTTTAACAGTAGCGGCAAATTTTTGAATTGGTGCATTTAACACCGATAAGAACATTGAGATCATGCCATCGCGATTTGGCAATTTAGAGATTGCGCGTACTTGATCAGCACCGACAACGCGGTCTTCAAAGAGACCACCCTTAATTTCAACTTCATCATTGAGACGGGCAAATCTTGTTAATACTTTCGCGCCGGAACTAACATCTTTACTGAAAAGAAACGCATTTGGTCCTTTTAAGTATTCGTTTAATTCTGGTTTTCCAAGTTTTTCCACCGCACGCTCTACTAATGAGTTTTTGTAAATCGCCATGCTCGAACCGTCGGCTCTTAATAACCGCCGGAGTTCAGTAATTTTAGCAACACTAAGGCCGTGGTATTCAAAGACGATTACCGCCTGGTGTTCTTTGGCAAGTTCATACACTTCATTTACAACTGCTTCTTTAGCGACGATACTTTTTTGATTCATGTGTTCTACCTCCTTCCCTTTAGTTTGTGATTGAGGCTTCAATAATCCCACAAGGACATATTTTTAGTATATTTCTCGACCTCGACAACATTATTAAGCTGTAGCGCCGTTGTTTTCTTAGGTTATTGATAGCAAGTTTAGTTTAACGACCCGCGAATGTAATGCGAATCGATGGACCCATTGTTGTATGGATAACAGCGTTTTTAATAAACGTACCTTTGACGGCTGCAGGACGTACTTTAACGATACGTTCGGTTAAGGCGTTAAGGTTATCAATGAGTTTGTCATCACTGAAGCTCACGCGTCCGACGGATACGTGCATATTAGCTTCCCGGTCAACCCGATATTCGACTTTACCAGCTTTAATTTCCTCGATGGCTTTGACGACATCAGTTGTGACTGTACCGGTTTTTGGGTTTGGCATTAAACCTTTTGGCCCGAGAATTTTACCCATTCTCCCGAGTTCACCCATCATATCTGGGGTGGCAACGATAACGTCGTAACCAAACCAGTTTTCGTTTTTGATTTTTTCAATCATTTCTTTACCGCCGGCAAATTCGGCACCTGCTTGTAAGGCTGCTTCTGGGCTATTGGTAATGACTAAGACTGTCTTTTCTTTACCGTTTCCATGTGGTAACACTAAAGTACCGCGAATTTGTTGGTCAGCTTGACGTGGGTCGACATTTAAGCGAAATGACACGTCAACAGTAGCATCAAATTTAGTTGTTGATGTTTGTTTGACAAGTGCAACTGCTTCTTCAATCGTATAAAGTTTATCTTTGTCGATTAACTTTGCAGCTGCATTGTATTTTTTCCCTCTTTTCATAATTCCTCCTTTGTGGTTCTAACGAGTGGGTTCTCTTCCACTATTTTTCGACTTCAATTCCCATGTTGCGGGCAGTACCGGCAACGATTTTCATTGCGGCTTCCACATCATTGGCGTTTAAGTCTGGTAATTTGTATTCAGCAATTTCGCGAAGTTGAGCTTGGGTAATTTTGCCAACTTTTTTCGCTTTTGGATTGTCTGAACCTTTACCAATGTTGCCAGCAGCTCTTCTTAAAAGAATGCTGGTTGGGGTTGTTCTTAAGATAAAACTGTGTGATTTATCTTCATATGCCGTAATAATAACCGGAACTACTTCGCCGCGGCGATCTGCCGTTTGGGCGTTGAAATCAGTGCAAAACTTTGGCATGACAACACCAACAGATGCAAGTTTTGGGCCAGGTTTGGCTTCACCACCGATAAGTTCGAGTTTTACGACTTTAGCGATTTTTTTACTCACGTGACTTTCCTCCTTCGATAATTCGATGTCCGTGCTGTGGTAAGGGGAAGATCGCACTTCCTCCCACGAGCGTGTAATGCATTCGCGCTCGACGAGCATTACGCATATGATTATACCAAAAAAACGAAACTGGGCAAGGGAAAATTGTGATATTT
>JBAZCS010000024.1:0-15218 GCA_041654855.1 Bacilli bacterium | reverse complement strand
CTATTTTATGGATTAACACAAGGTTATCTTTCGTGCTTCGTTTTAAATCAATAATGCGTTGATTATTACTACCGCGATATAGTAAGGCTAAGTTCTTCTCTTTTAAGACGAAGGGCCCGTCGACTAAATAATGCACCTTACTTAATATTTCGTTTGTTGTTTCATCATTTAAGGCGATTAAGTTTTCATAAGTATTACCGCTATATAAGACGATATTTAAGTTATCTTCGAGCGCGGCATCAATTAAAGGTAAGAGCGCCTTTTTTTGCATTAAAGGTTCCCCGCCACTTAAAGTAATACCGTCAAGAAGCGGGTTTTTCCGCCATTTAGCGATTAAGTCTGCAATGAGGATTTCTTCTCCCCCTTTAATATCCCACGTATCTTTATTATGACAGCCTGGACAAGCATAAGGACAACCTTGGGTAAAGATCGTAAAGCGAATGCCCGGACCATCGACCAGCGAATCATTAACGAAGCCAGCAATGCGTAATTTATTATTATTCATCTTTATTTTTTAAATGCCGGACGATGTTTGAATAGTTAATGAATGCTTCATAACTTAAGTCATCGCGGCGAATAAGGGTCGGAACACTGCGAATATTATATTTTAAGCTTAAGTCCGTTTCTTCTTCAGCGTCGACGACTGTGTATTTAATGTTTTTATCATCAAGGGCAACTTTAACAAGGCGACAATTCGGACAAGTTTTCGTCGTAAAGAGTAAATATTCTTGACCGGGACGCACTTCTTTTAATACTTCTTCAACGACATCTTCTTTAACTTCACTTTTTAGTTTTTCCCTTACTTCGGCTTGCATTTCATTATGACGGTCATCACTTACTTTATATTCTAAGCGTGTTTCAAATTCCGCCTTTTTCCCGTCATTCCAGTTTTTAAGTGGGCGATAGTAACCAGTAATCCGTGAATATACTTCAGTTTGGTGATTACAAGTTGGACAAACATTAACTTCGCCCACTAAATAGCCGTGGGTCGGGCAGATTGAATAAGTAGGTGACATTGTAAAGTACGGGAGTTTATAGTTTTCAGCAATTTTCCGCACTAAGTTCGCCGCGACTTCCCAACTTGGTAATTTTTGGCCAAGGAATGTATGGAAGACGGTACCTGATGTATATAAGGTTTGCATTTCATCTTGAATGGCAAGCGCTTCACTGACCGTTTCCGTGTAGCCGACTGGTAAGTGACTGCTATTCGTGTAAAACGGTGTGCCGTCAGCGGCCATTGCCGTAATAATATTGGGGAAATTCTTTTTATCGTGTTTTGCGAAGCGGAAGGCCGTACTTTCAGCGGGGGTCGCTTCTAAGTTATAAAGATCACCATAAAGTTCTTGGTAATCACTTAAGCGTTCACGCATATGGTTAAGGACTTTAATTGTAAATTCTTGGCCTTCTTTACTCGTTAAATCTTTTTGGATCCATTTCGCGTTTAAACACGCTTCATTCATTCCGACAAGACCGATCGTGGAGAAATGGTTATCAAAGTTACCTAAATATACTTTAGTGTACGGATAAAGGCCATCAGCGAGTAATTTTGAAACAATATCACGTTTTGTTTTTAGGCTTTTCGCACTTAGATCCATTAAACGATTAAGTTCATTAAAGAAATCATTTTCGGTGGCGCTAATGTAGGCAAGGCGCGGCATATTAAGGGTTACAACACCAACCGAACCAGTGTTTGAACCCGCACCAAAGAATCCGCCACCTTTTTTCCGTAATTCCCGTAAGTCAAGCCGTAAGCGGCAGCACATACTACGGACATCACTTGGTTCCATATCACTATTAATATAGTTACTAAAATAAGGGGTGCCGTATTTCGCCGTCATTTCAAATAAAAGGCGATTATTTTCACTTTCATTCCAATCAAAGTCTTTCGTAATCGAATATGTAGGAATTGGATATTGGAAGCCGCGGCCATTGGCGTCACCTTCAATCATTACTTCTAAGAAGGCTTTATTAATCATATCCATTTCTTTTTGGCAGTCTTTATATTTAAAGTCGACTTCGACCCCACCGACAATGGCTTGGCGTTCGGCTAAGTCTTGGGGGACGGTCCAGTCAAGGGTAATATTACTAAACGGTGCTTGTGAACCCCAGCGACTTGGCGTATTAACACCAAAGACAAAGGATTGAATTGCTTGTTTTGTTTGTTTATATGTTAAGTTATCGGCCTTAACGAAAGGCGCAAGATATGTGTCAAAGCTTGAGAAAGCTTGGGCGCCTGCCCATTCGTTTTGCATAATGCCAAGGAAGTTTACTAATTGGTTACTTAAGGTGAATAAGTGTTTTGCCGGTTTACTCGTAATTTTACCTTCCACGCCACCGACACCATCTTTAATAATGCGTTCAATGTCCCAGCCAGCGCAATAGGCCGCAAGCATACTTAAATCATGAATATGAATCGCCGCACTGCGGTGGGCGTTTGCCGTATCTTCGTCATATACTTCACTTAACCAGTAATTAGCGGTTACAGCGCCACTATTACTTATAATAAGGCCGCCTAAAGAATAGTTAACCGTCGAGTTTTCTTTTACGCGCCAGTCGTTAACATTTAAATAATCTTCGACTAACTTCTTATAATTAAAAACAGTCCCTTTAGCATTGCGAATACGTTCACGGTCTTTCCGATATAAAATATATTTTTTAGCAATGACTTGATCTTTCTTCATTAAATATTTTTCGACTTCATCTTGGACAACTTCAATATCGATTGTCCCGTCGTAATTAGTGTTTAATGTTGCCGCGATTTCCGCAGCGTAGAGTAAGCTTTGCACATCGTTATTATCACCATACGCACTATTGATTGCGTTAGCGATTTTACTAGCGTTAAATTTTTGGAGACGTCCGTCTCTTTTCTTAATATGAGTAACCATAAATCCTCCTTCTAATATGTCGGTTCGTGCTTATAAATATAACGAATAAAACATTAGTAATCAAACAAAGTTATAAGTAGATAAAAGACTACCGATAGTAGTAGTTTTGTAGTATTTAAAAATATTTAAAAATAAAGAAAAAAGTAGTCTTTATAACTACTAATTCATTACTAATGACGGCATTTTAGCCGTTAAATGTATGAAAATAAGACAGTGTCTAATGAAAACCCATTAAATTGACAATTTGTATAAAAGGCTTCTACTAGCGATAATTCCACTATAAATTGCAAAGCCTAAATTATAGCCGCCACAGATACCATCAATGTTTAAAACTTCGCCTAAGATAAATAGTCCTACTTCTTTTTGATGGGCAAAGTCATTAGCTACTTCCCGAACTTTGATTCCTCCGCTCATTGCTTGGCTATTTTCGGGGTAATTAAAGGGTACTGGGGTAAAGTTTAAAGCTTTCACATTTTTCAAAATATTATCATCTTTAAGATTCATTAAATAGTCAACGAGAAAAGGGGCAAATACTTTAGGGTAATCATCTTTACTTTTAATAATTTTTAAGACGTCACTACTTGTGTGATCAGGCATTAAGTCAAGTGTTACTTTATAGTTTGCGTCCTTTTGTTCTTGAATTGCCCATTCAAAGTAACTTGATACGATAAAACTAACGATCCCACTTAGGCCGTCCCTTTTAAAAAGCACTTCCCCGCGTTCTTTTACGAGTACTTTATCGTCTAGCCATAAAGTCATCATGACATCAGCGCGCCGGTTATTTAAGACTTTTAAGTTTTCTTTAACGGCGATTGTTTTAATAACTGGCACTAAAGCTGAACGTTCTAAGTTTAAACTTTTAAGTAACGGATCATTATTATTCGTTAAGCCATATTTAGATAGTCCCGCTCCTGACCCGGTGGCGAGCACAACATAATCAAAATATTCACCATTAATTAAATATTGTCCGTTTACTTTACTAACACTATCAATATTTGTGTTAACTTTAATTTTCACTTTTAATAGTGATAATAAATATTCACGGAGCCCACTTGCGCTCCGGCTATAGGGATACACTCTTTTTTCACTGTCAGTGTACGTTAAAACGCCAAGTTTAAAAAAGAAAGCGTCCAACGTCTTCTCAATCTCTAACGCGTGATTAACCATAAAGTTTTGGTCATTATATGCATCTAACTTTATATCACGGTTATAAATGTTTGCTTTACCATTACCCGTTTTAAGTAGTTTTAAAAGTAAACCGTTTTCCCGCTCAAAGATTGTGACAATACACTTTTCTTGCGTTTCCAGGGCGAAAGTAACACCACTTACACCCCCTCCAATAACGGCTACTTTTTTCATTTATTTGCCTAAATTCCGTTTCCGGCGTGCAGCTTTTTGTTTTGTGACCAAATGATAAATGGTCGCGGCACTAACGCCAAGGACAATAATCGTTGTAAAGACTAGCATCCACGTTTGAATTTCCGTCGCTTTAAAGTTTGCCCACATGTCAATAACGAGTTTATTGCTTTCACCAAAATCACGCATAACTGCACTTCTTATAACTTCTTCATGCGTTGGATATTGGGTCGCTAGTTGGCCACCAACATATTCTTCTTTAATCGTAATAATGGCGTCATCAATATTAGGAATTGTTCCTTCAAAGAAATAACGTAAGTCAAGGTCAACCCCGGGTTCACTATCTTCTTCAGTAAGTAAATCATCATAATCTTGCACGTACTCTAATACTTCTTCACCGGCAATAAAACTAGTGTAACCAATGTAATCCATATTAGCGATTGCAACTTCGGGCACACTTAGAAAATCAATAAAGCGTTGCGCTAAAAGGGTGTTGGCCCCTTTAGGCATGACCCAGCCATCAAACCAAATGTTACTTCCTTCACGGGGAATTGAATAACGTAAGACGTCTTCGCCGACTTCTTCAGCCGCTTGATAAATTGCGTAAACAGCGTCACCACTCCAGGCGGTGTTAAAGGCGATTGTTCCTTTAATCATGTCGTTTTTCCCTTGGTCGACTTCTAAACCATAAATATTCTTTTTAAGTTCCCGTAAGGCGCGATCAACTTTTTTAATTGTGTCCGGGTCAACATCATTTAATAAATCGTTTAGCGCTAAGTTATAATCGTCCGCACTAATCGTGCCCGCTTCGTACTCGGCGGCGAGTTTTAATAGTTCTTCTTCATATACTTTAAATAACCCGACTAAATAACCTTCACGCATGGCGTCTTTAATCGAAATCTTTTTGTTATAGCTTTGATCCCAAAGGACCGACCAGCTTTTAACGTCTTCTACGACCGTTTCACTAACATTACGGTTATACATTAAACCAAAAGTTCCCCATAAATAACCAACCGCGTATTCCGCCCAGCCTGCATCTTCAAATAGTTTTAAATGATAATGACTCACATATTCACTGTAATGAGGAACATTTGTATATTTTCCTTCACTATCAACATCAAACTTTTCTAGCATATCTTCACGTAACAACCGTTGAATCATATAGTCACTTGGCGCGATTAAGTCATACTTAGCCCCATTTAATTTAATAATGTTATACATTTCTTCGTTCGTGGCGAAAGTGTCATAGATGAAGTTGACATCTTGGCCATATGTTTCTTTATAATGCGCTTGAAAGGCACTTAAGGTATCAAAGGACTCCGGATCATCTTCATCGCCTTCGGAAATATAATCTTCCCAGTTAAAGATACGTAACGTTAAAGTTTCACTATCATTTGGAGTCGCGCTCTTTTGTTTATAATACACTTCTTTAACAGTAACGGGATTCGGACTAGTGTTAACACTGATGCTTGTAAAGGCAAGGAGGGTTAAGAATAAACTATGTTTAAGTTTCATTATGGCATCCTCCGTAATTTTAGTTCGCGCCCTAAGGCTTTCTTTTCTGATTTCGTATCTTTGCGTAAGCCTGACACTAAGACAACGCCTAAAGTAATAAGGACGATATACGTTGTTAATGCCCGTAATTCGGGGGGAATTGTTGATTTAACAATAACACCTTGGACAAAAGTGCTTAAAGTATCAAAAGATTGATTACGTAAAAACGACGTAATAATGTAATCATCTAACGATAATGTAAAGGCGAGCATAAAGCCACTTATAATGCCCGGAATAATTGCCGGGAACACCACTTTATAAAGGGCGTACATCGGTTTAGCGCCTAAATCAAGCGCCGCTTCATAATCATTTGGATCCATCTGTAATAGTTTTGGTTTCACATTTAAATAAACAAAGGCAATACTAAGGACAACATGGCCAATTAATAACGTAACAAAGTTTGGACTATCAACCGTTAAGCCCATACTCATAAGGGCATTAGTCGTTACTTTAAAGACAATCGCCAGACTAATTGCAATAACAATTTCCGCGTTTACGACGGGAATTTCATTAACGCTTTCAATAACTTGGCGTGGTCTTTTCTTCATATAGAAAACGCCGATTGCCCCTAATGTTCCTAAAATAGTGGAGACAAGCGCCGCACTTAATGCAATTAAAAGCGTATTAAATAAAGCACGTATTATTTTAGCGTTTAAAAATACTTTGCCGTAAAGCGCAAGACTAAAGCCCGTCCATACGCCGGTCGTTTGTGCTTCGGTAAAGCTAAAGACCATGAGGAAAAGAATTGGTAAGTATAAAAGGAATAATATCAAGTATACGTATACTTTAGCGAGTATTTTCTTTACCATACATTACTTCCTTTCACCTTATTCTTCGCGAATAAACGCGGTAATAAGACACTAAGTAAAATGAGGAGTAACATGATAAGCGCTAAGAAAGAGCCATCATTCCATATGTTTTGGGTGAAGTAGATTTCAATATACTTACCAAATAAAGTAACCTTGCCTTCTCCTAAAATATCCGCGATAACGTAACTTGTCATTGTCGGCATAAAGACCATCGTTGCCGCACTTATAATGCCTGGCATCGTCATTGGTAAAATAACTTTCGTAAAGGTCCGAATTGGTCCCGCGCCTAAATCTTGACTTGCTTCAATTTGACTTTTATCAAGTTTCAGCATTGTCGAATAAAGCGGTAAAATCGTAAACGGTAAATAGTTATATGTTAAGCCAAGTAAAGTCGCAAGTTCAGGGTGTTCACCCCCACTTAAACCAAGAAAGCTTAACACGTCACGCATCGCCCATGTGCGCAAAACAAAGTTAATCCACATCGGCATGACAAAAAGCATGACTAAGACTGCGTTTTTATTATATTTTTTATTCGCTAAGATCATCGCTAAAGGATAACCAATAAGTAAGGTTAAGGCCGTATTTAGTAAGCCAAAGATAAAGGATACAAATAAGACCCGCCATTTCGCACTGCTCGTAAAGAAATTAACAAGCGGTTCGACACTTAATTGTCCACTACTATTCGTAAATGCATAGAAAAGAATAAAGAATAACGGTAAAAGGACAAATAGTATCATAAAGACAACATAAGGTATCCCAAGATGCGCGCGCCGGAAATTAATTTTCATAAGGCACTAACTCTCCTTTAGCCTTTAAGACAATGTTTTCTTTTTTAATCGTAATACTGACATGGTCTTCTTCGTTCCAAAGATATGGGGAATCAATAATAAAGTCTTCTTCGTCTTCGGTCCGGACGACAACTTGATAGTGGTCGCCAAGCCAAATGACACTGATGACGCTGCCAAATGCTTGGCCACTTTCTTGGTCATCACTTATTTCGACATCACTAAAATCAACCGTTGCAATAACATCAATATCATTTAAATCATATTTAACGCCTTTACTATCGACTAAATAACCTTCTTCATCGACCGTGCTTCCTTTTAAGAGTTGCGTAACATCAACGGCAAAGGCAGCGTCACCAATCATTAATTCATTTTTATTATTAATCCATGCATCAGTGTAGACATTCGCAGTAATTTCTTTTTTCATAATATGAATTGATTCAGGGTCAATATTTAGCCCGACTTCATTATTTAACGGATAGTCGCGTGTACTTTGCACGATGACTTCACTTTTACGGCCAACCCGCACGACATATTCATAGTGAACACCTTTAAATACTTTATTAATAATTTTGCCGTCCACTTGCCCTTTACCGGCTTTAGTGATTTCGACGTCTTCAGGACGAATGACGACATCAACCTTTTCGTTATTTGGTAAGTCATCCACGCACGTAAAGGTTGCGCCTAAAAACTTAACTTGCAGTTTCCCCGCCATCCGCGCGTTAAAAATATTTGATTCACCGATAAAGTCGGCGACAAAGGGATTTTTCGGCTCGTTATATATATCAGTCGGGGCACCAATTTGTTGAATAAGCCCGTCATTCATGACGACAATCGTGTCACTCATTGTTAAGGCTTCTTCTTGATCATGGGTAACATAGATAAAAGTAATGCCTAATCTTTTATGGAGCGACTTTAATTCAAGTTGCATTTCTTTGCGCATCTTTAAGTCAAGCGCACCGAGCGGTTCATCAAGTAAAATAATTTCTGGTTCATTAACAATGGCGCGTGCAATCGCCACCCGTTGCTGTTGACCACCAGAAAGCGTACTTATATCACGGGCTTCAAATTGTTCAAGGTCGACCATCTTTAAAGCTTTCACGACTTTTTCGTCAATTTCTTTCGAAGTTAGTTTTCGTAATACTTCTTTCCCGTTTTTTACATCTTTAATTTTCTTTATCTTTAACCCAAAGGCGATATTATCATAAACATCTAAATGTGGGAATAAAGCGTAGCGTTGAAATACAGTGTTTACCGGTCTTTTATAAGGCGGTAAATTAGTAATATCTTCACCGTTTAAAATGATCTTGCCTTCACTTGGGATTTCAAAACCGGCAATCATCCGTAGCGTCGTTGTTTTCCCACAGCCAGAAGGTCCTAAAAACGTAATGAATTCTCCTCTTTTAACGTATAAATTAAAACCATCGACTACCGTCTTTCCATCATATACTTTACTAACGTTTTGTAGTTCGATAATTATATCTTCACGTGCGACATTATGCTTCGTTATTTTATCCATTATTAGTCCCCCCCTTATCATAGATAAAATATAATGGAAAATACATAAAATTACAAATGATAACGCTCTATGAAATAATTAGATCTATTATTGCAAGGTTTTATTTCAATTTATGAGAATAATTTTTAAAATTACGCTGAAGTTTTTCACTATTTTTTTAGTCGTTTTTGCAAACACTATTAAAACTTGTTAGAATTAGTAAATAAAGTAGGTGAATAATATGAAAAAACTAACAACACTATTCTTACTTGCCACTTCTTTAATGTTAAGTGGTTGTAAAGAACGAAAAGTCGAAAAAACGCCGATATATTTTGGCGATGAAACAGTTACAACTATTACCGAATTTAGTGATGTAAAAGACGTTGATGACATGATTACTAATAAGGATAATTTCTTACTAGTAAGTTACGCTGATAAAACATGTTCTTGCTGGAGTACTTTCCGCGAACATATTTTAAATCCGTTTGTGAAAGATAGTGCGATTCCTGTCTACGTTATTGAAACTAGTTTATTAGGTGATGACTTTAAAGGTTTACCAATAAATCGCAAATTAACAAACACGCCGGTCATTGGCGTATATAATGAAGGTGTCTATAAAGTAGGGATTGCTTATAACGAAGATAGCAGCGTCTTCACCCAAAAAGACAAATTTACAAAGTGGATTGATCGCCACATAGAAAGGCCAATAATGAAATTTATAAGTTTTGATAAATTAAACGAACTATTAAAAGGAACCAAACCTTTTATTATAAATTGGTCACTTGGACCATGTCCTGATTGCCAAGCATTAAATGATAAGTTTATGCCTGGTTACTTAAAAGACAATGTCATCAGCCAAAAATTACCGTATTACTTAGTGGAAACGTACGACATTCGCGTTAATCAACCTGAATACTGGACCGAAATTAAAAAAGTGTACGGCTTAAGCGAAGAATTAAATACGGTGTCTGGTTACGGCACGGGGTTTGTCCCAGGGCTACAAGTTATTCATCCTGACGGTAATGATTATGTCGCCGCTGGTGACGTAAGTCCAATCATTAAAGATATGATCGTCTTCCAAAATGAATTCATTGAAAAAGTCGGTGATGTTTACAAAATTAGTGCTTCATACTTTAACGGCGTTCGTGGTAAAACATATTTAGGCGAGTATGAAAGTGAAATCGGCAAAGAAATTGACCCAGGTTTAGTCGTTGAAACAGAAAGCGGGCCCCGGTTTGTTCCTGGAGCCCGCTATGAAGTTAACGCAAAATACATTGCTAAATTCTTCGATTATTACTGGAAATAATTAACGCTTCTTCTTCTTTAACACTAAAGTGGTAATTAAAGTACCGCTGATAACAATACTAAAGAGAATAAGTGGTAAGGCATAACGCGCATCAACACTGAGCGCGTTATTTCTTTGTTCACTGCCCACATTTCGTTCAATAAAGTTTTCAAACCCATATTTACTAACAAGTAATATATAACGCGCTTTGGCGTGACTTAAATCATCACCTTTCGCGTCAAGATCTTTTTCTTTAACGATTACTTTTGCTTCGTCACTTAAAGCAAGGTAACTAGTTTTAGCTTCACCCCACACATTTTCTAAAAGTGTTTTCGAACTTTGCGCACAGCCATCACTCGTTAACGCTAAAAATGATGTGCCCCACGCTAAAGCATCAGCGTGTGGATCTTCAACATACGTAACAATTGTGACATGACTTATATAAATTGAATTAACAGTAGCTTCGACAATAAGTTGCACATGACCTGAAGTCGGTGTTTCTAAATTGAATTCACGTTCAATAATCGACGCTCCTGGTTTATTAACGCTTATGACTTCATCAATCTGCGCCCCTTCCCCTTTAGGCGCATTTTTAGAATCAACAAGCCGCGCGCTATATGTGCCCGCACCATTTGAACTTGAGGACGTACCTACAATTACTTTTACAATATTTTCAAAATATGGACTATTACCAACCGCTTCATTATTTCCGGTTACTTGCATACCCCTTGTACCATCAAAGCCCCATGCATTCGTAATACTTTGCCAGTTATTGGGCATCGCGGTCCATTCTTTACTGTTAAACTTAAATTTTGTCGCCTTGCCAATGATTTCCGGGGCTTTCCGGACACTTACTTCCGCACTCGCCGTTTTATTGCCGTCTTCAGTTGTTACTGTAATCGTTGCCGTACCAAACGCAACAGCTTTAACATTACCATCATCGACGGTCGCGACACTTGAGTTACTAGTCGACCATGTAACGTTTTTATTTGTCGCTGTACTCGGTTGAACAGTTGCAACTAAATTTGAAGTCTCCCCTTCTTGCAGCGCTAAAGTCGTTTTATTTAAGGTTACCCCAGTTACGGCGATTGGTTCACTAATAACGCTAATAGTTGCCGTAGCAAACTTTGTATTATCAGCAGCAGAACGAACGGTAATTGTTGTTTCACCAACACTTAATGCACTAACATTCCCAGTATTAGAAACAGTAGCGACACTTGGGTTCGAACTTTGCCATGTTAAAGTTTGATTTGTGGCGTTTGTCGGTAATACTTTGCCTACTAATTGTAATGACTTATTAGCACCTAAAAGATTAATCGTGCCACTAGTCGGGGTTACACTTACACTTTCAACATCAACTTCGGCTTGACCCGCACATAAACTTCTAGTTTCGGTGTTTGTTTCGCTCCAAATCCGACATGCGTATTCTGGATGATCAATAAATGGATTGCGATTACCCTGTAAATGATGAACCGTATTATTACGATATATTTCGCGGTTACTCACTGGGTTTTCAAGGTGCCAACGAAGCATTACAGCGATACTTTTAAAGTTTCCATTTTCCGAATCAGTTATCGAATAGCCATAGCGGGTATTTAAATACATGGTAGCGCGTGCCACTTCTCCTTTAGCGGCATCGTTTGGCATAAATTCACTGCTATTTGTGTAGTTATCAGTAATATTGCCGTAGCCGTCAGTTACACGGGTGCTTGAACTTTTATTAAGTTCATTAAAGAATTTATTACCACGGGCGGAGTTTGTTTTAACATTATCAGCGAAAATATGGTGGTTATCACTTTTCGCTTGAGCGCCAATTTTTGATTGTGGCCATGTGTGTTCACGGTTCCAATTAGTGTTGGCACTGCCATTCGAAGTTTTTTTAACAACTTGGCGTGAATAAATAAGTAAGACGCTGTCGCTTACGCCTTCTGCTTCGTCGGCGGCTTCATAACGCGACCAGTCATAGCTTTCACTTGTGCCGACACTTATAATACTTTTTAATTTGCTTGTAAGGGCAGCGCCTGTTTCACTACCGACACTAGCATAATAATTGCCTTCGGTGCTCGTTTGTGGCCCACTCCAGGCACTAGTAGCGACATATTGACGCTCCACACTTTTTTGCACTACAAAAGGATTAATTAAGAGGGCGAATAAGACGCCAAAGAATAAATGTTTAATTTTAGACATAGTAATAACCTCGTAAGGTGTATTATAACACCTATATATATTATTTAAGCATAAACGATAACTATTTTAAATATTTGCGCCACATATAAAAAGGCACAACATTATATATTGCTGTGCCTTCTTTAAATTGTTATCTCATAATCTACTTTTTAATCTTTTTCATAAGGAAAAGGAAGAAAACTCTAATTTCATGTAACACGAGAGGGGAAGTGCTAAGTAAGGCTAAATACACCCATTCCATAAAGTCAAGTTCACTTGTGCCAAACGCAGTTGTTAAAAATGGTAATTCTGTAACGGCAACTTGTAAGATAAAGCCTAAGACAAAAGCAACCCATAAGAACCATTTTTGTTTAGTAAATTGCCGGAAGAATGTTTTATTAATATTTGACATGCCAAACATGTGGAATAATTGACTAACACCAAGTGTCGTAAAGGCATATGTCATCGCTCTTATTTTAAGGGCTTCATCGGCAAAGACATTATTAATTTCGGCGATTGTTCTTGCACCATGACCAATAACGGGAATATAAAGGAAGGCAAGCGTAGTAATAAGCGCAATTACCGTTCCATAAAAGATTGTTAAAGCGTATCCGCCCTTAGCGAACAATGACTCCTTCTTCGCTCTAGGTTTTTCCTTCATAATGTCAGGATCTTTACTATCCGCCCCTAAAGCAAGCGCGGGTATACCATCAGTAATTAAGTTAACCCATAAAATATGGAGGGCGGTTAAAGGGAAAGGATAGCCGACAAGGACTGCGACGAGCATTGTAATTACTTCCCCAAAGTTACTAGAGAGTAAAAACCACACTGTTTTTTTAATATTAGCGTAAATGCCCCGTCCTTCACGTACTGCTTTTTCAATACTTGCAAAGTTATCATCGGTTAAGACCATATCCGCGGCCCCTTTAGCAACGTCAGTTCCGGTAATGCCCATGGCAATACCAATATCGGCCGCTTTTAAGCTTGGCGCATCATTAACACCGTCGCCCGTCATTGCAACAATTTCCCCATTTGCTTGGAGCGCGTTAACAATTTGCACTTTATTTTCAGGGGAGACACGGGCAAAGACCCGTTTTGTTTTTAAAGCATCTTGAATTTCTTCATCACTCAATGTATCAAGTTCGGCGCCAGTCATAACATTTTGCTGTTTACTCGTAATACCAAGTTCACCCGCAATCGCAAATGCAGTATCAGCGTGGTCACCGGTAATCATAATCGTCGTAATGCCCGCTTCTTTTAAATTACTAACGGCGGGAATTGCTTCAGGACGCGGTGGATCGACCATACCGACAAGCCCAACAAAGATTAAATTATCTTCGCTAATAACTTCGCTATCAACGACCTTTTTGGCAAGCGCTAAAACACGTAATGCTCGGTGCGCCATATTAGCGGCAATTTCATTAATATTTTCTTTATCTTTTGCGGTAATGAAACGTACTTTTCCGTCAATTTCAATATGAGTGGCAAACTTTAAAATATTGTCCATTGCCCCTTTAGTATATTGGACAAATTTATCGTCAACTTTATGTAAGGTTGACATCATTTTACGCACGCTATCAAATGGTAATTCTTGCACGCGTGGCGTATTACTTTCTAAAGCATCTTTATGATGTCCGATATAATTTGCAAAGTTAACAAGCGCAATTTCCGTCGGGTCACCATAAACACCGTGATCAACCGTAGCATCACTACAAAGGGAGAGTCCGTCGGCTAAAATAGCTACGTTTTGCTCATTAAAGTCTAGATTTTCGTATTGTTTTTCGTTTACATAGGAACTTACTACTGTCATGACGTTTTGGGTAAGCGTCCCTGTTTTGTCACTACAAATAACACTAACAGCGCCTAAAGTTTCAACACTTGGTAGACGACGGGTAATCGTATTTACCTTAACCATACGCTGGACACCAAGCGCTAACGTAATCGTAACAACAGCAGGTAATCCTTCTGGAACCGCTGCTACGGCAAGGGAAATAGATAATAAGAACATATTCTTAATGTTGTCAAAACTTGAATCTTTTATTAAAGCAATAACAAATAATAAAGTAACTAAAACAAGGGTAATGATACCTAATAATTTAGAAAGGTCCGCAAGTCTTTTTTGCAGCGGTGTTTCTTCTTGTTTAGTGCTTGAAAGCATCTTCGCAATTTGACCAATTTCGGTATGTAAACCAGTGCCAATAACGACGCCTTCTCCCCGTCCATAAACAACGGGTGTTGACATGTAAACAATATTTTTGCGGTCACCAATTGGCATACTTTTTTCATAGACTAAATTTGCGTCTTTTTCGACCGGCACACTTTCACCGGTTAAGCTTGCTTCACTTACTTTTAAATTAACGCTACTAATTAATCGAAGGTCAGCAGGTATCGTGCGTCCGTCTTCTAATATAACGATATCGCCCGGCACAAGCTCGCTAGCTTTTATTTCGTTAAGTTCACCATTGCGACGGACAATTGTCGTTGGTGCACTCAATTTTTCAAGTGCTTCTAACGCCTTATCCGCCTTTAACTCTTGAATAGTGCCAATAACACCATTAATAATAACAATGGTTAAGATTAAGATTGGTTCAAAGAATCCACCTTCTTTTTCAATAATGGCTAGGATAAAAGAAATAATCGCAGCGATTAATAAAATATAAATCATCGCATTATTCATTTGACTTAAAAAGGCACTTAAAACCGTCTTCATTTTAGCCTTTGGTAGTTCATTAAGACCGTGGATAACCTGTCTTTTTTTGACTTCTTCATGCGTTAAACCAATGTCTTTGTCGACTTGAAGTTCTAATAATACTTCTTTAATGTTTTTTTGTTCCATAATTCCTCCTTTAGTGAAACATAAAAGTTTACTCACTAAAGATC
>JBAZCS010000023.1:0-15380 GCA_041654855.1 Bacilli bacterium | reverse complement strand
TGTTATAATAATCCATACGGAGAAATACCCAAGCGGCTGAAGGGGTCGGTCTCGAAAACCGATAGGAGGAGCAATCCTCGCGAGGGTTCAAATCCCTCTTTCTCCGCCAGTAAAGGAAAAAGATACTATGGCAGAAAGATTATTAGTGGTCGTCGATTATCAAAATGACTTCGTAAATGGTAGTCTGGGCTTTAAAGATGCTCACCTTGTAGAAGAAACAATTATTAAAGCGATTGAAGATCATTTAAAGACAAAAGATGACATTTTTTTTACAAAAGACACCCATTTTGCAAACTATTTAGATACTTTAGAAGGGCAAAAACTTCCCGTAATGCATTGTATTAAAGGGACTGAAGGTCACGAAGTACATGGTAAAGTGAAAGACTATTTACCAAAAGCTAAAAAGGTTTATGAAAAACTTACCTTTGGATCACTTGAACTTGCTAATGATGTCAAAAAAGAAAACTATAAGGAAATTACTTTAGTAGGATTAGTCACAAATATTTGTATTTTAAGTAATGCTCTTCTGCTTAAAGCGGCCTTACCGGAAGCTGAAGTTATTGTTTTAAAAACAGGCGTGAGTAGTTATGACAAAGAACTTCATAAAAAAACCCTTGATGTATTAGAGGGTACACAAATTATTGTTAAGTAAAATATTTAGCTTGATTATAAAAAAAGCCTCCACACTTTCTAGTTCATGGAGGTTTTTTAATATGCTTACGACTAATGGTAACCACTAGCGGTTTCTTTTATAATGGCGCGCCCGACACGACTCGAACGTGTGACCCCAACCTTCGGAGGGTTGTACTCTATCCATCTGAGCTACGAGCGCAATACAAGAGATATATTACTGCAATTTTTAGAAAAAGCAAGGAATTAAGATAAAACAACATCTAAAATCATCATAAGTAAAAAGCCAATCATAACGGCGAAAGTTCCGTGGTGATCAGTTTCACTTAGTTTAGCTTCAGGAATTAACTCTTCGACAACGACATACATCATTGCTCCCGCGGCAAAACTTAAAAACCACGGTAATAATTCTTTAAAGAAGGCCGCAAATAAGAAAGCAAGAATCGCCCCCATAGGTTCAACGATTGCGCTTAATACTCCAAAGCCAAAGGCTTTTCCTTTATGGTCTAGTCGCTGCGCCATTGGTAAACTAACGGCTGCCCCTTCCGGAATGTTTTGAATGGCAATCCCAATTGATAGAGCAAGGGCGCTATAAAGTGATAGTTCGGCCCCTCCTGGATTTACAACCCCGTTATAGGCAACGGCGAAAGCAAAACCAACAGCAATCCCTTCCGGGAAGTTATGAATAGTCATTGCTAAAAATAGTTTAGCGTCTCGCGAAAGTGATTTCCCCGGTAGTCCTTCACTTGTTTTACTGCGTTGGTGAATGTGGGGAACAATTCTATCGATGGCAAATAAAAGTAAGGCTCCTAAAATAAAACCAATAACAACCGGCACAATCGCGTATTTCCCCCAGCCGTTACTACCGGCGAATTCTAAACTAGGTAAAATAAGTGACCAAACGGACGCCGCAATCATAATACCAGCAGCAAACCCTAATAAGATTGAATTTAACTTATCACTTATTTGTCCTTTAAATAAGAATACGGCAAGTGAACCAACTGTCGTTGCTAAAAAGGGCACACTCATGCCGATAATAATAATCCATACTTCAAGTGTTGTTAGGGCACCCATTTCGTTATTTCTACCTCACTATTAAAGATAATTATATCATTCTTAACGCCACTAATTTGGAAAGTTGTATCACTTTTCGTTTTGCTAATTGATATTTCGTCGCCACTTAAGGCTTCATTATTATAGTAAATAAGAGCGCGCTTAATAACTTCATCACTCATCAGTGGTAAAAAGTCATAGATGATATTACCGTATTTCGAATTATTTAAATGACCGTTTTCATCAATTTCACTAGGGCGGACAAGGTGTGTCCCTACAACGTTTTGCGACGTTTCAAGGCGCTTAAAGTCACTAGCGAATAACACTTCTTCATGATACTTTTCTAATGGGTACTTATACGCATCACTACTTACAATTTTTCGCACAAAAATATCAACTAAGACCCAACGACTTCGGGATTTTAATATTACTTCATTGGTCGCAGTATCAATGATTTTATAATAGCGATCAAAGTAAAAGCGCGTCGGTTTTGCTGGCCAAGTAATTATTTTAACGGCAATTGGGGTAAGTGGAAAACTTATAAATTCAAGTTCAGTGCGGGCAATAACCCAAAAAAGCCCTTTAGCTTCTAGATGACTTTTACCCGCGCCTAAAAGATAAGCGTGCCGGGCGGCGACGTTTTGCATTAAGTCAAGCGCTCCTTGGATGCTTAAATGGTTCGCAGCGTCATAATAATTAGTCGTTAAGTTGTACGTTAATTCATAAATTTTATTCATGGTATCTTTTCCTACATTTTTGAATTATTCTTGGTGCAGCCAGTGAGATTTGAACTCACACATTTTGCAATACAAGCTTCTGAGACTTGCGCGTCTACCAGTTCCGCCATGGCTGCATCCAACTTATTTTATCATTTTATTAATTTATAACTTTAATCAAACAATATCAAGAAAGCATTATTGTTGAGCAAACATGCATTGTATGGGAAAATAGCCTTATGTTAAAGACCGTACTATTAAAACTTAAAACGAAAAAGTACATGCTAGCGATGCTTGGCTATTTCGCTTTCTTTATGGGTTTATACACCGTACTTGATTATTTAAATACTCCTTATCCTTTAATGAGTGAAACATATGGGGTGTGGCTTGTTATTATTAATATTTTATTAAATGCTGTAATGGCGGCCATAAGTGCTTTTTTAATCGGTGCGACGACCGCACAGTTTGATTTTAGTAAACGGAGTAGTAAAGGGGCAAATGCTTCTTACTTTTCGATTATCTTTGGTGTATTTACCTACGGATGTACGCCGTGTGTTATTAGTTTTTTAGCAGCGATTGGTATATCCTTTAGTGTCGCTGTATTACCGCTTGCCGGCCTTCCTTATAAATTTATGTCCCTTGGATTATTATTAATTGGTCTTGTTTGGGTACTCGTGGCGATAAATAAAACAACGTGTAAAGTTAATACGACAAAAGATGATCCAACTGTAATATTAAGGCAAGATTCTAAATAAAGAAGATTAAAGGTTCATTAATAGTTAATGAGCCTTTTTTTATCGTTATTTCTTCGTCATTAAGAAGATTATCATACGCACCATCTTCTAGTAAGACCCGAATGCTTTGTGCTTCACCTTTTAAGTTAAAGATGCCGTAAATCGTTTCTTCATCACTTATAAGACGCGCAATAATAATATCTTCATATTCCGTTTGCTCAATGATAAATGAATGATGTTCTTTAAAGATTGGTAATTTCTTTAGTTCCACTAAATTCATAATAAAATTATAATATTCATCATCTTTAATCTTTAAATCAATAACATCTTTATTAAATAAGTCAGGACGATGCTTAGCTTTAACTTCTTGACCAGCGTAAAGATAGCCGACTCCATTTTGGAAAAAAGACCAAGCGGTTATGTTTTTGAGCACTGCTTCATTTTTACAAAGTGCAAAGATGCGTTCCGTATCATGATTTTCAATCGTTCTTATTTTTAAGTAACCAAATGGATACTCTTTTTCTTGACGCCGCACAAGTTTTAAATAGTCTTCAAGTTTTCCTTCACCTTGTAAGTACCTTTTAAGAGCCGGATACACATCATAATCATATAGCATATCAAACGCTTTATACATTTCCCCGTCAGCGTGTCCAACATAATTATTAGCCCATACAAAGTCAAGAAAACCTTGTTCCACTGATTCGCTAAGCCAAATAAGTTCGCTATCTATTTCGTCTAATGCTTTACGAACATATTCCCAAAAGGCAAGCGGCACTAAAGGGGCGACATCAGCGCGGAAGCCATCAACACCAACACTTACCCAATATTTAAGCATTTCTAACATATAATCCCATAAATCGCGATTGTTGTAATCTAAATCAATAATGTCATACCAGTCGCCAATCTTATTGCCAACTTTCCCATTTTTATAAAAGAAGAATTCTGGATGTTCTATTAAAAGTCGTGAATCAGGACTTGTATGATGTAATACAATATCAATAATGACTTTAAAGCCAAAAGAATGAGCAATGTTTAAAAAGCCTTGGAAATCTTCTAAAGTTCCTAACTCTTCATTAACAAGATAATAATCTTTAATTGCGTAAGGACTCCCTAGTTTTCCTTTCCTTGCTTTTTCACCTATGGGATGAATAGGCACTAAATACAAAATATCGACCCCTAGTGCTTTAATCCGCGGAAGATCACGGATTAAAGCGTTAAAGGTTCCTTCTTTTGTATGATTGCGAACGTAGATTTGATAGACGGTTTGGTTTTTTAAATATAATTTTCTTTTCATATAAATAGTTTAGCAAATATCAACCATGATTTGCCACTTTTTCATTACTTTAGATTGAATATAAAAAAGACCTCTATAAGGTCATATTCTTCTTTCTTACCTAATCGTAAGTTTTCAATACGATTTGGTGGAGCCGACGAGGATCGAACTCGCTACCTCTTCCATGCCATGGAAGCGCTCTCCCAGGTGAGCTACGGCCCCAAATTGCTTGTTTATCTTAATACTATTTAAAACGAATGTCAACTATTTTTATCTAATTAAGTTTGAACCTAATGGCAAGAACGCCCCATTTGTTAATCATTGCATCTTCATAATAAATGTTCATGTCTAAGTAACTTACTTCTTCGTCTTCTTTATAACCTAAATCAAGCGGGCTATAATAAGCGTAGAGTTCTTTAAACGTTTTAAATCTTTTTAAACCGATTACGGTCGCGCTTATGCGTTCAGCGGTGGCATTATTAACAAAGCAAATATTATCACCGACCTTGATTTTAGATCTTTTTTCATCAAAAAGACGCATTTCAATGCGCTTGGTTCCTTCTTTTATTTGCAAGAAAGGTCTTGGTCTTAAATTCAATGTATGGGTATTCATAATATTATGGCGCGCTAGGGAGGATTCAAACCTCCGACCTATCGCTTAGGAGGCGATTGCTCTATCCACTGAGCTACCAGCGCACTAAGTTTATAATAGCAAAATAATTACATTTAGTAGTAGAATATATGCATGCTCAGAAAGAATATTGTGAAAACTTTTGAAAAGTATCTAGAAACGAAAGATATAAATATTACCCACTGTTTACGCTTCCTCGGCGGGATGAGTAATTATACTTATCACGTTATCGTAAATGATAAAGATTATGTCATTCGTATTGCGAATAGAGATGGCAAAGAATTTGTTCATTATCCAAGTGAAAAACTCCACCTTTTCCTACTTGAACCATTTAATGTCACAAGTAAGACATTATTTTACGATACCGAGAGTGGCAATAAGATAAGTGAGTATCTACCTGGTCATAATTTAACGACTGCTTTAGATGAGGCTGATTATAATGGAGTTGCAAAAGCTTTACGTACATTACACGCTTTACCAATTGAAGGTATTGATTATGACGAATTATCGCGATTCACCCGTTATGAAAAAAGAGTGAAAAATGAGCTTAGTAAAAAATATCTGTCGTTAAAAACATACTGGATTAGTGAATTTAACAACCATTATGCAAGGTTTAACAAGGTTTTTACCCATGGCGACGCCCAAAGAGCGAACATTATTAAGAGCGGGGAAGAATACATCTTAGTCGACTTTGAATTTGCGGGAATGAATGATCCTTACTTTGATATTGCAAGTTTTGGCAATATTGATTTTAATGATTCTTTAACCTTGCTTGATTATTATCTTGGACGGAAAGCTAAGCCTTTTGAAATAAGAAGGGTCATGTTTTATCGCTTGTTTCAAGTATTGCAATGGCACATAGTCGCTTTACGTAAACATTTAAATGGGCAAAGTGCATTACTGCATATTGACTTTAAAAAATATAGCGATAATTATTTAGCGTTTGCCAAAGTCTTAGCCTCAAAAATAAAAGCACTACCGCGAGAGTAGTGCTTCTTTTTTTATAAATAGTAATTCTTATTCTAATTCGCCACTATCTTCTTCAAGGGCTAACCGTTGGCGACGACGGGCTTTTTTCTCTTCGATAAGTTCTGCCTTTTGGCCATTAACGGCTAAGGTGATGGCACTTAAGATTCCGGCAAGTACAATTAAGATACTACCGAAGACAAGAAAACTCATTTTCATTGTTTTCGCAAAACTTTCATCAGCGGTACGTAAGGCATTTGATAAGTTTTCTAAGTTCATTCCAATGATGTGTAAGACAACAAGGGTAAGACCCGCTAAGGCAATTAAGCCATACGTAATGTATAAAATTAGTTCCGTTACTTTATCTTTTTTAGTTAACATAAATTCCTCCTAGTTGAAACTGACAATTGATACCGCATAACCATTGACACCAACGTGGGTCATAAAGATTGGTTCAATCCGCGTTGTCATGTTTAGTTCGATCTGCGGCCAACGTTTTTTAATTATATCATGGACCGCAATAAATATATTGTCATCCGGGTGATAACTAAATAAATTAACGTAGATATTTTTAAATTTTGATACAAAACCATCAATTCTATTCATAATAATATCAATTGTTTTCGAACGATTGCGGTTTTGACCAACGACTTTTAATTCTCCATTTGAGAATTCAACAAGTGGTTTAATTTTAAGCGCCATGCTAATTAAATATTTTAAAGTACTTAAACGGCCACCTTTATGTAAGTGTTTTAAGTCGTTAAGCTCAAATAAGATGGTGTTTTGGGCTAGTCTTGCTTCTAAAGCTTCCATAATTTCACTAGCGCTTGGATCTTTATCTAATAAGCTTTCCATTGACTTAATTAAAACGTCTTGGCCGATTGAGCCAAAGAGTGAATCATGAATATAAGTGTTCGCTTTTCTTTCTTCACTTAACGCTTCTCTTCCCATTCCAGCGACATTATAAGTTGCGCTGATTTTACTTGATAAGGTGATGACTACTACTTCTTTATAGCCTTCATCAAACTTACGATTAATCGCTTCTTCAAAATCATGTGGTGAAGGGGAACCACTCTTAACGCTTTTATAGGTTAAGAATTCATTTTTAAACTTTTCTTCATCTAAGTCCATCGAACGAAAATTTTCACCATTGATGGCAACGTTCAACGACACAAAACTAATGTCATACTTTTTTATGTTTTCTTCATTAATGATGGCTGTTGAATCAAATATGATTGCTACTTTACGCATATCTTTTTTACGCTAAATCCTCGGGATTTTTCCTTTCATTTTTTTTGTCTATTTCACGATGTTCGTTAATAAATGGTAATAATACAACTTGGAACTTTTGTTCCGCATCCTGTAAGGTTTTAAATGTTGTATCCATTAAGTCACTAAATAATTGCGGGAATGTTTTACCTTCTTCTAAATCACGTTGACCGGAGATTTGTTCAATAAAGGCATTAAAGAGGTCCGTCATACTCTTGTATGTCGTATTCTTTACATTATTATACTTCGCTAGGAACCGAACTAAGTTAATAACGCGTACGATGTCTTCATTAATAAACTTCGCAATCGGGTTATCTTTGGAATCATTTTGGGCACGTGCTTCACTATATTCTTTAAATAATTTAATTAAATCATTCGCTAAAGCGTAATGGGCTAATGAGCGATAATAATATTCTTCCGCTTCAAGTAAAGTGACAAGCCGTTCTTCAAATTGTTCTTGCCCGCGATTATGATTAACAAAACCATTTAAAATATCAATAAAGGTTTGGTTAATGCCAAGAGCCATTTCATAAACTCTTAAATGTTGGGAAGCATCAACTTCAACATAATCGCCGCTTACCCGGAAAATACGTGATTCAGTGCTATAAACTTCTGCGGCAAATTCATCTAAGTTTTTCACAAGTTTCTCGGCCTTTTCCTTATTTTGAGCAACGAAAAACGCAAAGGGAGTGCCTTCTTTCCGTAAAAGTTCAAAGCTTTTAACGCGATGTAGATAAGCTTCTTTGCTAAATTGGCGATCACCTTTAGGCGCTAAGTAGCCGAGGGAATCACGGACCAGCATCGAAATTTGATATATTCCGAAGATGTGTAATGTTAAGTTTGTCATATGTTTGTACCTCTATATATGTCTTTCTAAATGATGGAAACGACGAATAATCGTTTTCGCGTACTTCCGTACTTTTTTATGGGCATGTCGCATGCAAAATGAACGATCAAAATATGCTTGGAACATTGATATATCATTACCGCTATCGCCTACAACATAAACGTTTTCACTTTTAATGCCGTGTGCTTTCGTGTAGCGTTCAATGCCATTTGCCTTTGATATGCCAGCCGGAGTAATTTCGATAAAACCATCCGACCAACTTGCTTCGAATTGATCTTTATAGTGGGCTCTTAAATATTGGTTCGCCCGACTTGCCATTTTTACTCCTCTTCTAGAAATACCAAAGAATATCATTAATTTGTATACTTCATTCGACTTAAGTTCATTGACGAACTCTTCATTAGAGAAATAATAATCTTCCGCATAAGCGCCAAGAGACCAATAATAAAAGCGATAAAAGAGTTGGAAGAACTTCCCAACCGGCGGGGTTGCGATAAGCAGCGGATACTTTCTTGAAATTAGCATCGTGCCTAAAATCGGAAATAAAGAGTTAAGATCAAAAAGCATCTTTTCGATTGAAAAATCAAGAAAGTGTTCGTTCATCACTTCACCTTCACTAATGGTATAGGCCCCGTTCATTCCGATAACATCGACTTCGTGACCAAGTCTTTCAATTACTTTACGAGCAAAACGTGGGCTGCGGCCCGTAACTAAAACAACCTGATTACCGTCTTTAATAAATTTATCAATGTAATTTATATTTTTCTTTGCAATCAGTTTAATTCTTCTTTTAGGATGGAACAACGTGCCATCAAGATCAGTCGCTAGTAATTTGATTTCTTTTTCCATACGCAATAATTATACATTATAATTAACTAATATAAATTATAAACAAAAAAAGGCTAGATGGACTAGCCTTTCAAATGATATTTGAAATTATAAGTTACTTAATTTTATTTTCTGCTTGAATAATGCCGTAACCGCCATCATTTCTTACATATAATATTGAGATTAAATTATCTTCAGCGTCAAGATACATAAAGAACTTATGTCCAAGTGCTTCCATGCGCATAATTGCATCTTCAAGATCCATTGGTTCAAGGAAAATAGATTTCATCCGCACGACTTTGCCATCATCATCTAGCGGGGCTCCTTCAAAGTTTGCAAAAGCAATAGCTTCGCCTAAGCTCATATCCTTTTTCCGACTCATTCTTGTTTTTAATTTACGCATTTGTTGCTCGAGTGAATCGATAGCCTTGTCAAATGCTGCATATAAATCTGGATCTTTTTCCTCCGACCGGAAGTCGAGGTGTTTTGTGAAGATAGTTACTTCTACCTTCGCCATTGTACGGTATTTTGATACAACCGCCCGACAGTCGATATCATCATTAATGATAAAGTACTTGTCCATTCGTGAAAGCTTTTTTTCTAAAGTAGTTCTTATTGCATCGGTGACGATGATATTTTTGCCAACAATTTGATATTTCATTTATCAGTTCCTTTCTATCAAGAGATGGCTTCTTATTTGTATATTTATTTTATCATGCCGACGCAATATTTTTATAATTTACTCATTAGAAAGCGTTTGAGCAAAGAATTTCTTTAAAGCTTCAACTTTGTCGAGTGCTTCCCATGGCGTAACAATATCTGGTCTGCCAAAGTGGCCAAGGGCACCTAAATCTTTATATTTAAAAGACGGATCTAAAAGACTGAACTCTTTCGTTATCATTCCAGGCCGACAATCAAAATACATAGGAATTGCAGCGTAAATGTGCTCTAACGCTACATTTTCGGTCCCAAATGTATCAACGAAGATACTAATTGGCTCAGGCATGCCAATGCCGTAGCTTAATTGAATTTCTAACTTACTAGCAGCCCCAGCGGCCACTAAGTTTTTCGCAATATAGCGAGCATAGTAAGCGGCACTGCGATCAACTTTACTTGGATCTTTTCCACTAAAGGCACCGCCACCATGTTTTGCGTATCCCCCGTATGTATCAATAATAATCTTCCGTCCTGTTAAACCAGTGTCCCCTGCAGGACCACCGACGACAAAACGACCACCGGGATTAACAATCTTTTTAAAATCCGTATTAAGTTTAAAACTTTTGGCAACTTCAATCATAATGTCATTAATAATAAATTTTTCAAACTTTGCAAAGTCAATATTCTCATCATGCTGCACACTCATAAGGACAGTGTCAAGTTTAATTTCCCCTGTTTCATAATAACGCATGGTGACTTGTGATTTCATATCAGGTCGTGAGCCAACAAATTTACCTTCTTTACGTAATCTTGTAGCGACACGCATTAATTTATGGGCAACGACAATTGCTAAAGGCATAAGACCTTCACTTTCTGTTGTCGCGTAACCAAACATAATTCCTTGGTCACCTGCTCCTTGTTCTTCTAAGTTACCGCGGTTTACTTTTTGCGCAATGTCGGGGCTTTGCGTATTCATTTTAATGAGTACTTGACATGTGTCGGCATTAAAGCCGAATTCATCACTTGTGTAGCCGACTTCGCGAATAATATCGCGGGCGATTTTTTCATAATCTGGCTTGGGGCCGTCAATTGTTATTTCGCCAGATATTAACACAAAATTTGTCGCGACGAAAACTTCACACGCAACGCGTGAGTTTTTATCAATACGTAACGCTTCATCTAAGATTGCATCACTAATTTGATCACATATTTTATCAGGGTGACCTTCACTTACTGATTCACTTGTAAATAAATAGTATTTTGCCATTAATCTTTCCTCCTTTTAATAAAAAATACTTTCGCAAGGAAAGTAATAGTACACTTTCCTTATCGTTACAAATTGCCTTTGGCGAGCACTTACTTATGTTCATAAGAGTTGCTACCACATCATTGCCTTAATGTGGTTCTTGATAAGGTAGATATAGTATAGTCTCTTTTGCCTTAATAGTCAAAACAAAAAAGCAGGTTTCCCTGCTCTTTTTTAAATTGTGAGAATTATTAACTTAAAGTTTAATTAATTCACCAAGAACACTCCCTTTAATACCGGCAGCGTTAGCTTCATCAGTGTCAATGTGCATGGCAAGGGCGAAGTCTTCCCGCACACGAATAACGACATCTTCAAAGACAAGACTTCTTTCTTCGCTTTTAATACGTACAGCAACAATTTCACCATTCTTCACATTAAATTCTTCAGCATCTGCTGGGGTCATATGAATATGTCTTTTGGCAATAATTAAGCCTTCTTTTAAAGTTACTTTACCAGCAGGTCCTACTAAGGTAATACCTGGTGTTCCTTTAATATCGCCACTTTCGCGAATTGGGGCGACAACGCCAAGGGCAAAGGCATCAGTTTGGGAAATTTCAACTTGACTTGCTTTGCGGGTTGGGCCAAGGACGGTCACACCATCAAAGTTACGCTTGATACCTTCAACTTTAATTTTCGTTGTTGAGGCAAATTGACCTGGTTGACTAAGCATCCCGCGCACGGCTAAGGTTGCATCTTCACCACATAAGCTTTTTAAATCGTGTTCGCTGAGGTGAATGTGGCGAGCACTTGTTTCGACTAAGATTTTACGCATACTACTAAATTCCTCCGTGTTTGTCGGGGTAATTATACCAAAATAAAAGTGATTTTCATTAATTTATTACTCTATTGCTGCCTTTATTAATAATATTAATGATAATATATAATATAGCAAGAAAGTAAGAGGCCTTTAAATGTTAAAAAAGTTTTTAGCAAAAAAAGAAAATCAACATGAGATTCTCCGTTTTATCATTGTTGGTGTTATATGTACCCTCGTTGATTTTGGGGTGAGTGCCCTTATTCAATATGTTATATATCCAACCGCGGAACAATATGTCTTTTTAGGGATAACTTTTACTTTAAATATATTCTTAGCGGCATTATTTGGCTTTATTTTTGGTGTGATCACTAACTATATTCTTTCGATTATTATTGTCTTTAAAAATGTGGAAAATAAAAAGACATCGCGCTCTTTTGGTGGGTTTGCCCTTTTTGTCTTATTAAGTACGATTGGTTTCTTTATTAACTATTTTATAAAAGAGCTTGGTAACGCCATTATTAATATGGATACAAACTTCTTATGGTTTGTGTTTGTGTTTGGAGTTGCAACCTTTGTTGTTTTAATTTATAACTATATATCACGCAAATTAATACTATTTAGACCAAAAAAAGAAAATGAGGAGCCAAGCGATGAAGAATCTATTCACGAAAACTAAAGCGGCTTTCAATAATACTTCCACTGCTATCCATGATGGGGTGGAATGGCTATTGAATCATTATGGCGCTTTACTAATGATTGTCTTTATTAGTGTGATGGCAATCTTACTTCGCTATTACTTTATTCCATACACCAGTGGGGACACGGCTTGGTTTTTAGTGCCCTGGACCCGGTATATTCGTGATCATGGTGGTTTCTTATCACTTAATAAAACACCAATTAGTTATTATCAAACAACTACTAATGTAAATATTCCTTATGGCGACAATACTTTTGGGTTTACGATTAAAAGTATTGTATACGCGAATTATCCTAGCTTTTATTATTTCTTAATTGCCCTTGTTAGCTATTTACCAATAAACGATATCGCAGTTATAAAAGTGTTATCAGGAATTTTCGACTTTAATATGGCAATTGCGGTGTTATTACTTGTAAAACATCTTTCAAAAGATAATAAAGTATTAATGGTTTTAAGTTATGCTTTAGCCTTATTTTTACCCACTGTTTTTATTAATTCAGCAATGTGGGGGCAAAGTGATGCTTTCTTTGCCGGTATGGGTGTTTGGTTTATTTACTTCTTAATTAAAGATAAGACCTTTCTTGCCATGGTCTTTATCGGATTAGGATTAAGTGTAAAACTTCATATGTTCTTTATTTTACCAATTGTTGGTATTCTCTTTTTAAAACGTCGCTATAATCTTTTATATCTTATCGTACCTTTTGTAGTAGTCTTCCTTACCTTTATACCAGGTTACATCTTTGGAGCCCCCTTCTTAATGCCCTTTAAGCAAATTATTGGCGTTGCTGGGACGTATTCAGCCCCGAACATGAATAGTGGGTCTTTATATGCCTTCTTCCAAAATTTAAATAATGTCGTTAAATGGCGCGACGCTGTTAAGTTATTCGGTGTTCCGTTTGCCTTTACAGTTCTTATTATTTTCACCTACGTATTCTATGAAAAGAAAGTAGCGATCAATGAAGACACCATCCTTGCCCTTGGCGCTCTATTTTCTTTCTTAACACCCTTTTTATTACCACATATGCACGAACGTTATTTCTTTATGGGTGATATTTTTATTATGATTTACGTTATAAGAAATCCAAAACGTTTCTATTTACTTTTCGTTTCACAAATCGCAAGTTTAATGACATACGCAAACTTTATTCTCGGCGGCTGGTTCTTCCCTTCAATTGGTCCGTCTGGAAACTTAATGATTGCTGCTTCCCTTAATGTCTTTATTATCGCTAACCTTACTTATGATATTTTAAAAATCGTCGAGAAACCGGAAATAACAACATTAGAAACAAACGAAATACAACAAATTTAACGATATTATATTATTGTATTTGAAAGTTTTAAAAAAGTTGTTATAATTTAATCCGATGCAGCCATGGCGGAACTGGTAGACGCGTACGTTTGAGGGGCGTATGGTAATCCCGTGAGAGTTCAAGTCTCTCTGGCTGCACCAGTAAAAAAACAAGTCCCATGTAATGGGGCTTTTTATTTTCTTTAAATAGGATGTTTTTTCTATTTAAGAAAAAATATATTTAAAATAACTACCAAAAGAGATACTTAATTGATAATTTAGCAGTATTCGGTAATTATTATCGATTAATTGTTATTTCTTATAACTTTTCTATGTAAAAGAAATATTATTATATATAATTATGTGTAATAGAGAAATTTTTCCATATTGAAAGAGGTCATTTTTATGAATACGAAACCAAAAAACATTTCTAAAAACTTAGTGTACCGGGTTCCGATCTATTTGACGATTTCCCGGCGACTCCTTGACGAAGGGGCAAAATACATTACCGCCCCCCAGATTAGTGACATCACGGGTATTAATGTTGAGACGGTAAAGAAAGATTTATCACAAATTTGCAAAACTCCAGGCAATCCTAAATTAGGGCGTGAGGCGGCGACAATGGTTGAAGAAATCTTAGAATTTGGCGTATACACAAAACTAACAAACGCCATTATTATTGGGGTTGGTCATTTAGGAAGGGCCCTATTAAATTACGGCGGTTTTGGCGAGTGGGGCTTACATATTGCCGCTGGATTTGACCGTAACAGTGAACTTATTGGCACGGAAATTAAAGGCAAGCCAATTTATGACGTTAATGATTTATCAAAAGTTATTAAAGAAACAAAGGCCGAAATTGCCATTATCACCGTCCCTAAAGAATACGCACAGCAACTAGTAGATTTTGCAATTGCCGCAGGTATTAAAGCAATTTGGAACTTTGCGCCAACACACATCAATGTTCCCGATGACGTCATCTTACAAAACGAAAATATGGCAAGTAGTCTTAGTTTATTAAACTACAACTTAAAAGCTTCGAAAACTAAACGGAAGAGAAGAAAGAAATAACAAATAAAAAAGGGCAGTGAATCTGCCCTTTTAATTTAATGTTTTTCCTTAAGCTTCAAATTCAGCTTCAAGTTCTTTTAGTTTCCGTTTAAGCGGACCCATAACTTTTTTAACATTACCTTCGATAAATGGATTACGAAGTTTAGCTTTTTCTAAAAGTTCGACAAATGGGTAGCGACCACCTAAGCGGCAAAGTTTAACATATTTTTTCCACGCTCTTTCTTGGTTTTTCCACATTTCAGTAGCAAATTGGAAAGCGACTACTTGCGCTAAGGTGTAATCAATGTAATAGAATGGAGAGTTAAAAATGTGCGCTTGGCGGAGCCAGAAACCACCTTTTTCTAAATATGGTGCTCCTTTGTAATTACGAATTGGTAAGTACTTCTTCTCAATATCACGCCATAAGGTACAACGTTCTTCATGCGTCATATTTGGATTTGTATACACTGCTTCTTGGAATTCATCAACGGCGACACCATAAGGTAAGAATTTAATCGAGCCTTCTAAATGGGAAAGCCGATATTTTTTCGCATCATCAAATAATGTTTCCATCCATGGCCAGGCAAAGTATTCCATTGACATACTGTGGATTTCGCATGCTTCTAATGTTGGTTGACGGTATTCACTTATTTTAATGTTGCGGCTTTCATAACCTTGGTA
>JBAZCS010000022.1:0-15849 GCA_041654855.1 Bacilli bacterium | reverse complement strand
GTGTTTGAGTTCGATTTTCCGTTAACGGAAACTGCCGGCTTCATTAAGCTCTGAAAAACGAGCTTTTAAGGCCGCATTAAATGGGACGCCTACAGCAAAGGCGCCACTAGTAGCTGCGGTATTACCAACTAAAATCTTAGTTTTAGTAACACCTTTTTGCCAAGCAACATATTAGTATGGAGTTAAAGATGCCTCATAATATATATTTTCATAAACCTTTTTTAAATTAGTGTTTATTTCCCATTTATTGGTCACTATTTTGCCATCTTTTGATATAGCGTTATCAAGAAATACCATCATATTAAAACCTTCCCTAAATTGATGCATATTATCAATAATAATATATTGTTCTTCTGTGTCTAAATATAAAAACCAAGCGCTTTTTGTTATGTTTTGCGGTAAATAAAGATTGTTTGGTAGGCCAAGCACTTCATACGCTGGATAAAAAAGCGGGAACAATTCTTTATTATAATTTATGGGAACTTTAGCGTGTTTTCTATTATATAAAGGGGAAACTACTAGTGTTTTATTTTCATGATGGGCAAAAGCGTATAAAAGAGATGAATAATGATGCGGACTCACTAAAAAGACACATGCGTCATGACCAGAAACATTAAATAAAGGATATAAAGGAACAAAATGATCAATATCATCGCTTAGAACAATTGTGCGATAACTAATATCTTTCATATTATTTTGGAAACTTTCATAAATGTCATTAAAGTAAGAATCTTCGGACCGGAACACTAAAATATTTTGATAGATATCTTTTAAAGTTTCAGCAATTAACTTTCCTTCTTCTTTTAATGATGGCGTTAAATCATAATGATTTGGATATATAAATTTTTCTGTTTTCAATTTATTAAAGCTTGTAATTAGGGGAACATTAAAATACTCTCGCGGTTTATATAAGTGTCCGTTTGGATGACCGATAATCGCACTATAACTTTCTTTTGCCAAAAAGTCATCAGTGAATACGGTTAGCGTTTCATTGTGGTAAATAATAGTGTAATCATCTTTTTGAAAATTATCTATAAAATAAGAAATACCGAAGTACATTGCCTTGTCAAAGACATTATTTTCGTAATCTAAAAAGCTCATAACTTTAACCGTGCTTCCGTCAGTTTGCCGACAACCAAAAAGACAATTAATAACCAATATAAGGAAAGAAAATTGATAAACTAACGACTTCTTCATAAACTATTTAAAGTTTTACATAAAAAGGTTATAAATGCAATGCAAATAAAAATGGTCGGAATGACAGGATTCGAACCTGCGACCTTCTGGTCCCGAACCAGACGCACTACCAAGCTGTGCTACATCCCGACTGCATTAGTATTATACGCTTTTTTAAATTTATTTAAAACATAATCATTACTTATAAAGTTTAATCAATATGTAAAAGTGAATAAAGATATTATTTTAAATACTTATGGTGGCAAGACGATAAAATAATGGTAAAATTGAAGAGTGAAAAGACTAAAGGATAATCTTAAATTGCACGCAATCGTCGTTATTGATGATTTTTTAAGTGCTTTAAATGACTATGATGGGCAAAGTCTATATTTAGCAAATTATAATATTACCTTTATAAACTATTTAAAACATACTTTCTTTACCCTTAGTGCGGACCCCATTAGTAATGAAGATAAAAATATCATGGGACGTAAAGCACGCCAAGATCATCCACTAATTTACAGTTTATACCGTATTTTTGAACACAAAACTTTGCAAAAAGCACATATTACCGAACTTGAAACATTATTAAAAAAGCACCGCGCATATCCTTTTATTGACTTTCTAAATCTTTTTACAAAGTTTAAAAAAGGAAGTGTTGAGTTTAATAAAAGCTTAATTACCTTACTTAAAAAGGATAATTTACTCACAAAGTTATGGCTCATAAATAGTAATCTTAAAACTCCTAATATCGACTCATTTTCTTTATTAAGTGAATTAAGTACTCGGGGCGTTACTAAAGCTTCAAGGCATCTTCTTTTTGCAAGTATCAAAGAAACGGAAAACTACGACACTATTTCCAAACAAATAAATATCATTATTAATCAAGATTTATACAAAGATGAAAAAGCTTATAGCGACTTATATCTAAGCCTTGCCGCTTCTACTTCTTCTTATTATTTAAAAATAAAAATCTTAAAAGATGCTTTAAAACTTAAATATTATGATGCTTTAATTCCTTTAGTGAGAGTATACTTAACCGCTAAAGAACAAAATAATGAAAGTTTACTCGAAGCGTATCGCTATTTAGTAATTGCCGAATTTTTAAATATTGACGGTTATAAAGAGTTATATAAACAATATAAAATTGCTCTTAGAGAGCGAAAAAAGTAATATTACCAGTCACCAAAATCAAAGAGACTAATTTGGTTACTTTCTGGGAGTCCATCAAGGGCTCCTAATTCTTTTAAGTTTTCAATGTTTGATGTATTAAGGCGGGTCCGGTCCACTAAGTCTTCAATCGATAAAAACTCACCATCTTTACGTGCTTCAACGACACTTTCCGCTGTACCTTCTCCTAAGTTTTTAATAACGATAAACGGAGGAATGATTTGCTTATTGTCATGATCAACAATGAACTCTTTCGCCATACTCTTATAAATATCAATATTAGATATTTTATATCCGCGATTAATCATTTCTAATGTTAATTCCAAGTTTTCAATAATATTTAAGTCACGCGGGTTTAATTCTGATGTTTTACGATCATTTTCGAACTGTTTTAAGACTCGCAAAATTTCTTGTTTGCCACTGATCATTGTTTTTAAATCAAAACTATCACCACGTATTGTAAAGAAAGTCGCATAATATTCAAGTGGATAGTAAAGTTTAAACCACGCTACTTTCACCGCCATAATAACGTACGCGGTAGCGTGCGCTCTTGGGAATAAGTATTCAATCTTTTTACAAGATTCAATGTAAAAGTCGGGTACACCAGCGGTACGCATCCGACTTTCAAGGGCTGGTTCAATACTTTTACCGCGTCTTACGCTTTCCATAATATTAAAGGCATCTTTTTCATTCATATTTTGGCGAATTAAATACGTCATAATATCGTCACGACATCCAATCACACCCGTTAATGTTGCTTGGCCACTTCTAATTAATTCATCCGCGTTAAAGCGCCACACACCAGTACCGTGACTTAAGCCGGAAACAATAACTAAATCATTAAACGTTTTCGGTTTCGCGTCCGTCAATATTTGGCGCACAAAGTTTGTCCCAAACTCTGGTAAACCTAAAGCCCCCGTTACTTCATTTAATGGGTTCTCTTTTAACTCAAGTGCTTCCACACTTGAGAAAAGTGATAATACTTTCGGATCATTAAGTGGAACATCATCAAAATTAATG
The DNA here is from genome assembly GCA_041654855.1 of Bacilli bacterium. Classification (GTDB taxonomy): domain Bacteria; phylum Bacillota_I; class Bacilli_A; order RFN20; family CAG-826; genus UBA1361. The sequence continues at coordinate 12,483 of JBAZCS010000022.1, read as the reverse complement.
CCGGTTAAATCACAAAGCATCTTTAAGGCGACCGGGTCTTTATGCCCTAATAAGTCTAGCTTTAGTAAGTTATCATGTAATGAATCATAGTCAAAATGCGTCGTTAACCAGTCACTTTCAATATTACTTGCTGGATATTGGACTGGCGTAAAGTCATTAACTTCATATTCACTCGGAATAACAATAATACCACCGGGGTGTTGCCCAGTTGTTCTTTTAACCCCTTCAACATGACTTGCAATATAGGCAACATTTTCATTATTTAATTCATCGCGATAAATGTTTAATGTTTCAAAATAGTTTAAGACATAACCATACGCTGTCCGACTAGCGACGGTTTGAATCGTCCCGGCACGGAAAGCATTTTGTTCCCCAAAAAGTTCTTTCGTATAGTTATGGGCTTCTTTTTGAAAGTCTTCCGGGAAGTTTAAGTCAATATCAGGAATTTTATCGGCTTCAAACCCAAGGAACGTTTCAAAGGGAATATTTTGGCCGTCTTGTTTTAAAGGTTTGCCACATGAAGGACAATCTTTCGCTGGTAAATCAAACCCCGAAAGGACGCCACTTTCATTTTTAAAATCACTATATTGACAACTTGGACAATAATAATGTGGGGGTAAGGGGTTTACTTCCGAAACTTTTGCAAAATGGGCAACAACACTTGAGCCGACACTACCACGACTACCAACAATAAAGTTATTATCAGTCGCTTTTTTAACAATTTGATGGGCTAAATAATAAATAACCGCGTAGCCGTTTTTAATAATCCCTTCTAATTCCCGTCTTGTGCGGTCTTCAATGAGACTAGGTAAAGGGTTGCCATACATTGCATGGGCAGTATTAAAAACTAAATCAGTTAATAATTGATCAACGTTTTCAATTGAAGGTTTAAATAATTCTTTTGAGAAAGGAGTAATGTCTTCAATTAAATTATTAATGCGGTGCGGCATCTTAATAATCATATCGACAAGTTCTTCTTCACTAAATACATTAAACTTCCGTAATTCTTCAAACATTTCGGTTGTAGAACGATAATGTTGATCAGGATTTTCAAAATGTGGTCGCCGGTCACGGTCATATGGGTTTAAGGGGTGCTTAACACCTTTTAGCCCTTTAGCGACAATATAAACATCACGATATACCTTTTGTTCAGGTAAAGCGTAATGAACGTCCCCCGTCGCGACTAAAGGTTTACCAAGCTTTTGGGCAGCGCTTTTAATATCAGCGATTACTTTCCGTAAATGATCTTCATTATCTAATTCCCCCATATGCACTAAATACGTATAGTTACTAAATGGTTGAATTTCAATAAAGTCATAAAAATCCATTACTCGTAAAAGCGCATCTTCATCAAAGCGGGCCGCAGTTTGGAATACTTCACCGTTAAAACAACCAGAACCAATTAAAAGGTTTTTCCGTTTCGCATGTAACAAAGAGCGCGGAGTTTTAGGGATATCGGTTGAATACTCCGTGTGTGAGACACTTACTAATTCGTATAACGACTTAAGGCCTTCTCTATTTTTAACGTATACGGTCGCGTGGACCGGTCTTAAATATTGAATACCTTCTTGTTTTAACTGCAGTTTTGCAAGGTTTGCGTGCGTTAAGTATTGGTCTTCATCTAAAAGTTTAGTAAGCATTGCTTGCCATACACTATTTAAGACTTCCGCGTCAAAGTCAGCGCGATGAGCGGCATCTTCGTCATACATTACTTCAAGATTGCGGGCTAAAACCCCTAGCCGATGGCCACGTGATTCTGGGAATAAATAACGGGAAAGCGCTAAAGTGTCAATCGTCGGATTACGTAATGATTCATAACCAAGGGCTTTTAAATTAGCGTTTAAAAAGCCTAAATCAAATTCAGCGTTATGAGACACTAAAATATGATCACCAATAAACTCTAAAATTTTGGGTAACACTTCATCTAATGTTGGTTTATCTTTAACCATCGCATTCGTGATTTTAGTAATGCGTGTAATATAATCAGGAATTTCTTTACCTTCCCCTGGGTTAATTAATATATCAAGGCGCGCGGTCACTAAACCGTGTTCAACCTTAACAGCCCCAAATTCAATAATTTCATTATAACGGGCACTTAGACCAGTTGTTTCTAAGTCAAACACAACATAAGTAGCGTTATTTAAAATAAGGGGCGACGGATTATTAATAAACTTAAGTTGTTCGTCAATGACATAAAGTTCGGAACCATAAATTATTTTAATCCCATGTTTCTTCCCCGCTTTTTGTGCTTCCGGGAATGCTTGAACGACACCGTGATCAGTTAGGGCGAGCGCCTTATGCCCCATATTTTTCGCAAGTTTAGCGTATTCTTCAATATCACTTACCGCATCAAGGTGCGACATTTTTGTGTGCAAATGTAATTCAATGCGCTTTTCGCCCTCATAATCATCTAGAGGCAACGGTGGGGCGGCAATTTGATCCACGATGCGGGCAAAAACATATAGATTAGCGTTACCTCTAAACGTATCAATTTCTACATCACCTTGAATACGCACGAAGCGACCATTTTTAAGTTCCTTCATTGTTTCATCAAGTTTCGTCCCCCGCTTATTAACCCGCACACGAACGGAAATACCAGCTCCATTTTTGCCAACACCAAAAGTATGAATAACTCCACCTTTCGTTATACGGTGGCTTTTTCCATATATTTCGCCATCAAAGTCGACCGATTTACCTTTTAATTCCGCAGTGATATCTTTGATTTCAATTGGGATATAAATGCGTTTTGCCTTCCGTTTACGCTCCTCGACCATGCGATTATAATTCTTCGCTAAATCATCCATAATGCCTTCATGCGCTTCAAGACTACGGGCGACATCTTCTTCACTAAGGATAAAAGGATCGTCTTCTTCTGACTCATCGCCTTCATCAGCAATAAAAGAACCCCCGCCATTGTCCCCCATAATAAATTCATCTTCGACTTCATCACTAAGGACGACAACTTCGCTTTTAATGTCAAAATTGTATGCTAACTCATTAAGTAATAAACTAAATTCATGTAATACATTTTTAGCGTCTAATGCTTGAATTTCATCACTAAAAGTAAAAACAATACTTTCATTTTGCCAGGCACTTAACGAATAAGAATGTTTACCAAAGTATGTGTATTCATACCACGCATCAAATAAATTAAGGGCATCATTAATAGTCGGTAATTTTCGATAAGCATAAATAATTTGATAATCGTAATCAATATTAAGCAGCGCCATGCTAAACGCAATATAATCTTTAAAGCGCCACGGTTCTTCTTTTAAAATCGTGTAAACCCATTTTTCATTTACTTTTTTAAACTCCAGAAAAGTAAGACCAATCTTTTTATAGTCTTTAAAAGCAATAGAGTCAAAGAAGCGTGGACCAATTTGATTCATCTATAATAGCACTCCAATAAGTGAAAAGATATCTTTAAATAAAATCGCAATTGTTAAACCAATAAGTAATATTGCTCCGATAAGTGAGGCAATTTGTTTAAAGCGCGGACTAATTTCTTGGCGCGTTATTGCTTCAATCGTCACCACTAATAAATGCCACCCGTCAAGCGGCGGGAATGGTAATAAATTGAATAAGGCAAGGTTAATGCTAATTAAGCCCCATAAAAAGAGAAACTGACCCACCCCTTGATTTTGTAAGGTCGAGGCTGACATATTAAAGATGCCAATGGGCCCGCTAATGTTTTTAAGGCCTTGTGTAAATAACGATTGAATGCCGCGTCCAACTGCGGTAACCGACGTTACAAAGTCACGATTAGCAAGTCGGAAAGTATCCGCAAAGCCATTGCGATACACTCTTTTAGTAAGACCGAAGCCAAGTGATTCAAACGTATATCCACTAGCTGGTTTACTTGGATCTTTTAAGACGGTTATAAAGGTTAAACTTTTAACAATACGTTCTGCGGTGTCATAATCTTCACCTCGTAAAAATGTTGCATCAAACGTTAAAACATCATCTGCTGTTAAATCTTTTAAATAATATGCATTTTCCGAATATAAATCCGTCGCATCTTTACGGACAAGTAAAATATTATCGCCACCAAAAGATAAAGCATTAAAAGATTTAGGGGAGAATAAGACATAAAACTGTGGTTCAGCGGCACTTTGATCAAGTTTTCCTTCACCAAAATATTGAATAGTGCGTCCGCCGATTGTTGTCTCCGCAAAGTCAATACGGTCATTAGTTAATATACCTAAAGTTTCTGCTTGACTCCCACTTTCAACATTAAGTTTAATCGATAGTCCAGTTTGTGTAAGGACTCCATTTGAAAATAGGAAAATCATATAGCCAAGAATTAAGTTCATTACGATACCCGCGGACATAATAATGGCTCTTTTACCGCGATTGATACCAAGTAAACTTCGTTTCCGACTTATGACGGGTTCGTTATTTTCATCTTTTGCATGCACTGCGTCTAAATATTGCGGCGGTATTTCATCTTCTTCGCCATACATCGCCACAAACCCACCAAGGGGAAGCGCTCTTAAAGAATAATACGTTTCGCCTTTTTTCTTGCGAAATATCTTAGGCCCAAACCCAATGGCAAACTCAAAGACATACACTTTAAAAGCTTTCGCGGCAATAAAGTGGCCAAGCTCGTGAATCGTAATTAATACGCCGAGCATAATTAAAAAGAGAATAATATTTAATATATTGTTTAGAAATCCCATAGTCTAAAATCCTTCCTTACACTAATAAACTCCAGCCATTATTAATTAAAATAATGAGCATGGACGTTACAATACCTACTAAAAGTAAACTATCAATTCGGTCTAATATACCGCCGTGTCCGACAATAATAAAACCGTAATCTTTAATATTTAAATGCCGTTTCGTCGCACTAAAGAATAAGTCACCAATATTTGCCGCAAGCGGCATAATAACACTAAGTAACACTAAATAATACCATTCATTATGACTTAAAAACGGTAATATTGGATGCCCCGCCCACGAAACGATAAGCGCAAATAATAAACTAAATAAAATCGAAAAGAAAACACCACCGGCAAATCCTTCCCACGTCTTATTAGGAGAAATGCGCGGAATCATTTTATGTTTACCAAATAAAACGCCGATAAAGTATCCACCAATATCAGTGATAACAGTTCCTAAAAAGATGTAAATAAGAAGGAAACTGCTTGATATAAAGTTTAAATTAGATTGAATGGGTGGATCAGCGACTGCCACAAACTTTGGATAAAGCCTTAAAAAGACAATTGATTGAAAACCAAGACCAGAGAATAAAATAAGTAAGAATAAATAAGCAGCAATATCAAAGTTAAAATGCTTATCCCATACGAGCAAGAAAAATAAACCAATAAGAATGGTCGCTAAAAGAAAGCTTGATACACTTATTGTTTCAAAACCAACTTCAACAATCCATTTCGTAACATCAAAGAAACGATAGCCACTACTAACATTAGCGGCAAAGTTTTGTTTAAAGAAGTTCCAAAAGATAACCGCTAAAGTAGAAACGATGACAATAAAATAAATATACCAATACCGTTTACTTATTTTTGTTCCCCGCATTATTTCAAAAACCGCTAACACTGCAGCAATAAAAACAAGCGCAAGAAAATACCACCCGCCAATAAAAAGGGCAGGAATAACAATAATCGCTAAAACGACAGATGTAATAATACGTAAAATCATCGACTTTTTCGTTGCTTCAGATATTTCATTAATTGAAATCTTTATTGTCGTTTTACGTCTTTTTGGTACGTTATTTTGCTCTTCCATTATTTTAGTCCTCCAAAGCGCCGTGTTCTTTTGGCGTATTCTTCAAGATCACGGGCTAAAGTAATTTCATTATAATCAGGCCACATTGTCGGCGTGAATATAAATTCAGCGTACGCTAATTGCCAAAGCATAAAGTTTGATAAACGCATTTCGCCACTCGTTCTTATTAATAAATCAACCGGGGGCAACCCTTTCGTATCTAAATAGTTTTCAAAAGTTTCCGGTGTTAAAAGTGAAACATCAACATCTTGATCAGCGTTTAGTTTTTTAATTGCGCGCACTATTTCGTCTTTTGCACCATAATTTATGCAAATGTTTAAGATCATGTTTTCATTATTAATCGTTTCATCGACTGAAATTTTAATTGCTTCTTGCGTTGTTAACGGTAAGCGTGTTAAGTCGCCACTAGTGACAATCTTGATGCCGTTTTTTTGCACCTTTTTTAATACGCTTTTGAGTCGCCGCTCCAATGTTTTAAATAAATAATCAATTTCCCGTTTCGGGCGATTCCAGTTTTCAGTCGAAAAAGCATAGACACTCATGACTTTAATACCGCGCTTATTTACAGCTTCGGCCACATCAAAAAGACTTGAAAACCCGTGCCGATGGCCAAAAGTACGTGGTTTATTACGCGCCTTAGCCCACCGCCCATTGCCATCAAGAATAAAAGCAATATGTTTAATACCAAAGTTTTCTTGTTCGTTTAATACTGTCTTTTTCATCCCTTAAATTATACACAATAATATTACTTTTTGCGTGGCGATAACATAATATTTATGTTAAATACAAAAAAAGACCGATTGCTCGGCCTTTATATTTTTAACTTCTTAACTTAGACTGTTAAGATTTCTTGTTCTTTTTGCTTAAGCGCTTCATCACATGCTTTCGTGAATTCATCTGTCACTTTTTGCACGGCATCTTCTTCACGCTTAACTTGGTCTTCACTTAATTCTTTATCCGCTTTAATAGCGTTATTAATGTCGCGGCGAATATTACGAATTGCAATTTTTGCTTCTTCCGTAAACTTTTTGGCTTGGCGGACAAGTTCTTTCCGCCGATCTTCGGTAAGGGGCGGTAAGATTAAACGTATTGTGTCACCGTCATTAATAGGGTTAATGCCTAAAGTCGATGCATTAATCGCGGCAATAATTGATTTAATATCGCCTTTATCATACGGCTTAATTAATAGTTGCCGTGGTTCCGGAATTGAGATTGAACTAATTTGATTGATTGGCATTTTTTCGCCATAGTAGTCTGTTTCAATTCGATCGAGAAGGGCTACGCTCGCTCTTCCAGTTCTTAAGGTCGCAAATTCACTTTTTAAGTTTACGACCGATTTTTCCATCCGCTCTTCAGCGAGTAATTTATAATTATCCATTTGTTGTACCTCTTGTTATAATTGTACCAATTTCCATGTGTTCTTCAAGTGGTTCGAAGTTTAAAACTTCATCCATGCCAATAACAAACGTATGAATGTTTGTGTTTTTTAATACTTCAAGCGCACTTATATCCATCGCTTCAATGTTAATATCGATTAAATCTTGATACGAAGCACTAACGATGCGCTGAGCGTCTTTATGGACTAAGGGGTTTTTCGTATATAATGCATCAACGCCATCTTTAACCATAATAATTAAATCCGCGCCAATATCAATCGCCCGTAAAGCGGCCCCTGTATCAGTCGTGAAAAATGGTTTGCCCGTTCCGCCACCAAAAATGACAACTTCGCCTTTATCTAAATGTTCTTTTGCAAGTTCTGGTGATGTTTTCGGCGCTAAACCTTCAACTGCAAATGAGTTTAAAACAATCGAAGGAATGTCGTTTTGCACAAAATAGTCGCGAATTGCAAGGGCATTTAAGAAAGTTGCGGTCATTCCCATGTAATCGGCGGCCGCAGGATCAAAGCCGATAAGCTTCGCGTTTTTACCACGCCAAATATTACCAGCGCCCAAGACAAGAGCAATATCCATTTGTTTATGGAAATGAAATGATTTTACAAAGTTAGCGATGGCCGCTAAAACTTTTGGATCATAAATTCCATGTTCCTTATTCCCAGCTAAAGCTTCCCCACTTAATTTTAATAGTACTCTTTTGTATACCATAAATCCCTCCACAAAAAAACACCCGAAGGTGTTTTAATTTGTTTATTAATTATTTAATTTGTCCAAGAACTTCACTGGCGAAATCTTCTTGACGTTTTTCAATGCCTTCACCAACTTGGTAACGGACGAACTTGACGACGCTATTTCCTTTTTCCTTTAAGACCGCGCTAACTTTTTTCGTATCTTCTAATAAGTATGCTTGATCAGCAAGGACTAAGTCGCTGAAGTGTTTTTTAATTTTGCCTTCAAGAATCTTTTCAAGCATGGCGACTGGTTTATCAGCGAGTTTTGGATCATTTTTCGCTAATTCAAGTTGAATGTGTTTTTCATGGTCATATTCAGCTTGGCTAATGTCGCTTGCGCTAATGTAACTTGGGTTATTGGCGGCAACGTGCATCGCTAAGCCGTGAGCTAATTCAGCGTCTTCTCTTTCTAATAAGACAAGAGTAGCGATTTTTCCACCCATATGAATATAGGTAGCAGCGTTTTTACCAACTTTGACAACTTCAAAGCGCCGGAAGGAAAGTTTTTCCCCAATTTTAACCGTCGCTTCAACGATTAGTGGGTTGATAAGTTCATCGGCAGCTTCTTTCGTTGCGGGTTTTTTCGCAAGTAATAAGTCAAGAATTTCTTCGACTAATGCTTTAAAGGCATCGCCACGGCTGACAAAGTCAGTTTCACTGTTAATTTCAACAATGGCCGCGTGTTCACCACTTACTTTTGCAATCGTTAAGCCTTCAGCAGCGATACGACCTGATTTTTTAGCAGCGGTTGTAATACCTTTTTCACGGAGCCAGTCTTTTGCTTTTTCAACGTCTTCACCGTTTTCTTGTAAAGCTTTTTTACAATCCATCATTCCGGCACCGGTAAGTTCACGTAATAATTTAATTTTTTCGATTAATGTCATTTTTATTCTCCTTCTACGGGAGCAACTACAGCTTCTTTTTCTTCTGCATCTTTGGCAGGTTGAGCTTTACGTGCTCGCGTTGGTTTAGCGCTATGTTGGGTTCTCGCTTTGCGAGGGCCACGTCTTTCTTCTCCATCTTGACGACGACGTGGTTCATTGTGTTTTAATGCTTCTTCTAATGTTTCGTTATCTGGTTCTAAGTCTTTCGTGTAAGCAAGAACAGGTACTCCACCTTTTGCTTCAACAATCGCGTCGGCAAATAATTGGAGCATTAATTGGACTGTTTTCGTTGCGTCATCATTACTTGGAATAATGTAATCGATAACATCTGGGTCACAATTTGTGTCGGCAAGGGCGAAAACTGGAATGTTTAAGGCACGTGCTTCACGAATGGCATTAATTTCATCAATCGTGGAAACGACAAATAATGCTTCTGGCGTTTTCCGCATTTCTTTAATACCTTCAAAGTTATCACTTAAGCGTTTCATTTCTTTACGAAGTAAGATTGCTTGTTTTTTCGGTAACCGATCAAAAGCACCTTCTGCTTCTTGCATTTCAAGGTCACGTAAGTACTTAACACGGGTCGAAATTGTTCTAAAGTTTGTTAAGGTACCACCTAACCAGCGGTTATTCATATAAAATGAACCACTTCTTTCGGCTTCAAGTTTAACGAATTCGGCGTGTTGTTTTCTTGTGCCGACGAATAAGACTTTACCGCCACGGGTAACAATTTCCCGTAATGCTGCGTAAGCTTCTTCAATTTTAACCATACTTTTTTCAAGGTCGATGATGTGAACGTTATTACGTGCACCATAAATATATGGTTTCATTTTGGGGTTCCAGATTTTTGTTTGGTGACCAAAGTGGGCACCTGCTTCTAAAAGCTTTTTCATGGTAATTACTGGGCGGTTTTCATCTGGTAAAACTGCTTCCATGGTTGGTTCGGCGACTTCTTCGCCTAATACGACTTTTTCTTCACTCATTGTGTGAGCCTCCTTTTTGTTTTTTCCTCCACATTTTCGAACCTAATCCCTACAAGTGTAGACGTGAATTAAGAATCCAATGTGTGCGTATTAGCCCAAAATGGGCCGCTAATATATTACCATAGGTAAAGGCTTTAGGCAACCTATGTATCTTAGGAATAATATTATAATATTATGTTTACTTCTTTTTCTTCGCTCGTGGATGAGCGTGATAATACTCTTCTAGCACTTTATCTTCACTAACATGAGTGTATATTTGTGTTGTATTAAGCGACTCATGCCCTAATAATTCTTGAATAACACGAAGGTCGGCACCTTTATCAAGCAAGTTCGTGGCGAAGGAATGGCGTAATAAGTGGGGATGTAATTTAACGTACTCTCCAGTTTTCCGTTCTACTGATTTTAAAATATAACCTAACCCTTGAATGGTTAGCGGGTTACCTTGCGCGTTTAAAAAAAGGGCATTTGTCGGTTGACTGCTTTTTCTTTTCGCTAATAATAATTTACGCATGTTATTTACATAATCACGCAGTAATGTTTGGAGATCTTCGGTGAAAGGAACAAGCCGTTCTTTATTGCCTTTACCAATAAAAGTGACGGTTCTTTCATTAATGTTAATCGATTGTAAAGTTAAAGAAACTACTTCACTAGCCCGTAAGCCGGTCGCAAACATAAACTCTAAAATTAATTGGTCGCGATCTTTTAGAAAATCCTTTCGCTTACGATTAGCTTCTAAAATAACCTTTACTTCCTCTTCATATAAAACACGGGGTAGCGTGGAGTCTACTTTGGGACTATTAATAATGACAAACGGATTATCAAAGACAATACCGTGGCGCTGTAAGTATACATAATAATGACGAATCGCTGCGAGTTTTCTTTGCATTGACTTCCGACTTAAACCCCGACTTATTTCTTCTTTCATAAACGCTCTGATGTCGTATTTTGTTACATCTATATCTAACACTTCAATCTTTAAAAGATAACGATAAAAGTCTTCAATATCCCGGACATAAGCCGTTATCGTATGCTTAGAAAACTGCCGTTCATATTTTAAATAATCACTGAATTCTTGGAGCGTTCTATTCATATAGCGTCTCCTTAATTAACTTCGTATTTATTAGTGAATTTTGTGCAATTTCCGTGCGGTTTGCTTTTGTAGCCCCTGGATATATACCAAAGTTTGCGTTCATTGGCGCGAAATTTACAGGGTTTGCGTGCGTGATGTAAAACATCAAATTACCAAGCATTGTATCGCGCGGATAACTAAGCTTTTTATTCTTTAGTTTCATTAGCACATGGAAAGCAACGTAAAGGCCACTGGCCGCACTTTCAACATAGCCTTCGACCCCGCTTAATTGTCCGGCAATGTAAAGGTTATTAAACCCTTTAACACTCATATCTAAATTAAGTACTTCCGGGGCGTTAACATACGTATTACGATGCATTAAACCATAACGCACAAACTCCGCGTTTTCTAAACCAGGAATAAGGCGGAAAACCCGTTCTTGTTCACGATAAGTTAAGTTTGTTTGAAAACCTACTAAGTTATATAAAGATCCAATGACATTATCTTGTCGTAATTGGGCAACAGCGTATGGACGATCATCTTTTGTCTTTCCTAAACCGCGTGGTTTTAAAGGGCCAAACCGTAAAGTGTTCACCCCTTTTTTCGCTATTACTTCAACCGGCATGCAAGCATCAAAATATTTTTTATCAATATCGCGAAGGGGCGCTAGTTTTGCATTTATTAACTCTTTATGAAAATTGTCATACTCTTCAATGGTAAAAGGACAATTTAAATACGCATCATCACCTTGATCATAACGTGATTTATAATAGGCAATGTCCATATTTATTGATTCTTTAGTAATAAGCGGTGCACTAGCGTCAAAGAAACTTAAAAACGTTGCGCCAAGTTTCTTTTCCAGTTCTTTTGTTAAAGTGGGACTAGTAAGTGGGCCACTAGCGATGATGACAATTTTGTCGCTTGGAATAGTGGTAACTTCTTCATTGATAACTTCAATGTTGGGATGACTCCTAATAAGCTTAGTAATGTGTTCACTAAATAGTTCACGATCAACGCACAAAGCATTTCCCCCTGGTACTTCAGTTAGGGTCGCTACTTTCATCAAAAGGGAATCAAATACTTCCATTTCCTTTTTTAAAAGTCCACATGCATTCGTAATTTCTTTACTTTTAAAAGAGTTAGAGCAAACAAGTTCACCAAGTTTATCGCTATAATGCGCGGGTGTATTTAAAACGGGACGCATTTCATAAAGTTTAACTTTAATCCCATGATTTGCTAAGAAAAAACTAGCTTCACTTCCGGCTAGTCCACCACCAATAATAATTACTTCTTCCATAAGAAAATTATAGCAAAAAAGGCCCTTATTCGAAAAACGTTTGTTTACTTATTATATTTTGCTTTACGCATTGATAAAGCATAGTTACAGTTTTTATAATCAGAACAACGAATATATTTCCGCCCTTTACTATCATAACGATATATTAAGGGCGCGCCGCACTCTGGACAATTTTCACCCGTATATTCAATAATGTTTTCAATGTATTTACATTTTGGGAAATTAGAACACGCAATAAAGCGCCCAAACTTACCATCACGATACACAAGTTCCCCACCACATTTTGGACATGGCCGACCCACTTTCTCCGGTTCTAATTTTGGCATATCTTTACGTGCACTATCAACTTGTTCACTAAATTCTTTATAAAATTCGCT
>JBAZCS010000021.1:0-16138 GCA_041654855.1 Bacilli bacterium | reverse complement strand
TAATAATGCGTTCCCGCATATCGCTAATGGTTATCCCGATCACTTTGCTGATTACGCTAACTCAAACATTATGCTTAACTTAGACACGAAGGACTTTATTCAAAATACTGATCCAAATGTCGGCGTTAACATTGATGATTATTACACTGACTATATGAATGAAAACCGCGCACTTATCGATGGTGCGACCCTCGGGATTCCCTTTAATAAGTCAACGGAAATTATGATTGCAAACCAAACATTCTTTGACGTTGCAAGTCAGTTTAACGATGAGTTTAACGATGTAATTAAAATTCCTACCACATGGCAAGAATTAGAAACAGTTGGCGAAGCCATACGTACTCTTGTAGAAACAAAAGGTTGGATTGGTAAACTCGTTAAACATGACGGAACCGCTATTCCTAAACCTGATAAAGCAACGCCAGAACTTATTGCCGAAGTAGCGTTTGACATGTCCCTTCTTAAAAGCATGGATGAATTCATCCCCTTTAGCTGGGATAGTACCGCAAACTTCTTTATTACGATCTTACGGCAATGGGATGCTGAATACACAAGACGGGGAACGAACTTCCAAAAAGGAACGATCGAATTCCACCGCGGTGAAAGTTTAGAAAAAACGAAAGCCGCCCTTGCGTTCTTCCAACGACTCTATACGAAAAAAATCGTTGGTGTCCCACAAACATATGGGGAACAACTCTATTCGTCCGTTCCATTTAAAAACGGTCGCTTAGTGTTAACGGTTAGTAGTAGTGCTGGTGTTAAAGAAAACTTACCAGATGGCACGACTGACTATCCGTTTGACTTAAGTATTAACCCTATTCCTTTTAACGCTGATTTACCTGAAAATAAATACGTTATTTCCCAAGGAACAAACTTAGCGCTCTTCCGCCGCGGTAAAGCGACTGAAGACAAAACAAAACGCGAAAGAAACGCTGCCTGGCGCTTACTCCGCTACTTAACGTATGAAGTTAACTTTGAATTTGGTAAAGGAACATCATACTTCCCAGTAACCGATGGCACAAAGATTCCCGTCGACGAAAGTAGTGCTCGTTATCAAGACTACAAACTTTATTCCGAATTCTTAGCGGCCACTGATGGTACAAGAACAGAACAGGCCGTCCGCGAAACCGCCAAACTTCAAGCTAATGTTTATCAAAACGAAGCTGAAGAGTGGAAAAAATTCGTTGACCCCGCCTTTATTGGTTCTTCCCGCGTTCGTGATGAAGTCCAATATGTCATGGGTAAAGTCTTTGGTGATGGCAAAACCCCAGAAGTAGCGATTAATGAAGTCGTCAGTAAACTTAGCGATTTCGTATAAAAAATAATAGGAGAAAGAAATGAAAAAACATCTAAAAATAGTAACATTGTTACTCGCAGTTGGTTTGTTAGCAGGATGTAAACCAAAACCAAGTGTTGATCCTTCGGTTGATCCTGGAACATCAGTAAGTGAAGAACCAACATCGGAAGAAACACCATTAACGCAAGCCGAATTTGACATAGCGATTGATGCTATTGCTAAAACCGTCCCCCTTGCCGTTGAACGCAATACGGGTACAATTATTCGCACAAACATTTATCGTAATGCGCAAGATCCTAAAGATCCTGTTCCGGATTTAAAAGATGGTAATGCACTTACATTAATTACCGGCGGAACCTTATCATACGAAGATGAAGAAAATGAAGTTTATCTTTATCCAAACTATGAAATTAGTTGGTCATATTACGGGCAAGGCGACGAAACTTCAACTTATGCAACATATGAGTTTGAAACAGATAAAGAAGGCGTCTTAACCGCAATTCCTAGTTACCCCGTCTACGTTCCTGAATTTGATGGCGGTGGTAACTTAATTAGTGATATCCCGCCGGCAAAAGTTGGACGTCTTTATGCCACAGTTAAAATTGGTGATTGGACCAAACGTTTAAACATCGATATGTACTTACAACCACAAGAAAGAATCGATTACTATGACATGGATGCAGCGCGCGATTTACCACAAGGCAAACCAATTAAAGTTCGTGGCTATGTTACTGGTATCTTCGCTGACTGGAACTCCGCTGGTATTGCTGATGGCGATGTCGGCTTCGGTCTTTATAAATTAAAAGACTCTGGCTTAGACGGCAGCTTCGGTATTGGTGACTTAGTCGAAGTTACTGGCTTAACCTCTAACTATAACGGTTTAGCCCAACTTCAATGGTTAAAAGCAGCGAAAGTCTTAGACCCTGCTGAATATCCAGAAATTGAAAGACCAGTCGTTACTGAATGGAGCCATGATGAATTAGAACAATCATTACTCTATGGAGTAAATGATCCTACTTCACCACTCTTTAGTAAGGACAACGCCCTTGTTAAATTTGACGCACCATTGAAATTCCTCCGCGTTGAAGACCGTAACGGGGTTGATGTTGGCTTTGATGGCTTTGACATCACCGGATCACAACATACGAACGTCATCTTAGAAGGTAAAACAAGTGCGGATAAAGCTTTTGAAGTTAAACTCTCCATTAACTACCATATGGGTGCAGAAGAACAACAAAAGATTAAAGCATTCTTACAAGCAAATGAAACGAAACCATTCTATTATGAAGGCCCATTAAGTTCATACAATGAATTTGTCCTTGGACCTTACCACTTTGAAGGTTGCTTCATCGCTAGCTAATTAAACTTAATATAAGAGCCCTGGAAACCCAGGGCTTTTTTTCTTGCAAAAAAGTGTGAGAGGTATATAATTAAAAAGCCAAGATGGACCGTTAGCTCAGTTGGCAGAGCAGTTGACTCTTAATCAACGGGTCGCAGGTTCAAATCCTGTACGGTCTACCAAATATGCCTTAAACTCCCTTTTATCGGGAGTTTTTTCCTTATTTTTTGACATGAGTCATATATATCGGTAATTATTCGCGACTTTTTACAACATTGCTTACAATGAAAGCGCTTATTATTTATAATAAGGCAGTAGATTAATTAATATGGAGGTCAATATATGACTATTAAAAAATCCTTTCTCTCCTTAGACGGGAACGCCGCCGCCGCGCGGGTCAGCTACCTATACACTGATATTGCGGCTATTTATCCAATTACGCCATCTTCGCCGATGGCCGAACTTGTCGATTTATTTTCATCACAAGGTAAATTAAATTATTTCGGTAGTAAAGTAAAAGTTACCGAATTACAAAGTGAAGCCGGGGCTGCTGGTGCAGTTCACGGTGCCTTACAAGGAGGCGCCCTTGCGACAACTTATACGGCGTCACAAGGTTTATTACTCATGCTGCCTAACGTTTATAAATGGGTTGGTGAACTTTTACCGGCTGTTCTTCACGTTAGCGCGCGTAGTATTGCCTCGCGCTCATTAAGTATTTTTGGTGATCACCAAGATATTTACGCCGTGCGGCAAACGGGAGTAACGATGATTGCAAGCCATAGCGTTCAAGAAGTCGCGGACTTAGCCCACGTTGCCCACTTAACCGCGATTGACGCAAGCGCCCCTGTTTTACATTTCTTTGATGGCTTTAGAACATCACATGAAATTCAAAACATTGAAGTCGTTGATGACGCTGAATGGCAAAAACTTTTACCAGAAGATAAAGTTGCTGCCTTCCGCAAAAGAGCGCTTAACCCGCACGTTAACCCTGTAACAAGAGGGGGAGCGGAAAACGATGACATCGCCTTCCAAGGAAAAGAAGCACAAAATACTCACTATATGAAAGTGCTTGATGTCGCTGTTAAGTATTTTGAAAAAGCAAGTAAATTAAGTGGTCGCGAATACGCACCATTTGTCTACTTTGGTCACCCCGAAGCAACGAAAGTTATCGTCGCTATGGGAAGTGTTACTGAAGCAATTCGCGAAGTCGTAGAAGACTTAAACGGCAAGGGTGAAAAACTTGGCCTTGTCAAAGTGCATTTATATCGTCCATTTAGCGCCAAACATTTAGCGAGTGTTATTCCCGCAAGTGTTAAAAAGATTGCTGTCTTAGACCGCACGAAAGAAGTCGGCGCCGTTGGTGAACCACTTTATGTTGACGTATTAACCGCCCTTAAACAAGTGGGCCGTAAAGTTGATGTTATCGTTGGTGGACGTTACGGTATTAGTAGTCGTGACACCCAACCAAAACATATTAAAGGTGTCTATGATTTCTTAGATCAAAAACCATGGCATTCCTTTACAATTGGTATTAATGATGACGTCACCAAACTTAGTGTTCCATTTGATGAAGATTATCATATCGATAATGGCCACACGGAATGTTTATTCTATGGTTTAGGTAGTGACGGCACCGTAAGTGCGAATAAATCAAGTATTAAAATTATTGGTGACGCTACGAATCAATATGCGCAAGCTTATTTTGCCTATGACTCACGGAAAGCAGGCGGACCAACACGTAGTTATTTACGCTTTGGTAAAAAACCAATTCATTCAACGTATTATGTGGAAAACGCAAGCTTTATTAGTGCATCACAAGACACTTACTTATATAAGTTTGATATGATTCGCTACCTTAAAAAAGGTGGTACATTCTTACTTAACACCTCACTTGAAGGTGAAGAACTAATTAATGCCTTACCAAACCGCGTTAAATACGGTTTAGCGACGAAAAACGCTAAATTCTTCGTTATTGACGCCAATAAGATTGCCTTAGAACTTGGTATGGGTCGCCATACAAACACCATTTTACAATCTTCATTCTTCTATTTAAATCAAGACATTATGCCGTACGCGCAAGCTTTAGATTTAATGAAGGAATATGCGGAAAAAGCATATGGCCGTAAAGGGGATGAAATTGTTGAACAAAACTTTGCCGCAATTGACGCTGGTGGCGCCGCGGTTAAAGAAATTAAAGTTGATCCTGAATGGGCAAAACTTAAACCACTTAAAGTTGGTCAATTATTAGGCGACCGTTACTTTGATGAATATGTGAACCCAATTGATAACTTAGAAGGATATGACTTACCAGTCTCAACCTTTATGGAATGGGATTTACTTGATGGCACGATGACAAATGACATCACCTTCAAACAAAAACGTTCCATCGCCTCAATGGTGCCGCATTGGACGAAAGAAAATTGTATTCAATGTAATACTTGTAGTCTCGTTTGTCCGCACGCGACCATTCGCCCCTTCTTACTTGATGAAAAAGAAGTTGAAGGGTTACCAGAAAACGTTAAAGATGACGTCCTACCCGCAATGGGCCCAACGGTTGCCGGACTTAAATTCCGCATTCAAGTTAGCCCCATGAACTGTGTTGGCTGTGGACTCTGTGTCGTCACATGTCCTGGTAAAGGTGGCAAAAAAGCTTTAGAAATGGTTGACGCTAAAGGGGAATACCAATATGAACCAGCCGCTGACTATTTATATAAAGAAGTTACTTATAAGAGTGATAAATTCCCACTTACTACACCAAAGGGTGTTGGTTTCTTAATGCCTTACATGGAAATTAGTGGCGCTTGTGCGGGTTGTGGTGAAACACCATATTACCGCTTAATTACCCAACTCTTTGGCCAAGATATGTTAGTCGCTAACGCTACAGGTTGTAGTTCAATCTACTGCGGTAGTGTTCCAGGGACACCATTTACGACGAATAAAGACGGTGAAGGGGTTGCTTGGGGTAATAGCCTCTTTGAAGATAACGCCGAATACGGATTTGGGATGCGGATGGCAAATGACTACAAATTAAGCCTTATTTCCGACATCTTCAAAAATTCCCTTGATAAAGTCGAACCAGAACTTAAAGTTTTACTTGAAAAATATATCGCCGATCCGACAAATCGTAAAGAAGTGCGCACTTATGTGAAAGAACTTGTGGCCTTAATTGAAAAATCAAAAGATAAAGGCATTAAAGAAGCGCTTAAATATAAAGATGACATTCTTGATAAATCAGTGTGGATTATCGGTGGTGACGGTTGGGCTTATGACATTGGTTACGGCGGCTTAGATCACGTCTTAGCAAGCGGCGCAAATGTTAATATCCTCGTTATGGACACCGAAGTTTATTCAAACACCGGTGGACAAGCTAGTAAAGCAACACAAACGGGAGCGATTGCTAAATTCGCCGCGAGCGGTAAAACGGGAGCGAAGAAAAACTTAGCGATGATGGCCATGGCTTATGGTGATGTTTATGTCGCCCAAGTCGCGCTTGGCGCTAACCCAGTTGCGACCATTCGCGCCATCAGTGAAGCCGAAAGCTATAACGGTCCATCGCTTATTATTGCGTATAGCCCATGTACCGAACACGGCATTAAAGGTGGCTTAAGTAACCACATCAGTGTTGAGAAGAAAGCAGTCGCCAGTGGCTATTGGCCAATCTTCCGTTATGACCCACGCTTAGAAGCGCAAGGTAAATCACCATTAACTTGGGATATGAAAGAACCAGATTACACGCAATTCCGTGAATTCGTCATGGGTGAAACGCGGTTTAGTCAATTACCAACGGTCAATCCCGAAAACGCTGAATTCTTACTTACGAAGTCTGAACAAGAAGCAGAAAAACGCTACTTAAGACTTAAAAAGTTTGAATAAGTAATAGACTTATAAATAAAACCTCGGATGTAAGGTCCGAGGTTTTTTATTGCTTATAAATAAAAAAATGGTCGGAACGATGAGATTTGAACTCACGACCTCTACCACCCCAAGGTAGCGCACTACCAAGCTGTGCTACGTCCCGACTAGTGTTATTATAAATTATTTTTTTAAAAAAAGTAGTGATATATAAAGATAAGCCATTTTATTGAAAGAAAGGGTCAAAATAAGGTAAAATTAGGGGTATGAATAAAAAAGACTACATTATTATAAAAGGTGCTCGGGACAATAACCTTAAAAACATCAATGTCACTATTCCGAAAAATAAATTAGTCGTTTTTACTGGTCTTTCCGGAAGTGGGAAAAGCACTTTAGCGCTCAACACAATATATAACGAAGGGCAAAGACGCTATGTTGAAAGTTTAAGTAGTTATGCCCGGCAATTTTTAGGTAGTGTCGCTAAACCAGACGTCGATTCAATTGAAGGGTTAAGCCCGGCGATTAGCATTGAACAAAAATCAACAAGTAATAACCCGCGTTCAACTGTTGGAACCATTACGGAAATTTATGACTATTTAAGATTACTATATGCACGAATTGGTGTTCCTTATTGTCCAACCCATCACATTCCGATTCAATCGTTTTCACCGGAACAAATATTAAATAAAGTATTTGAGTATCCCGAAAAGACAAGAGTGCAAATATTATCCCCACTTGTCAAAGCGGAAAAAGGAACGCATAAAGATACGTTACAAAAGATTGCTAAAGAAGGTTTTTTAAGAGTACGCATTAACGGAGAAATTAAAACGTTAGAAGAAGTTGGTGACCTTGATAAAAACAAACGCCATGATTTAGACCTCGTTATTAATCGTCTTGTGTTAAAAGATGATAATCGTTCGCGCATCTTTGAAGGCATTAAAACAGCGCTTGATTATGGCCATGGCTACATTACTTTATTACTTAATAATGAAGAAGTAATGTTTTCGGCCCACAATTCGTGTCATATTTGTGGTTTTAGTGTCCCTCGTCTTGAACCGCGGCTTTTTAGCTTTAACGCCCCGATGGGCTTTTGTAAAGAATGTCGTGGTCTTGGCATTAAGCGCGAAGTCGATATTAATATTTTAGTGCCTGATATGAGTTTAAGCCTTAGTGAAGGGGCGGTCGAATATCATAAAAACATTGTTGGCACGCAAAATATTGAATGGCAAGAGTTTGTAAAACTTTGTGATTATTATAAAATTCCGATGCATGTTCCGTTTAAAGAATTAAGTAATGACCATCGGCAAATTATTTTAAACGGTAGTCAAGTTAATCATGACTTTAAAATTATTACCGTTAACGGCAACACAATTCACCGCAAAGGGAGAATTGAAGGCGTCAAAGCGCGGATTGAACGGCTTTATCAAGAAACGGTCAGCAATCAAATGCGCGAATATTATGAAAAATTTATGCGTGATACAACGTGTACCGCGTGTAATGGCCAACGCTTAAATAACGAAGCTTTAGCCGTAAAAATTAATAATAAAAGCATTTATGACTTAACAGTCATGCAAATTGGCGAATTAAAGACTTTTTTAGAAGCAACACGGCAAAAACTAAGTATTACTGACCAAACGATTAGTCAACTAGTGCTCAATGAAATTGATCATCGCCTCACCTTTTTAATTAAAGTGGGTCTTGATTATTTAACCTTAGCCCGTTCAAGCAGCAGTTTATCAGGTGGGGAAGCGCAGCGTATTCGCCTTGCGACGCAGATTGGGTCTAAATTAACGGGTGTGCTTTACGTTTTAGATGAACCAAGTATTGGGCTGCACCAACGTGATAATGATAAATTAATTCAAGCGTTAAAAGATATGGTTGACTTAGGGAATACTTTAATTGTTGTTGAACACGATGAAGATACGATTAGAAGCGCTGATTACATTGTCGATATTGGTCCTGGAGCCGGTGTCCATGGTGGCGAAGTTGTTGTCAGTGGTTCTTTAGAAGATGTTATTAATTGTCCAAAGTCCCTTACTGGTGATTATTTAGCGGGACGTAAGAAAATTCATTTACCACCGCGGCGAATGAAGGGAAACGGAAACTTCATTGAAATTAAGAAAGCTGAAGTGAACAATTTAAAGCAAATTGATGTTAAATTCCCCCTTAATACGTTTACAGTTGTAACGGGTGTGAGTGGCTCGGGTAAAAGTAGTTTAATCGAAGAAGTACTTTTTAAGGCGGTCGATGGGTATTTAAGACGGGTGGAAACGTATCCGGGGAAACATGAAAAAATATTAGGGCTTGAACATATTGATAAAGTCATTAATATTAGTCAAGATCCGATTGGCAGAACACCGCGTAGTAACCCGGCAACATATACGAAAGTATTTGATGATATTCGTGATTTATTTGCCCAGACAGTTGACGCTCGAGCACGTGGGTTTGATAAGGGCCAATTTTCCTTTAATACACGTGGCGGCCGCTGTGAACATTGTGAAGGGGCGGGAGTGACGCGTATTTCGATGAACTTTTTACCCGATGTTTATGTAAAATGTGAGATTTGTGACGGAAAACGTTATAATGATGACACTTTAGCGATTAAATATCGTAATAAAAATATCGTTGATGTTTTAAATATGACAGTTGAAGAGGCAGTAAGTTTCTTTGAAAATCGCCCCAATATTTTACGAAGATTACAAACTTTAAATGATATTGGGTTAGGCTATATTAAACTAGGACAACCAGCACCAGAATTAAGTGGTGGCGAAGCGCAACGTTTAAAATTAGCGTTTGAACTGCAAAAAAGACCAACTGGAAAAACGCTTTATTTATTAGATGAACCAACGACCGGTTTACATACCGATGATGTCAGTCGTTTAATCTTAGCGTTACAAGCAATTGTTAATAACGGTGATTCCGTAATCGTTATTGAGCATAACCTTGATATTATTAAGGTGGCAGATTATATAATTGACCTTGGTCCCGAAGGCGGAAACCATGGTGGTTATGTCGTCGCAACGGGAACACCGGAAGACATTGTAAAAGTAAAAGAAAGTCATACCGGTCGGTTTTTAAAGCCATATTTAACAAAGGAGAAATAAATATATGATGAATTTAGCACTTAATAGTCCACTTGCCATTGCCATGTATGTCATTTTTGGTCTTATCTTTTTAGGATCTTTGACAATGCTTGGCTTAAGTTTAGCGGACTTTGTTAAAAAAGAAGAAGATGTGACAACGTTATTTAAAGGGAAACATCGGCTTATCGCTCTTAGCGTATTAGTAGGTGCCCTTTCATTTATGCTATTATTTTTACCATTTGCACTTACTACGACAAATACGCTTTATGCGGTGATGATTATGAGTGGTAGTGTATTAACAATGGCGGCATTTTTACTGTTTGTAACAAGTTTTATTCTTCATTACTATAAGTTTAATGTTGTAAAAGTTGCAACTTATAAATCAAAACTTATTACATACTTAAGTCTTGTTTTTAGTCTTTTATTTCTCTTTTTATTACTAGATGGGTTAACTTTTGCTGAGCTTATTAAGTTTCCTTTACCGTCAGGTATTCCTTTAAATAATCCGTTTATTGCTTTTTACGCTATCTTTATTTTAGGGGGCGCTATTCTTGTTTATTTTATAAGTGACCATGAATTTTATAAAAAGTATGGACGGCACGGTATTTTAGAAAATGTCTTTTATGTTGCTTTCCCGGCGGGTATTATCGGTTCCCGCATATGGTACGTTATTGGTGAATGGGAAAGTGGCGGTTTCGCTGCTGATTGGACGCAAATCTTTGCGATTCGTGATGGCGGTCTTGCCATTATGGGAGGAGCATTATTTGGTATTATTGCCGGGGTTTGGTTTTTTGTCGCCCGGCGGAAAGAATATAGTATCTTTTTTGCCGCTGACATTATTGTGCCCACTATCTTAGTCGCACAAGCGGTCGGTCGCTGGGGCAATTTCTTTAATCAAGAAGTGTATGGCGGAGTAATTACAAACATTGAAGCGTGGTGGTTTGTACCCGAATTTGTTAAACGCAATATGTTTATCGCTGGGGAATATCGTCAACCATTTTTCCTCATCGAATCACTTTTAAACTTAACGGGCTACTTTGTGATACGTTATGCGGTTGGTGAAGGGCTTAAAAAATATAAAAAGCCATTAGATTTAGCGTTTCTTTATTTAGTGTGGTACGGCTTAGTGCGCTTTATTATGGAGCCGTTACGTGACCCATCATTCCGGATGGGAACGAGAGGCGAATGGTCAAAATATAATGCCCTTATCTTATTAATTATCGGTGTTTTATTAATTATTATTAATCACATTGTTGATTTTGAAAAACAATACTTGAAACTAAAGAATAAAAAGGCACCAGTTGTAAATGAAGAAGACACTCATAAAGAAGAGGATGAGAATAGCGATGAGTAAGTATGATTTAGTCGTGTTTGATTTTGATGGCACAATCGCTGATAGTGATTTAGCGCTTGTAAAAATCGGCTTAAAGATGAGTAAAAAGTTTCTTATTAAAAAAGATGTATCAATTGATGACTTACTCTTTTTAAATGGTCCGTCGCTTGATGAATCGTTGCCGCTTTTGTTTCCCGGGTACGATATTAAAGAATTAAGAAATGCATATTATGAATTAGCGCCCGACAGTGCAAAAGATATTACATTATTTCCGCCGGTGAAAGATGTTTTAAAAGCTTTGAAGGGCAAAAAAGTAAATGTCGCAATCTTTACGAGCCGTTCCCGCTTTACCACGGAACTTATATTAAAAAGACATGGTCTTTATTCGAAGTTTAAAATGATTGTGTGCGGTGATGATGGTTATGCGCGTAAACCAAGTGGTGAAGGCTTAAATGCGATCATTAAAAAACTTGGGGCTAAACCGCAAAAAACATTATTAGTCGGCGATAATTGGCGCGATATATTAGCCGCGAAAGATGCTGGTGTTGATGTCGCCTTTATTGCGCCGTATCGCCGTGTGCATAAATTAGAATTAAAAGCGACGTATGTTTTGAATGATTTAAGTGAATTAATGGAGATTATTGAAAAATGAGTAATGAAAAAGTAATTCATCCGGTATTAATTATTGGTGCGGGACCAGCAGGAATGACCGCAGCTATTTATTTAGCAAGGGCAAATACAAAAGTTAAAATTGTTGATAAATACGCTCCCGGCGGCAAGATGAATATTACGCAATTAGTCGAAAATTACCCCGGTGTTACTAACATTACCGGACCCGACCTTGCTTTTAAAATGTTTGAACAAGTACGCGAACTTGGGATTGAAATTGATTACGCAGATGTAAGTAAGATTAAAAAAGCAGAAACGCACTTTGTCGTCGAAAGCGATGAAGGAGAAATATATGCCAAAGCTGTTATTGTGGCGACGGGAACGCAAGAGCGTAAACTTAAAATTCCCGGGGAAGCAAAATATACGGGCCGCGGCGTAAGTTATTGTGCGGTTTGTGACGGTAACCTTTATAAAAATGACGCTATTGTTATTATAGGTGGCGGTAATTCAGCCATTGAAGAAGCAGTGTTTGTCGCTAAAATTGTTAAAAAGATTCATATCGTACACCGTAATGAAAACTTTAGAGCCGCTGAATCACTAATGGAAGAATTACGTAATTCACCAAATGTCGAGTTTCATTTAAATTCGATTCCGGTGGAAGTTTTTGGTGATCAAAACGGAGTAACGAGTATTCTTATTAAAAATATTAATGATGGCAAAGAAGAAACCCTTGATGTTAAAGGAGTGTTCCCCTTTGTCGGTAGTGATGCGGTGACGGACTTTTTAAGTGAATTTGACGTCCGCGATGAAAAAGGGTTCGTCCTTGTTGACCAAGAAATGATGACGAGTGTTCCAGGATTATTTAGTATTGGCGACGTTAATAAGAAAGTGTTACGGCAAATTGTAACGGCGACAAATGATGGAGCAATTGCTGCTTTAGCGGCGAATCGTTATATTAAACGGAAATAATAACACTCTTAATAGGTGAAAAAAGAGGCGTTAGTGCCTCTTTTCCTTTATAATATAGTCATGAATGTATCATTTACTGTAAAAGCCAAAGAAGATATTACTTTTAATACCTTAAACTATAGTTTACCGCGTCGCAAAGCAACCCTTGCCGCCATTATTAAACATAGTGGGCATTTTATTATTCGCGATAATCATGAAGTTATTAAAGTAAGCACGGAAAATGCCAAAGTTGCAAAGTATATATATCAATTAGTGAAAGATATCTTTGGCTTTGAACCAAACTTTTCGTATATTACAAATCGAAAGTTTGGAAAAAAGATTAAGTTTAATGTTGTTATTGCTGAACGAGTGGATGAAATAATTGAAACATTAGCGATTGATTTTTATGATAGTGCTGTTAGTCGCAAAATTGTATATAGTGATGACACTTTAGGCGGTTACTTTACTGGGGCTTTTTTAGCAAGCGGTTCAATGACGAGTCCGGTAAGTAGCAATTATCATTTAGAAATAGTTGTTAATAATGAACGGTATGCCCATCGTTTAGCGCGCATGCTGGAACGGTTTGAAAAAACGCGCTTTAACGCTAAAGTTAGTAAAAGACGCGATAAATATATTGTATATTTAAAACGAAGTGATCAAATATCAACTTTTCTCGTCTTTGTCGGGGCCGCAAACGCTTCTTTAGAATTTGAAAGTATTCGCATTGATCGCGATATGCAAAACACGACGAACCGGATGTTTATTTGTGATGAAGCAAATTATAATAAAACATTACGGAGTAGTGAAGCGCAAATTGAAAACATTAATATTGTAAAGCGCGTGTATGGCGATATGCCGCTTGATAACATAAAACTTGGCACCCTCATGAAACTACGGTTAGAACATGAAGACGCCACTTTAAATGAGTTAGCAGAACTAATGACCCAAGAACTTAAGGCCCCAAAACCAATAAGTAAAGGGAATGTTAATCATCTATTCATTAAATTACGGGAACTAGCGGCCCCTTTTAAGGAATAACATATGGAATTACATGAAAAGTTTGGCATAAGATTACGACAATTACGGAAAGCTAAAGGGTGGAGCCTTTTAGAATTATCCGTGCGTTCAAATATTAATCATAACTACTTATGTGACTTAGAAAATGGACGACGGAACCCTACTTTAATGATTTTAGGGCGCCTAAGTAGTGCCTTTGATATAACCGTTTCTTCGCTTGTACTCGGAATTGAATTACTTTCTAATTAAATAAATGTTGTAAGAAAACCATTGATTAACACGACTTTCGGTATATTTTTCCCTATTTATCGTTTTTTCTTTCGTTTTTCGTAGTTTATGTTGTCCAAAATCATTTCGTTTGTTGTATAATAAAAGCGCATAAAGAAGGAGGACTATTATGGCAATTAAAGTTGCAATTAACGGATTTGGACGCATTGGTCGTCTCTCATTCCGTCGTATCGTCGAAGAAGGCGATATGGAAGTCGTCGCTATTAACGACTTAACGGACGCCGCTAACCTCGCATATTTACTTAAATATGATACCGCCCATGGTAATTTCCATGTCGACGATATTGGTGTTAGTGCTGACGGTACCGCTATTGTCTTTAAAGGACGCGAAATTCCAGTCTTTGGACAACCTGATCCAACAAAATTAGACTGGGCAAAATATGGAGTCGATATCGTACTTGAATGTACTGGTCGCTTCCGTGGGAAAGAAGATGCTTCTGTCCACTTACAAAAAGGAGTGAAAGGTGTTGTTATTAGCGCTCCTGCTGATAAAGAAACCCCAACCTTCGTCTACGGTGTTAACACCGATAAATTAACGAAAGATATGGCCGTTGTTAGTGGTGCCAGTTGTACAACGAACTGCTTAGCACCAGTTGCAAAGGTTTTAGAAGAAAAATTTGGTATCGAACGTGGCTTTATGACTACTGTTCACGCCTATACGAATGACCAAACAATTCTCGACTTACCAAAGAAAGGCAAATACCGTCGTGGACGCGCCGGGGCGATGAACATTGTTCCATCCTCAACCGGAGCCGCCAAAGCAATTGGCCTTGTTATTCCTGAACTTAATAAAAAACTTGATGGTGGCGCGTTTCGTGTTCCAGTCTTAACTGGTTCACTCGTCGACTTAAACGTCGTCTTAAAGAAGAAAGTCACTGTTGAAGAAATTAATAGTGCAATGAAAGAAGCAGCAGCGACAACCTTAAAAGGTATTCTTGCTTACACTGAAGATGAAATTGTTAGCAGTGACATCATCGGTAGTTCTTATGGTTCAATCTTTGACGCAACCGGCACGAAAGTTTTAGAAACGAACGGCGAACAAATCGTCAAAGTCGCCGCGTGGTATGATAACGAATACAGCTATGTGGCCCAATACGTCCGCTTAGCCCGTGAAGTCGTTAAAATCCGCGGCCTTAAATAAGTAACAAAATGCTTAACAAAGCGCCTTCGGGCGCTTTTCTTAAATTGAGGAGAAAAAATGCAAAAAACAATTAAAGATTTAAATTTAAAAAACAAAACTGTACTCATTCGCGCAGACTTTAATGTCCCGTTTAAAGGTGATGTTATTAGTGACGACAATCGAATTGTCCAAGCCTTACCCACAATTAAACACGCGCTTAAAGAAGGAGCGAAAGTCGTTTTATTTTCGCACTTAGGCAAAATCAAACATAAATTAAGTGCGGAAGAAGTTGCCGCCGCGAAAGCAAAAAACAATATGGTCATTGTTTATCGCCGTCTTAGTGAAATCTTAGGCAACGATAAAGTTAAATTTAGCGAAGAGCCAAGTGGCGAAAAAGTTAACGCTTTAGTCGCTAGTTTAAAACCCGGTGAAGTGTTATTATTACAAAACACCCGTTATGAAAAAGGGGAAGAGAAAAATGATCCTGAACTCGCCGCTAAATGGGCAAGTTTTGCTGATGTATTCGTCATGGATGCTTTTGGTAGCGCCCACCGCGCGCACGCTTCAACTTATGGCGTACCCGAATTACTTAAAAAAGATGGTAGAGAAGTTGCGATTGGTTTTTTAGTGGAAAAAGAAGTAAAAGCGCTTGGCCGTGCGGTCCATGTAAGTGACGAAGATCGGCCTTATGTTGCCGTTATTGGTGGCTTTAAAGTAAGTGATAAAATTAAAGTTATTGAAACATTACTTGACAAATGTGACAAAGTGTTAATTGGCGGCGCTATGGCGTATACCTTCCAAGTCGCGCTTGGTAAAGAAGTTGGTATTTCCCCATTTGAACCAGATCAAGTTGACTTTGCGAAAAAATGCTTAGATAAAGCACCACACAAAATTCTTTTACCAATTGATGGTGTCGCCACTGACGCCTTTAAAGATTGGACAAAAAAAGTTGTAGTGGATGGTCCAAATATTCCTGAAGGTTTTGAAGGAATGGATATTGGTCCGAAAACCCAAGCCTTATTTGCGAACGAATTAAGTAAAGCAAAAATGGTATTTTGGAATGGACCAATGGGTGTTTTTGAACAAAAAGACTTTGAAGCAGGAACGCGCGCTGTTTGCGAAGCTATTAGCAAACTCCAAGGTGCCTTTACTGTTATTGGTGGCGGTGACAGTGCGGCGGCGGTCGCGCAATTTGGGTATAAGGAAGCCTTTAGCCACATAAGTACGGGCGGCGGAGCGTCTTTAGAAATGA
>JBAZCS010000020.1:0-16850 GCA_041654855.1 Bacilli bacterium | reverse complement strand
GGCTTTTAAAGCGAGTAAAAAGTCGATGACGGTTTTGGCGGTAATAACATCAAGGCCATTCGTCGGTTCATCAAAGATAATGATTTTGGGGTCATGGACAATACTTATGACGAGTGAGACTTTTTGTTTCATCCCCGTTGATAAATCACTTACTTTTACTTCTTTAAATTCACTGATCCCAAATTGATCAAAAAGTTTTTGTTTCCGCGCTTTAGCGATGTTCTCATCTACTTTATGTAACGCCGCAAAATAATCAAATAAGTAATTGGGAGTAAAGAATTCATCAAGCTTTAATTCACTCGTTAAAAAGCCAATTTGACTCCGTACTTTATGCGGTTCTTTCGTAATACTATAGCCATTGACAAGAACTTCACCTGTTTCTTTTTTAATAAGGGTCGAAATAATGCGTAAAGCGGTTGTTTTACCAGCCCCATTTGGACCGAGTAAACCGTATATTTCCCCTCTATAAGCATTAAAAGAAAGGTCATTAACGGCGACTCTTTTTTTCGTATTTGTTTTTTCAATCTTTTGTTGTTTTCGTGATAGATTGAATGTTTTTGTAATATTTTTCACTTCGAGGATAAGTGCCATAACTACCTCCTAATGTAATAATTATACATTAGTAAGTTTTCTTTGCCAATAACAACGACATAATCCATTACATTAATGGTAAGATTAAGCTATGGATGTCATAAGTAAGTATTTATCGCGCTTTAACTTCATGCTCTTTGCGCTTTTTATCACGCTTTTTATTGAAACATTATGGTATTTCTTTTTAAAGAAACATGATAAGAAATATCTTACCTTTGTTTTATTAATGAACATTATCTTAAATGGTTTAATGAATTTCGTACTTATCTTTGCTAAAAGTGAAGAAGTGTATTTGCTTATGCTCTTAAGTTTTGAAGTATTTACGATTATCATTGAAGCAATATTAATTACTTTTATCTTTAAGTTGAAGTTTACTAAAGTATTCTTATTTGCCCTTGGTGCGAACATAAGTTCATACTTAGTGGGCCGTGCCTTTTATACTTTTAATATTATCGATGTTAGTAAAGGGCCCACGGTGTGGACCCTCGTCATTAGTTTTTATGTTTTAATCTTTTTATGCAGCTTTCTTTTTCTTGCGCGTCACGACGACGACAATAATAACGACAACTGCCACGATACTAAGAATAACAATACCGCCGATTATTAGGCCAAGCTGCACTAAAGTGCTAATGAATTTAGAAATCGAATTTTTGTTGCCTTCAAAGAAGGTGACGCCTTTTATTTGAATGGTGCTCACATCGATATCTTGATCACTATAGAAACCAAATTCATCTTTACCATCTCCAAGTGAGCCATGGAAATCTTCACCGCCAAAACTATAGGTTGTGATCCGCGTGTAATATGTACTAGCTTTTAGCCCTTTTTCTTCAGCGTTAAAAGAGTATTTATAGATTGTTTTACCATATATTCTTGTGTAGGTTGCATTTTCTTCTTTTGTAATCGTGCCGTCCAGCGTAAAAGTAATGCCGGAAGCAGGACTTAAAAGAGCGCGTACTTTAAGTTTTGGGTCTTCGACTTTTTGACGCAGGGTATACACTAGTTCGCGTGTTTCATCTTTTCTTATATACATTCCAGGAATGTCATAAAGTTGACTAACATAAGTGTCACCGTCATGCAAATCAATAAAATCAAGATTAATAAATCCGTCACCGGTATTTTTTAATGTTGTGGTGTACGTCCAATTATCAACACCATTGCCCCCTTCTACAATCGGTGTTGCTGTATAAGATTCATAATCTTCTGGTTGAGGCCATGGCGCAGGTGAGTTCGCCATTAAGAAAGGGAGCACAAGGATGAGGCTTGCTGCAAAGATTTTAATTTTTTTTATATTTATTCCTCCATTCTCATTATAGAATGAACTATGTGTTTTCGCAAATACGGATGCACTTTCACCCCAACATATGTGAAAATTTATAGGGGATGTGCCTATATTTAATAGAAGTAGTAATAGAAATTGAAAAATATAACTGTTTTTTGCTATAATGGCTTAGCGCTTCCATAGCCAAGTGGTAAGGCAATTGACTGCAACTCAATGATCGTTGGTTCAAATCCGACTGGAAGCTCCAATTAAATCTTGCTTTAGTAATGGCTTTATTAAGCCAATAAAGCGATTATAGAAATTTATAAGCCTTAGAAGTAGTTGCGTTTCTAAGGCTTTTTTCATGCAAAAATTATCAAACTTGACAGGTGTCCGAACCGTATATTTTTAATCATTATACGATTACTAACAGAATTATATGGCTTTGTTATGACAATTTAATTATACAAATTTACGTTAACTTATTTTTCCTATTTGCATTATTACAGAAAATAATTCTTATATGTTTACAAAACGATAATATTCTAATTTAAAAAATTTGTACTTAGTTGCCATAGTTTTATATAAATATATCTTATGATAAAATAAATATTAAGACATATAGTTTTTAAAAAGGTAAATTTCGTATGAAAGGTGGATTATGGACACAAATTTAGATATTTTAATTGGTCATTATTCAAAAATTCATAAAAATAAAATTTTTTCAAATAAAATGATGTTAACTAATGGTAACCCTGGTATAATGTTCTTTTATGATACAGAAAAAGAGTTGGTTAATTTTAAGGAGTGTTTTGGATATTATTTGCCTATATATGTTCAAAATGAAGATTTTATCGAGACTATGGATATAACTGGTGATATAGATGATAAATTAACGATATATTCAAAAAGAACTTGGAATGATTCGACTTTGGTTCCACATAGGGAAACAAGCATAAGTGGAATTTATGGGGAGCTATTTTTAGATATTTATTTAAGATTAGTTTGTGATAGAAAAATTTTACTCTCTTATGGTAGCAAAAGAGGCTACAGTTTGCAAAGTGAAACAAAAGGAATCGATTCAATAGGTTATGTTTTTAATGGTAATAATATTGAATTATATTTAAGTGAGGCAAAATTTGTAGGAAATAAGCATGATGCAAAAAGAAGTTTGTTGAACGATATATCTAAGGGAGAAATTCCACACTTAAGGGCAGATTATTTAAATAAGTATTTTGGATTTGTATTGAAAAAAGATTTATCTTGCCTAAAACAAGATAGGAAAATTATTTCTGGCATTTTCGCTGATATAAATAGAAGAATTAATTCTATTGATAATCCTGAAAAATTTGTGGATATTATAATTGATAAAAACATAAAAATTAATTTTGTTTGTTTTGCTATATTTCAAGATAAACCTCAGAACCCAGATGATTTAAATATGATATATGATGAATTAATGCAAGAAATCAAAAACCAATTTAGTATATTGGGAATTTCAAACTATGGTTATGAAATAGTTTTTATTCCTACAAAGAATAAAAGTATGATTATCAAGGAGGAAATAAATAGTTTTTATGAATGAAATCATGACTAGGGCAGAAATTTTGAATAAAATAAATGATTATTACCTTGAAGCAGATGCAATAACTAAACAAAAAATTATCGACTTAATGAATGAACTACTAAAGGATAATGAATATAAAAAAAATTTAGATTTGTTTTTTTTAATGATTAGTTTAACACAATCTTATGGTTTTTTAATGTACTTGGACGAAGAGGAAAAAGATTATTTTTATTTTAATGATTTTTTCACCACAAACTCATATTCTTCACTTCAGCTAGATTATTTAAATAGCGGACAAATGTCTTTATTTGAAGAATTAAGAAAAAACAAAAAAGTTTTTGTTTCAGCTTCAACTTCTTTTGGGAAAACAAGTATAGTAAATGACTTTGTTTTAACTTATTTAAATGAATTTTCTAACATTATTTATATTGTTCCAACAAACTCCCTATTAGAAGAATTGTACATAAAGTTCACAAAGTATATAGAGAACAAAGACGGAATAAACATTTCTACACAACCGCAACTTAACGAATTCGATAAGAATATATTATTTCTTACACCTGAACGTTTTCTGATATTTTATGAAAAAAATGATACATTTAACATTGATCTTATTATTATGGATGAAACCTATAAAATAATGGATTTTCAAAGCGAAAGAGTTTCGGACTTCATTAATTCGCTCTCATTGAGATTTAGAAAAGTTGCAGATATTATTGCTAAGTCTAATGGCAGAGTAATATTTTTGTCCCCATTTACATATGAATCAACTAATTCAATGAATAGATTTCTTAATACACATAATATTAAGAAAATAGATAGAAAGCTTAAATATGTTTCGCACGAGCATATTAATATATCTGATACTGAATCATTTCACAAATGCTTTCCAAATGAAAGATCAGGATACAGAAAATCAAGCTCAATTTCTTATAAAGCAGCTAGAATAATTGAGTGCTTGAAAGAAGAGAAAAATATTGTTTATGTAAGTGGTTATGGTATGGCTTACGAAATAGCTTCTAAATACCCATCCAATTTATATAATATGCCAAATAATGATAGATTTACAAAGTTTCTAAGGCATTTAAATGATAACTTTACTATTGATTCTAATACTAGATGGAATGTGATTTCGAGTCTAGAAAAGGGGATAGGGATTTACATTGCTCCAGTTCCTAGATATATTAAACGGGAAATAATAAAACTATTTGAAGAAGATATATTGCACACTTTAATAGTTACGACATCTTTTACTGAAGGAGTAAACAGCGCAGCAAAGAATTTAATTTTTACTACACTTCAGACTGGAAATGTAAAGCTTAGTGATATTGATGTTCTAAATGTAGCGGGACGAGCGGGAAGATTTGGGAAAAATAGTATTGGGAAAATTTATTGCATTAATAATCTTATTTATAATAAAATTGAAGAATTAAAAAATGAGGAATTAATTAAATTAGAAAACTATAACTATTATCTTGATAATGAACGTCCATCTGGTTCTTTGATTGATTACGAAATTGATATGATGGATGATGATTTTTTAACAGATGAAGAGAAAGAAGAAAAACAAAAAACTGAAGATATATTGCGCAGTTTAAACTTAACCAAAAGAGACTTAAACATATCTTTAAATGTGTCAACCAAATGGAAGGTGTTATTGTATAAATGGTTTTTATCTAACGAAGAAAAAGTTGACGATTATTATCATGCAGTTATGAATCTATTAAAAGATGAATCAAAGGTAAATTCAATTGAAATGATGGAGGGTGGAGATGAAGCATATGATAAAAGGGGTGAAATTTATGAAAGCTTTAATCGTTGAAAATAAAAAGGCTTATTATTACAAAAAAAACGAAGGGGAAATAGTTAAAGAACCTATTACCAACATTAGTTCTAAGGATGTAAAAAATCTTATCTTGTATATATTGAAACGTGACGATATTGAATTATGTGAGCCGTGCGAGAATGTTGAAATTGTCAATAAGGCAGAAAAAATAATATATGATAATTTATCCAAAAAAATCAACAATTTAATTGAAAATAAAAATAAAATAGTTAACGATATCGAAAAAAACTTTAATACTATGGCTTCAAAATATAAAACTGAAGATTCAAATGACTAAAACAACAGCTTTATTTTACCTCAGTTTCTCTTATTATTACCAACATGGTTAAAATTAACCAGTTAGGCACTGTTACCAACTTTCTGTGGAGTTCCCTTAGAAGTATATAAGAATAACCAAAAGGGATTATGAGGGTAAAAACTAACCAGTTTAACATTTTTATAAAATTTTTAGTCTTACCCATTAGGGTCTATAATGACTCCAAAAAAATATTTGGTTGGTTGCAAAAATCAGCAAAATATACGAAAAATAGCCCCTTGTGGGCTTTTTTTGTCTAAAAACATTGAATATTAAATAGGTTATACGATCCAAACCTTCAAAAATGATAAAAGAGTAAACTTTAAATATTGGTGCATCGCTATTTGCAAAAATGTGGCGAACATGCATTTAAGAAAAACAATTCGCGAAAGAAACAAACTTACGGAATGGATGGAAAGCGCAGTTCTTGAGTCAAAGGATACAGTAATGGATGATACTGAAGATCAATTATTATCCGACATTAAAGAACTAGTGGATAAAACCACATATGAAATAATCATCTTGCGACTAGTTAAAAATTTGAAGTTCAAAGAAATAGATAAAAGTTAGAAAATAAACAATTTCATCTGTTTTGGGTAGATACCACGCATAAATATCTTCAATTTTAGTTCTTAGACCACTAAGAGGATGATTTTCACCGGAAAACCAGTGGGTGGCTTTAGTTTTATGAAATTGTCGCGTGGTTAATTCATAGCGGCCTTCGTTTAAAGCTTTAAATGAATTAAGTAGTCTTTCCTTTACAATGTAATGATACATATCACGTTTTATTCCCTTTACTACTTTTAATATAGCGGGTTTATTTCACTATTGATTTAAAAACACTTAACAATCGATAAGTTTAAAGCTTTAGAAGTTAACAAAGAGATATGTTAATATTATTTAATGAGTAAAGTTAATTTCTTTAAGCGGAAAAGTAATGATAAGGGCACAGGTTTTTACTCTTTGTGCTCGTTTTATCACTATACATAATGCT
This sequence comes from Bacilli bacterium, assembly GCA_041654855.1. GTDB lineage: Bacteria > Bacillota_I > Bacilli_A > RFN20 > CAG-826 > UBA1361. The sequence continues at coordinate 10,299 of JBAZCS010000020.1, read as the reverse complement.
TTTAATATTAGCGATTTATCTTGTCTTTTTTAATCCGCTATTTTATGATTATGCTTTTAAAAAGTTTGCCGTAATAGATGAATTAAAGATCAGCGCAAAAGATTTAACACTAGTCCGTAATAATATTATTTTTATATTTCACTTTTATTAATAACTCTTTACAATCGGTTGTAACCCGAAACGGGGAGCAAGTTAACTTTTACACTGAACTTGAATTAATGCATATGCATGACGTACGGGCAATACTAGGAATAATCCTTGCTATCTTTATCTTTGCAACTTTAATCTTTATTAGCATTAGTTATTATTACTTTAAATTGCGTAAAAATTTATTCTTGAAGCAGAAGTTAGGAACGGCCCTTTTTAGTGTTCCGACATTCTTTCTTGTCTTATTACTTATTATTGGTGCTTTCATGCTTATTGACTTTGAAAAAGCATTTACCTTCTTCCATCACCTCTTTTTCCCGCAAGGAAATTGGGAGTTTGATGATATGACACTTTTGCCGACCGGGTTATTTAATTTAGGGGCGATGCTTATTTTTAGTTTAATGCTTTTTGTATCCTTAAGTTTCTTAGGAAGTGGGATTTATCTTTATTTAACGGCACAAAAGAAAATTAAAAAAGCTAAATCATCATAGAATGATGTCTTTTCAGTAGGGAAGTTTTTTATTTATATTATTTAATAATTAATAATTCTTGTTTGTATGTTGATACACTATTTAGCTAATAAATGAAATAATTGCCGCTAACTGATATAATATTAGGTAGTTTATTACTTGTAATAAGCCTTATAAGGTACACATAGTGAATAATATTGTATTTTTTGACTTAGAAGTAAATAAAAACGGCGCTGTTGTCGACATCGGTGCTACGACTGATGGCACTAGTGTTTTTCATAGTGATAAAATCCAACATTTTTACAATTATATTCAAGGGAAAAAGTATGTTGTCGCCCATAACTATTTTGCGCATGACGGTAAGTATGTCAAATTAGATAAGGACCAAATTCCAATTGATACTTTAGTGTGGTCACCTTTATTATTCCCTAAAAATGCAAGTCACAAATTAACAAAGGATGACAAGGTTCTAACGATTGATCCAAATAATCCGCACAGTGATAGTAAAAAGGTGCGGGACTTATTTAATCGGCTAGTTGCCGCATTTAAGGCACTCCCTAAAGCGCAAAAGGAAATATATTATTTATTATTAAGAAAACAAGAAGAGTATGCTGGATTCTTGCATTTTAATGGTATTAAGGTCGGTTTTAAAAACACTAAAGCATTAATTGAGAAGGAATTTGGTGCTTATTTTTGTAGTAATGCACCGTTAAATTACTACATTAAAAATAATCCGGTCGAGCTTGCTTATGTTTTAAGTATTATTTCTTTTGTAAAAGATTCTTTGATACCGCATTGGGTAAATAACAAATTTCCTAAAGTGCAAACAATTCTCCATGAATTAAGAGGTATACCGTGCCGCAAAGGATGTGAATACTGCAATAACTACTTAAGCGCCGAAAAAGCACTATCCTTTTATTTCAATTATGATTCATTTCGGGACTATAAGGGAAAACAGCTACAACGTGATGCGGTCGTTGATGGTATAAAAGGCAAATCAGTATTAGTAGTCTTTCCGACAGGATACGGCAAGTCGATTACTTTCCAAATCCCCGCCTTACTTGCGGGGGCAAATGAAGGAGCGCTCACGGTCGTTATTTCCCCACTTCAAGCGTTAATGAAAGACCAAGTTGATTCGCTGCAAAAATCAATAGGCGGAATATATACGACAACAATTAACGGATCATTGGACCCAATTCAACGGCAGAAAGCATTTGAATTTGTGCGTGATGGAAGAGCACATATCCTCTACATTGCGCCGGAAAGTTTGCGTAGTCAAACAATTAAGACGCTTTTATTACGTCGCAATGTTGCGCGCTTTGTAATCGATGAAGCCCACTGCCTTTCAAGTTGGGGTCAAGATTTCCGCAGTGATTATCAATATATTGGTAAGTTTATTAAAGACATTGAAAATGAAAGAGGAGTAAAAATTCCTGTTTCATGTTTAACAGCGACTGCTAAACCTCAAGTCATTGATGATATAAGGGATTATTTTAAAGAACATCTCGATATTTCATTTGTCGACCATATTCATCCCGCTGGGCGTGATAACCTCACGTTTGAAGTAAAGTTTGTTAAAGATGATGAAGATCGTTATGAACAGTTACGAAATTTAATTGAAGGGTGTAAGGAGCCAATAATTGTTTACACAAGCCGCACAAAAACAACTGAAGAATTAGCGAAAAGATTAGATCATGATGGATATCCGGCAACTTATTTCCATGGACAAGTTGATAAGGATACTAAAGTTTTAAATCAAGATGAATTTATTAAAGGCAACATTAATATTATCGTCGCAACCAATGCTTTTGGCATGGGTGTTGATAAAGATGACGTTAAAATGGTTATTCATTACAATGTATCCTCATCGTTAGAAGATTATATTCAAGAAGCAGGACGCGCTGGCCGTAAAGATGGAAGCAATGCCAAGTGTTATCTTTTATACAATAAAGATGATTTAAACAATAATTTTGCCTTATTGCAAAGATCAAAATTGTTACATAGTGAAATTAATGGTGTGTGGAAAGCGATTAGAAAATTGACTTTAAAAAGAAAGTACATTAACATTACCCCATATGAACTTGCAATTGAAGCTGGATTTAGTGACCCAAAAGAAGCCGAAACGAAGATTAAAACCGCGGTTAACGAATTAGAGCGCGCTGGTTACATCGAAAGAGGTCAAAATAATCCCTCAATTTATGGTAATAGTTTAAATGTAAGCAATGTCGAAGATGCCATCCAAAAGTTCACACAGTCGGCAAAATTAATGGAAGAAACTAATTTTGACGCCGCTAAAAGGATTGTTAGTAAATTATTAACAATTAAAAGAACTTCCCGTGATGACCCAACGGCGAAGGTTGATTATCTCGCTAATGAATTAGGATTTCCGAAACAAGAAATTGTAGAAATATTAAATTGGCTGCGGGAAGTTGGCGTTCTTGAAAATGACACAGATTTAGAGTCATATGTAGGATCAAAATCCCACAAAACAATGGAAAGTGAATTAAATGAGATTGGGGAACTAGAGAAGCATCTATTTGAAATTATAAAAGAAGAGCCAACACTCATTGATTATAAAGCTATTGTCGAACATTTCTTTTATCAGCAAAAGAAAAACAAAATTAATATTGTAAAGATTAAAGCATTAATTAATTATCTAACCCGTGAAAAGTATTTAGTAATCAGCAAAGAAGAAGGCGATAGTATTCGTTATAAGTGGGATAGAAACATTGAAGAGATTAAAGAAGAACGACGAAAAATGTATCGGATAGCATCAATTATTTTCGGATACTTATATAAAAAGGCCGAAACGATAAAAACGGAAAAACAAGAAGAAGTAACCGTTAACTTTTCTTTAAAAAATGTACAAGAATATTATAAAAAAAGCCTATATAGAGACAAAAATGCAAACTATAGTGAGATTACGAAATCACTGTTTTTCCTAACGACTAATAATTTACTTCGCATAGATGGTGCTTTCTTTGTTTATTATAACGCGATGCGCATCAAGATGAATGAAAAGAGGCGACCAGAGTTATATAAAAAGTCTGACTATATCCGGCTAGAGCAATATTATGAACAAAAAATTGCTCAAATCCATATAATCGGTGAATATGCAGAAAAGTTAAGTAAAGACCCGAAAGATGCGGCGCTATTTGTTCATGATTATTTCAACTTGCCGTTTGATGATTTTAAAAAGAAATATTTCAAAGGGCGAGAAAATGTTTTGAAATATCCACGAACGAAGGAATTATATGATAAGGTTTTCAAAGAGCTCTCTCCTAAACAAAAGGAAATCATTGAATCCAAAGCGAAAGTTATCACGGTATTTGCCGGGCCAGGAAGCGGCAAAACACGGTTATTAGTGCACAAATTAGCGGCGCTTTCCATTTTAGAACGTGATTTTAAAAATGAAGATATTTTAATGCTTACTTTTTCTAATGCGGCTGCGACCGAGTTTAAATTACGGCTTAAAGAATTAATTGGTGAGCAATATAAGTATGTAAAAATAAGCACATTCCATAGTTATGCCTTTGAATTATTGTCCATTACGGGTGATAAAGAAAGAAGTGATGGCGTGATTAAAGAAGCAGTGGAAAAAATATATAATAACGAAGTTGAAAAAAGCAGTATTACAAAAAATATATTATTAATTGATGAAGCTCAAGATATGGGTGAAGAAGAGTTTTCACTTGTTAAGGCATTAATGAAGAACAATAAGGAAATGAAAGTTCTCGCTGTTGGCGATGATGATCAAAATATTTTTGAGTTTCGCGATTCAGATTCAAAAAACTTCGGCCTTTTAAAAGAAGAGGAAGATGCCGCGACTTTTGAATTAGTTGATAACTATCGCAGTAAAGATAATTTAGTGAAATTTTCTAACCAATTCGTGAAAAAAATAAAACATCGAATGAAAACAACACCGATTAAGGCTTATAGCAAAGATTTAGGGACCATTGAAGTAACAAGATACAGTAAATTCCCCTTTATCCGGGCGGTTGTTGATGATATATTAAGTAAGAATTTAAAAGGTTCAATTGGTATTCTTACTCCGACAAATGATCAAGCTTCACAAATATACACCGAGCTTTTAAAACAAGGTAAAGAAGCAATCTTATTAAAAGGACGTTTAAACTTTAAACTAATAAATCTTGATGAATTACGAACTTTTAGCGATTATTTTAAAGACAACACTATTATTACTAGTGATGAGTGGAATAACGCTATTGCTAAGTTTAAGGAACAATTTAAAGATAATGAATTGCTGAATGGAATTTTAAAATTATTAAACGAATTCCGAGTGACAACTGATGTTATGTATATGTCAGACTTAAGACAGCTTCTTATCGAAACCGAGTTAACGGATTTAAACGTAAATAACAATGAAAAAATAGTCGTATCGACGATGCATAACGCTAAGGGACGTGAATTCGATCATGTTTTCATGTACGCTATTTCTTATGGCGAGATTAAAGATGAAACTTTTAGAATGATGTATGTCGCGATGACGCGCGCTAAGCAAAGTCTTTTTATTCATTATGTTGGGCGAAAAATATTTGAATATCGCTATATTAAAAATATTGTTTATAAAGAAGACTCTAACGAGCGCGAAGACATTGAAGAAATTTTTGTTGAGCTCAGTCTAGCGGACATCAACTTAAACTCATTTAAGATTAATCAGAATATTATTAGAAATAAGGTAAAACAAGGCGATGAACTTGAGCTTACGGAAGACGGCTTTAGGTTTAAGGGCACTAATAGGAAAATTTATTTTTCTAAAGCTTTTAAAGAAGACTTCGTTAAGAAGCAAGACGCAAACTTTATCCCCATAAAAGCTTATGTTAACCATTTAGTGTTTTGGTTTGATAAAGAAGAACTTAAGGAATACTTAACCGTGTTACCGAAAATCCATTTTATTAAGCAAAAAAATGATGAGATTTTACAAAATGAAGAAAACCCAATTATTGAAGCCGAGTAAAGGAAATAGATATTAGAATTTAAAATTATATATAAAGTGAAGATGGTTCAACATGAGCCTTTTTCTTTTTACATGATTATATGATGCCTTATTTTATTTGGGGCTTTTTTATGGCATTTTCTTTATAGCATCACTTCCCTTATTTTCTATTAATATATATAATATTAATGACATTCGGGAAAATAATACCGAATTAAGAGGAAATGATATGTTAATTAAAGATTATGACAAAAAAATAGCGCTTCTTAATGAAAAGATGGAAGAGCACTTAAAAACAAGAGGACCCTTAATGCCAACATTACATGATGCCCAAGATATTTTTGGGGCGATTCCTTTACCTGTACAAAAAGTAATTAGTGAAAAGCTAGGCGTCAGTGTCGCACACATTAACGGTGTAGTAACCTTTTACTCCCGTTTTTCTTTAACGCCAAAAGGAAAACACGTTGTCGGTGTTTGTTTAGGAACAGCGTGCTATGTTAAAAATTCACAAAGTGTCTTAGATGCGGTAACTGGTGAATTAGGACTTAAACCTGGAGAAACAAGTGAAGACGGTTTATTTACCGTTGAAGCAACGCGCTGTATTGGGGCGTGCGGTTTAGCGCCAGTCTATACCGTGGGCGAAGAAGTAACTGGTATCGCTACCAGTGACAAAGTCATTAAAGACTTACGCCGTATTATTGAAGAGGAGAAAAATAAAAATGATTAAAAGTATTAAAGACTTAGAAGCAATTAAAAATAAAATGGCAGCGTCGCTATATTTAAAAAATCCTAACCCACAATATACTGTTATCTTTAATTACAATGAAGAGTTAAAAGCAAAAGGGGTCGATTTTTTAATTGACTATACGATTAAAACACTACTTGATTTAAATCGTTTAGATGTTGTCGTTATGAAAGTGTATAAAGAAGACGCTAAAGAGTTAACTTTAACCGTTAAAGGTGAAACCCTTGTTACAAACTATGAACATTTAACAAAAGAAGTCATCGATTTAATTATTAAAAAACATTTAGTGACAGGAGATAAAAAATAATGGCAAAACATTACGATATCGTCATCTGTGGTGGCACGGGCTGTATGTCATCAAAAAGCTTACTTATTAAAGAAAAGTTTGATGAATTATTAAAAACATATAATATTGCTCATAAAGTACATATTTACATGTCAGGTTGTTTTGGACTATGTGAAAAAGGACCAGTTGTTATTATTTATCCTGATCAAACGTTTTATGTTCACATTAACGCAAGTCACGTTGAAGAAATTATTACGTCCCACTTAATAAACGCAAAGAGTGTTACTAAACTTGCCTATTACGAATTTGATGACGAAACAAAGCAAAAAGTATATAAATCATTCCAAGAAATGGCTTTTTATCATAATCAAGAACGTATTGCCTTACGAAACTGCGGCATTATTGATCCGTATAACATTGATGAATATATTGGCCGTGACGGATATTTTGCGCTGGCAAAAGCATTAGAAATGAAACCAGAAGAAATCATTCAAGTTTTAATTGATTCAGGCTTACGAGGACGCGGTGGCGGGGGCTTCCCGACCGGCTTAAAATGGCAATTCGCCGCGAAGTTTAAAGGAGGGGAAAGCTTTGTTATTTGTAACGCTGACGAAGGTGACCCGGGCGCCTTTATGGATCGGGCCATCTTAGAAGGCGATAGCCATAGTGTGATTGAAGCGATGATTATAAATGGTTACGCTATTGGGGCCAAACAAGGCTATATTTATATAAGAGCCGAATACCCACTTGCCGTTAAACGGTTAAAACACGCCATTAATCAAGCATATGATTACGGCTTACTCGGTAAAAACATTATGGAAAGTGGCTTTGATTTTGATTTAGAAATAAGACTTGGGGCGGGCGCTTTTGTGTGTGGTGAAGAAACCGCCCTTATCGCTTCAATTGAAGGGGGCCGCGGGATGCCGCGCAATAAGCCACCCTTCCCCGCTGAACGCGGTTTATGGGGCAGACCAACGATTATTAATAACGTGGAAACGTACGCTAATATTCCCGTTATCTTACTAAAAGGAGCCGAATGGTTTAATAAGATTGGTACCCAAAGATCAAAAGGCACAAAAGTGTTTGCCTTAGGGGGCAAAATTAAAAACACTGGCTTACTTGAAGTCCCAATGGGCACAACCTTACGCCATGTTATTTATGATATTGGCGGCGGTATCCCAAATAACAAAAAATTTAAAGCGGTGCAAACCGGAGGCCCAAGTGGTGGTTGTTTAACAAGTGACGACTTAGATACGCCAATTGATTACGATAACCTTATTAAAAAAGGCTCGATGATGGGATCAGGTGGCATGATTGTCATGGACGAAGATAACTGTATGGTTGACGTGGCGAAGTTTTATATGGAATTTATTGTCGAAGAAAGCTGCGGTAAATGTACACCGTGCCGGGAAGGAACGAGAAGACTATATGAATTATTAGTGAAAATAAGTGAAGGAAACGGCACTTTAGAAACGCTTGAAGAATTAAAAAAACTTGCTCATGATGTCCAAGATACTTCGCTTTGTGGTCTTGGCCAAAGTGCACCTAACCCCATTCTTTCAACTTTAGAAAAGTTTTATGATGAATATGTTGAGCACGTCGTCGATAAAAAGTGTCGCGCGGGTGTTTGTAAAGCGTTAACGAAACTTTATATTACCGAAAAATGTATTGGGTGTACGAAATGTGCCCGTAATTGTCCGGTTAATTGTATTAGTGGTGACTTACGCAAACTCCACCGAATTGACACTGATAAATGTATTAAATGTAATGCGTGTTTGCACCATTGTCCAGTGCACGCCATTATTCACGTATAGAGGAAATGATTATGAGTAACAAAATTAAAATAACAATTGATAATAAAGAACTATTAGTCGATAAGGGAATGACGATTTTAGACGCCGCGAGTGAAAACGGCATTAATATTCCCCGTCTTTGCTTCCTTAAAGGAATAAGTGAAACGTCTTCATGCCGAATTTGTGTTGTCGAAGTTGTCGGGCAATATAATTTAAAGAATGCTTGTTCTTATAAAGTATTTCCCGATATGAAAGTATTTACAACTTCACCCCGCGTTATTAAGCAAATTAAGATTAACTTAGAACTTATTGCTGGGAATCATCAATTTGATTGCTGGGCGTGTCCCCGCGAACATAACTGTGAACTATTAGAATTATTACGACGCTTTAATATTGATAATCATTACAACATTAATAAAGAAATTAAGAAAAGAGAATGGATTATTAATGAAAGTGAATCGATGGTAATTGATAGTAGTAAGTGTGTCTTATGTGAACGATGTGTTGATGCTTGTAATCATTACACTGGGTTAGGCATCTTAAACTTTAATAATCGCGGCTTTATGACGTGTGTTGGTCCGGCGAATGCAGAAAACATTGGTGACGCTGGTTGTATTTATTGCGGTAAATGTATTCAAAGTTGTCCGACTGGTGCTTTACGCGAAAAAAACGATGTCACGAATTGTTTTGATTTATTAGATGAAGAAGGTGCCTATGTTGTGGCACAAATTGCCCCTAGTGTTCGGATTGCTTTAGGCGAAGAATTTGGTTATCCGATTGGCACGAATGTCGAAGGCAAAATTTATAGTGCGCTGCAAAAACTTGGTTTTCATGATATCGTTGATGTTAACTTTGGCGCTGACCTCACGATTATGGAAGAAGGCCATGAATTAATTACGCGCCTTGAAGCGTATTTAAAAGGGGATAAAGAAGTTAAATTACCGCTATTTACGTCATGTTCCCCGGGCTGGATTCGTTATATTGAACGTTACGCCCCGGAATACTTAGATCATCTTTCATCATGTAAATCACCGCAACAAATGAATGGCGCGATTATTAAACATTATTACGCGGATAAACTAGGTATTCCTAAAGAAAAAGTAAAAGTAGTGTCGATTATGCCTTGTATTGCTAAAAAATATGAAGCAAGTCGACCAGAGATGGAAGTTGACGGAATTCGCGATGTTGATTTAGTGCTCACCACGCGTGAACTGGCGCAATTTATTAAACGCCATATGATTGACTTCCATAACTTAGAAGAAGTTAAACTAACGTCACCTTTAGCAAACTATACCGGTGCGGGGGCAATCTTTGGTGTTACTGGGGGTGTTATGGAAGCCGCATTACGGACCGTAAAAGCGCTTTTAGAAAAAGAAGATGAACACTTAGTCGATATTGAAGTAGTCCGTGGTTTCCAAAATGTCAAAGAAGCAACGTTAACAATTGACGGTAAAACCTTAAACTTTGCAGTCGTCCACGGGGCGAAAAACTTCAAAGAAGTACTTGAACAAGTAAAAAGCGGGAAAAAAGAATACGCCTTTATTGAATTTATGGGGTGTGTTGGGGGTTGTATTTTTGGTGGTGGCCAACCAATTACAAAAGCCAAAGACTTTGAGAAGATTGATATCTTTAAAGAAAGAGCAAAAGCTTTATATAAAATCGATGAAGAAGTTGTATTACGTAGATCACATGAAAACCCATATATTATTAAACTTTATGACGAGTTTCTTGGCAAGCCAGGCTCGCATTTAGCCCATAAGTTATTACATACGACATATAGTAAAAAGGAAGTATATTAACATGAAAAATAAATTAGTGTGGCTTTTATTAAGTAGCGCCATACTTGTTAGTTGTAAACCAAAAACTCCAGAACAAAAACTAAGTGTTATCGTCCCAAGTGG
>JBAZCS010000019.1:0-16901 GCA_041654855.1 Bacilli bacterium | reverse complement strand
CAAGGCTTCAAGACTTTTAACACCATTTCTTAAATTTTCTTCAATTAAGTTAGCGACAACTTCAATCGCTGATTCGGTTTTAAAATTAAATCCACGCCGAATAAGTTTACGGCGTAAGGGGCCAACGTTATCAATTAAACCATGAACAATTAGAGATACTTCATCATTTTCCGACATAATTGGATATACGTTTTTAAGCGATTGCCGCATATATGTCGAATTTCTTATATGGCCAATTCCTAATTTACCATTGGTTTTTTCCGGAATAAGCGGGACTAAATCATCAACCTTTCCAACAATCCGATGTACGGCACAATTTTTATTATCACAAAATAAAACACCAGTTGAGTCATCATCATCAAACTCAATTAACTTAAGTGCTTTGATTAAATCATCTTTAACATAGGTGTCACTAACACGTCCAACAAATCCACTCATAAATAGTCCCCCTTTATTTTATATATTTTACACTAAAAACGAATGCTTTTTTTATAATTTATATTTCATATATAACTTTTCAAATAATTGACGGTTAATTTTAAGTACTTTAGCTTTTTCAGCCAATACTTTTTGCGGGTTTAAATTACTAATTAAATGGGCGTTACGGTGGATTGCCTCTTCTAGTTCAACATCAAACCGAAAGCCAAGCTTTACTTTAAAGCGTAACGCTCTTATGATACGAAGCGGATCTTCTTTAAAGCGAAGATTGGGGTCACCAATCATTTTGATGACGCCTTCATTTAAATCCACTAGTCCGGTTGCATAGTCATGAACGCAATATTTTTCATCAATATATATAGCATTGACCGTAAAGTCGCGCCTTACGTAATCAAGTGCTGGATCTTTAACAAAAGTAATTGACCCAGGATGGCGATAATCAGTATATTCACCTTCCGTGCGTAACGTTGTAATTTCTAAAGTTGTAGTTCCCACTTTTACACTAACCGTGCCAAACTCACTAAAGCGATAATTAGCGTCTGGTAAAAAGACTTTCATCTCTTCGGGAGTCGCGTCAGTCGCAAAATCAAAATCCATAATTTCACGCTCTAAAAGAAAATCACGGCTTGTTCCTCCCACCATGAAGAGTCTGAAGCCGTGCTTGTTAAAAAGTGTTGCAATATTGTCAAATAGCATTAAATTAGACTTTGACATAAACTATTTGGGAAAATTAGCCTTGAACTTTTTCTTTAAGTAACTTTGAAGGTTTGAAAACAATGGTCCGGCCAGCGGGAATGACAATTTCGGCCCCTGATTGTGGGCTAACACCGCGGCGTTCCTTCCGTTTTCTAATTTCAAAAGTGCCGAATCCGGTGAGTTTAACTTCTTCACCTTCACTCAGCGTGCTTACTACGGTGTCGCAAAATAAATTGATTATTTCTTCGACTGAACGTTTTGTAAGCTTTAATTCGTCAGCAATAACGGTAATTAATTCAGCTTTATTCATAATTATTACTCCTTTTGTTAATTACATAATCTCATATGTTGAAAGAAATCTCAACAAAAAATTAAATTTTTTCACTTCTTAATGGTCTAAGCATTAAGTTTTTTACGACTTTACTCGGTAAAGCACCCTCATATAAAACACTGTATATACCACTGACAATTGGTAATTCAAGCCCGTTTTGCAAGGATAAAAGGTGAATTATCTTTGTCGTTCTAATTCCTTCGACGGTCTTTTTATTATTTTTTAAAAATTCTTTCGCATCATCAGCTTTTCCAATCGCAAAACCAGCTTGGAAATTACGAGAATGCAGTGAATTACACGTAACAATCAAGTCACCAAGACCCGTTAAGCCTAAATAAGTTTCAAGTTCGGCGCCGTAATATAAGCCAAAGCGCACCATCTCAGCGAGCCCCCTTGTAATAAGCGCAGCGCGTGCATTATCGCCATATCCTAACCCAGCTAGTATTCCACTGGCGATAGCAATGGCATTTTTATATGCAACTCCTAATTCTGCGCCTACTTCATCATTTTGTGTATACACCCTAAAGTATTCATTTGAGAAAAGTTCTTGGACAAGGGTCGCAGCTTCTAAATCACGGCTCGTTGCGGTTACGACGGTTAATAATCTTATAACTACTTCCTCAGCGTGACTTGGACCGATAAGCGAAACGACACCTTTTAAAAGATCGGCGGGAATTTCTTCTCTTATTAAATCGCTTAGCCGTTCTTCTTTTTCTAAATCAAACCCTTTCGCGGTATTAATGAAAAGGGCCTTCTTTTTAAGTTTAAGACTAATTTCATGTAAAAGGCTCCGCATTGCAAAGGAGGGGACACTTAATAAAAAGATATCACTATAATTAATCGCCTCGTCAAGACTCAAAGTCGCCTTAATGTTTCGGTGAAGAATAACATCGTCACCGAAAAAGAATGAATTGCGGTGGTTATTATTAATATCATCAACTTGGGTCTTTTCAATACCATACATTAAAACATGATGGCCATTATCACTTAAAACTTGGGCAAGACCCGTGCCCCAAGTTCCAGTACCAAAAATTGTAACTTTCATATTATTTTCGCTCCCTAAAGATAAATCTTAATGGCGTGCCATCGAAATCAAAGGCATCGCGAATTTGGTTTTCTAAGTATCGTTCGTATGAAAAGTGAACGAATGCCGGGTTATTGACGAAGAACACAAAGGTCGGTGGTTTAACACTTACTTGGTTCGCGTAATATATTTTTAGTCTACCACCATTAAAGACAGGCGGATCATTATATAACTGCGCGCGATGGACAACTTCGTTTAATAAATTAGTTTCGACGCGGCGCCGATACGCATCATTTACAAAATCAATGTGTGTGAAGATTTGGTCAATACGTAATTTAGTAAGTGCAGAAACAAAGACAATAGGAGCGTAATCAATAAACTTAAATTCGCGCCGTACTTTATCAGTAAATTCTTTCATTGTTTTATCGTCTTTGGCAATAGCGTCCCACTTATTAACAACAATGATAATTGCTTTTTTCTCGTCAATAGCGTACCCGACAACATGTTTATCTTGTTCTCTAATACCCGCTTCAGCGTCAATAACAAATAACACTAAGTCCGCTTTAGAAATAGCGCTAAAGGCGCGTAAAGCAGCATATTTATCAACTGATTCATATATTTTGCCGCGTTTTTTAAGTCCCGCAGTATCAATAACAACATAATCTTTATCATTACGTCTAAACGGTGTATTAATGGCGTCGCGCGTTGTGCCTTCAATTGCGGTAACAATAACTCTTTCTCGGTTTAAGATGGCGTTTACTAAACTTGATTTACCAACATTTGGTTGCCCGATAATGGCAAAAGAAATAACTTCTTCTTCAAAATCCGTCGTTTCTTCTGGTAAAACTTTAATGATTTCATCAAGTAAATCACCAATGCCAATGCCGTGGGCGCCACTGACAGCAATTGGTTCACCAAGCCCTAAAGCATAAAAGTCTTGGATTAAATAATGATGTTCAATGCCATCTATTTTATTAACGGCAACAATAATTGGCTTATTCGTGCGATATAAAAGATTAGCGATTTCCCGGTCATCACTTGTTATTCCTAATGGACCATCCCCGACATAGACAATAACATCGGCTTCTTCAATCGCAATTTCTACTTGAGCGCGAATTTGTTCTTGAAAGGCACTCTTTACTAATTCAATACCGCCCGTATCAATAACGTTAAACTTCCGGGTTAACCATTCCCCTTTCGCGTATATGCGATCACGTGTTACGCCACGTTCATCATGAATAATCGATACTCTTTCTCCGACGATACGATTAAAAATCGTTGATTTCCCAACATTTGGGGTTCCGACAATGGCAACAACTGGTAATGACATTATTTTTCCCCTAGTTTATTATTTACAATGTTTACAATTACTTCGACTACTTGATCAATTGTTAAATAATCAGTGTCGATCGCAATGGCGTCTTCTGCTTGCCGTAAAGGGGCCATCGCCCGATTTGAATCAATATAATCACGCATCGCTAATTCTTTTTCAATGTCTTCAAGTGATACTTCTATCCCTTTTTCTTGGTTTTCTAAATAGCGCCGTTTCGCTCTTATCGCTACTGACGCTGTTTGAAAGATTTTAACATCAGCGTTTGGTAAGACAAAAGTGCCAATGTCGCGCCCATCCATCACGACACTTGTTTCTTCAGCAAGTTCGCGTTGTTGTTCAGTTAAGAAAAGGCGGATTTTTGGGTATGACGCAATATATGACACATTCCCACTTACGCGTGGTTCCCTAATTGCTTTTGTTACTTCTTCACCATTTACAAATACTTTGTAATCGTTTGTTAATTTAATTTTAACTTCAGGAATTAAGGCGTTACATGCTTTTTCCTTTTTCGGATCAACGTTCTTTTTTAAAACATACCACGTAAAAGCCCGATACATTGCTCCTGTATCGATATATACAAAATTAAAATGATTCGCTACTTTTTTCGCAATAGTTGACTTCCCAGCAGCGGCGGGACCATCAATGGCAATTGCAATATTTTTCATTACCGATACCTCCAAATCATAAATATAATACCGGCGGCAATGAGTAAGAATAATATAATCGCGAGGCCAACAAGTAAATTGTTTCCTTCCTTACGCACTTCTTCAGGCATCGTGCCGTTTTGTTTTTCGTATTCTTTTAAAAGAGCTTCCGCGCGTAAAACCTTTTTGCTTTTAATTGGCTTTTCGGCTTTCTTTGCTTTTGCTTTTTCTTTTTTAGCGCTTTTTTTGGCACGTTCAAAATCTTCTTTAATCGTAGAACGATAAGTTGCCCAGTAGTCAACTCTTGAAAGTGTTGTTTTACTCTTTGCCATACCTATTTATAATAATATAAATAACGACAAATTGCTTGATAGACCCTTAATTACTTTTCCTTTTCCAATATGATTTGAATTGTATTAATGAAATCGCTATAATAACCCTATATTAGGAGGAATACCATGCCAAAGAAAGTTACATTAGATAAAGATCTTTGTATTAGTTGTGGCGTTTGCAATGCTATCTGCCCACAAGTATTTGACTGGGACGACGATGGAAAGATGAAAACGCTTGTCGACACCGTTCCTGCAGACTTAGTAGAAGCTGCCCAAGAAGCTGAAGCAGCATGTCCTACTGGTGCAATCCGCGTCGAATAAACGCGCTACCAAAGGTAAAAAAAGAACTAGCGATTGCTAGTTTTTTTTATTTTAACGAAGGGCTTGATTAACAAACCTACTTGTTCTTTTATACACAAGAAGCGTTATGACACTAATAATAAGATTCTTTATCGTGTTAAAAGGAATAACATAAACGATAAATTCTTTTGCGTCAAACGGGAGATGTCCGCCAAATAATTTATTGTACATATCGTAAATAATAAAGTAATTAGCGAGGGCACTGACCGTAATTTGTAAAATAAAGGCAACTCCTAAACCGAGTAATACCCCTTTAAAGTTACGACGATATTTATAAATAAGTGATGCCGTAACGACAAAACTAGTGGAATAAATAATATCCGCGGTTTCGCCAATAAAGGCGGTTGAGCTCAGTGGTAATTTTAATAAAAAGCGAATAACTAAGACAATAAAACCACTGAGGGGGCCATAGGCAAATCCAGCAATAAGGGCTGGCACTTCACTAAAGTTGATCTCGAGAAAGTTAAAAGGTGGTGGAAAGATCGGAAAAATAAATGGTGGAACCTTTGTAACATAGAGTAAAACAGAAATGGCGGAAAAGATTGCCGTTCCAACAAGGATAACAATGCGCCGCTTTTTCTTTTCGTGTTTACTTTCCTCTACGATAGTAGGTTCTTCAATAATCTCGTGGTTTAGTTCGTTCTTTGACATAAAAAGGCCCCCTTCTCAGGGCGCCTAAAATAAGAAAGGTCTTCTCCCATCCAGACTTTAACTGTCGCCACTAGAATTTCACTAGTTCAGCTTGCGCTCGCGGGGTATACCGCCGGTGGGGACTTTCACCCCGCCCTGAAGTAAATCTATTATAAGACTAATCGGTAATTTATTCAAGATAAATTATTTTTTAAGTTTATTCTCAATAAAATTACTTGCTTCTTCTTCATTATTGAAGACAATTGTTACTTTATTTTTAGTTTGTAAGACAATATGTTCTTTACCATCATAATTAAGTTTGTTCGGATTACTTATCATCGCTTCAAGTTGCCGCACCGAAAGTTTATTAGCAATCACTAAACTTAAATAGTTTAACGCTTCTTCGTTTTCAAGCGACACTAAGGCGCGCGCATGACCAAAAGAAATCTCATCATTATTAAGCGCTTTAAGTACTTCGTTTGGTAATTTAAGAAGGCGTAAGATGTTCGTAACTTGCGCTCGGCTAGCGTTTGTAATCTTCGCTAAGCTTTCATGCCGATAGCCATGTTTCTTATTTAAGTAACTATAAATATATGCAAATTCAAGGACGTTACTAGATTGTGCTTCCCGTGCTTTCGCTAAAAGAATTAATAATGTTTCTTCATCATTATAATTCATAATAATGACGGGTATTTGTTCAATTTTTGAAAGTTTTGCAGCAGCCAAACGTTTCCGGCCAATGATAACTTCATATTTTTCATCTTTAGCGCGCACTACTAACGGTTCTAATAAAATGTTTCGTTGATAGTTTTCAACAAAGCTTGTTAATTTGCTTTGCGATAAAGTAACTTTGCGCACAAAAGTATTATCTTGTATTAAGTTTGTCGCTATCATCTGCACTGGTGATTTGTGGTGTGTTTTCGCTAACTCTTCTAAAACATTCGTTTGTGAATATTTTTTAATAAGGGATGTTAACTCTTGTTTTAAAAGTTTATTCTTCGTATCTTTCTTCATTTTCTATAATCTCCTTTGCAACATTTAAATAGGCTAGAGAACCTTTTGAACTTGGTTTATATAAAATGGTTGGTAATGCTCGCGCACTTGCTTCGGCCAAAGCAATATTGCGGGGAATGGGGGTCATAAAAGTTGATTCTTTAAAAAGACCCCTAATTTGTTGACTTATTTCAATGCCAAGTCTCGTTCTTTCATCATACATTGTTAACAAAAAGCCTTCGATTTTAAGTTGATCATTGTGCGAACTTTGCACTTGTTTAATCGTCGCTAAAACTTGCGCGACAGCTTCAAGAGCAAAATATTCACATTGTACAGGAATAATAACACTATCAGCAGCGACTAAAGCGTTCGTACTTAATAAACCAAGCGAAGGCGGACAATCAATAAAAATATAATCATATTTCTTTTCAATTTCTTTAATCTTTGTGCGTAAAACGGTAAAAGGGTGTTGAGGAATCGTAGAAATTTCCACGTCAGTACGCGCTAAAAGTAAATTCGCTCCAATAACGTCTAATGATTTAAGCGGTGATTTAAAGATTGTTTTATTAATATTAATCCCTTTAAAGAATGAATGATAGATTGTATATTTAATCGTTGTCGGGTCTAATCCTAAACCACGGCTTGAATTACCTTGGGGGTCCATATCGATAAGTAAAACCTTACGTCCAAAGTGGGCGAAAGAAGCACTTAGATTAATGGCGGTCGTCGTTTTTCCGACGCCACCTTTTTGATTTGCAATTGCGATAATTTTAGCCATAATTCACCTTAATATATTATAACAAAAAAAGAACCTATAAGGGGTTCTTCTTTATTTGCCCATATGCCCGTGGATATTTTGCAGATGTTTCACTAATTTTAGTAAACACCGCATTAACGCGCATTGAACCATCACTTTCTAAATAATGAATATCTTTTTTTGTTTCTTTAATCTTTAATAATTCTAGCGCCTTTTTTGCACTTTTAAGTTCAGTTTCGTATTGTTTACCTTTCATAACAATGATACTTCCCCCGACTTTAACAAGCCCAACACTTAATTCTAAAATGATTGGTAAGCTTGCAACTGCGCGTGAAGTCGCAACATCGAAAGTTTCACGAGCTTTTTTAACATAATCTTCCGCTCTTTCGTTGATGATCGTCACATTACTTAGTGAAAGCTCGTCTACAACAAGCTTTAAAAAGTCGCATCTTTTACGCGTGGGTTCAAGTAAGGTTACTTTTAAATCTTTAAAGGCAATCGCTAACACTAAACCCGGAAATCCCGCCCCTGTGCCAACATCGATTAATGTTTGGTTAGCAAAGGTGAATACTTCATTTAGCATTAAGGAATCGAGGAAATGTTTTCCATCATATTCACTTGGTTCAAGCGCGGTTAAGTTATGAATTTTACTTTCTCTAGCAAGTAGTAAACTATAAAGATTGAATTTTTCCACTAATTCTTCATAGGTTTGGGGAAAATTTTCTTTTAAATATGTTTTAAAAACATTAGTTTCCACTTTCTTTATACCGCCTTAAATAGGTCATTAAAATAATAATGTCATTCGGGTTTACACCACTTACTCTTTTCGCTTGGCCGACGGTGAGTGGCTTAACTTTTGCAAGTCTTTGCCGCGCTTCAATGCGTAAACCATCAAGATGTTCATATGTAAAATTAGCGGGAATTAATGTTTCTTCAAGTTTATTAAGTCTTTTTGCTTCTTGGCGTTGTTTATTTATATAGCCTTCATATTTTATATCAGTTTCTAATTGGAATAAGTCATTAGGATTAAGGTCACTAAAATCAAAGTCTTTAATTAGTGTTAATAACGCTTCTAATGTTACGCGTGGTCTTTTAATTAGTTCAGCGGCCGTTAAACCTCCATTATAGTTTGGATAACCAACTTCTTCTAAATACGTTACGATTTCTTTTTTCGCTCCGACTTGGGTTTTCTCAAGTTGAGCTTTCGCTTTACCAATATTTTCCTTACTTTTTATATAACGAGCGTAACGGTCGTCTTTCACTAAACCAACACGCCGCCCTATTTCAGTTAATCTTTTATCAGCGTTATCATGGCGTAAAAGTAAGCGATATTCGGAGCGACTTGATAAAAGACGATACGGTTCTTCCGTGCCTTTAGTCACTAAATCATCAATCATAACCCCAATATAAGCTTCATCTCTTTTTAAAATAAGCGGTTCTTCACCATTTATTTTAAGAACAGCGTTGATTCCTGCTAATAAGCCAAGCGCGGCTGCTTCTTCATAGCCACTTGTGCCGATAATTTGACCAGCGCAATATAAATTATTCCATTTTTTAAGTTCTAAACTCGGTTTTAATTCAAGCGGATCAATGGCGTCATATTCAATTGCATATGCATATTTTAAAATTACCGCATTTTCGAGTCCTTTTAAAGAGCGCACCATTTTATCTTGCACTTCTATGGGCATCGATGTACTAAATCCTTGTAAATACATTGAATCAGTAAAGCGCGATTCGGGTTCAATAAATAATTGATGGCGTTCTTTATCACTAAAGCGCACAATCTTGTCTTCTATACTTGGGCAATATCTGGCTCCCGTACCATGAACAAAACCACCGTACATCGCTGATTCATGAAGATGGAGATTTATTAAGTCATGCGTTTCCGGTTCAGTATAAATTAAATGACATATAATTTGTTCTTCAAGTGTTATATAACGGTCAGTCATATATGAAAAATTTAAATAACCGGCCATTCCTTTTTCAACTTGCATTTTCGAATAATCAATGGAATCACTTTTAATTCGTTGCGGCGTTCCCGTCTTCAGTCTAAAGAGATTTAAACCCATTTTTGCAAGGTAAGGTGATAGTCCTTTAGAATTTGGATCACCTTCTGGTCCTTCGTCTTTTACAGTATGTCCAATTAAAATAGTCGATTCCATATATGTTCCGGTCGTTAAAATAACCGCTTTAGCGAACACTTTACTGCCATCTTTTAAAAGCACACCATGCACAGTATCTTCATCATGAATTAAGGAAGTAACCATTGCTTCCACTACTTCTAAATTTGGTGTATTTAACACAACACTTTGCACGTGTTTTGGATAACCAATCTTATCTTCTTGCGCTCTTAAGCATTGCACCCCTGGGCCTTTACTCGTATTTAGCATTTTAATTTGTAACGGATCATGGTCAGCAAAAAGCCCCATCATCCCGCCTAAAGCGTCAATTTCCCGTACAACAATGCCCTTTGCACTCCCACCTATATTCGGGTTACATGGCATATTAGCGATCTTTTCAATGTTCAATGTTAAAAGGAGGGTCTTTTTACCCATGTGGGCACTAGCAAGCGCTGCTTCAACCCCTGCGTGACCGCCCCCTACAACAATAACATCGTAATTATTTTTCATTAACCAAGCGAACCTTCCATGTCTAATTTAATTAGACGATTGAGTTCAACAGCATATTCCATCGGTAACTCACGGGAGAATGGTTCAATAAAGCCCATAATAATCATTTGTGTCGCATCTTCTTCGGTTAAACCGCGACTCATTAAGTAAAAGAGTTGTTCTTCACTAATTTTACTAACTGTCGCTTCATGTTCAATAAATGATTGATTATTGTGCATTTCATTTGTTGGAATCGTATCACTTTTACTAATTCCATCTAATATTAAAGTGTCACATTCAATGTGCGTTTGTGAGTTAATAGCGTCTTTAGCGTGCCGTACAAGCCCACGATAATTTGCGATACCGCCACTATGAACGACTGATTTAGAAATAATTGTGCTTGAAGTGTTCGGCGCTAAATGAATCATCCGTGCTCCGGCATCTTGATTTTGTCCTTTACCAGCCACCGCAATCGAAATCGTTGTGCCTCTTGCTCCTTCACCTCTTAATACACAAGAAGGATATTTCATGTTTACAAAACTACCGATGTTACCATCAATCCATTCCATTTGGCCGTTTTCCCAAACATCTGCTCTTTTAGTAACGAGGTTTGCAATGTTATTAGACCAGTTTTGAATGGTAGTGTAACGACATTTGGCGTTTTTATGAACAATTATTTCAACAATCGCGGCATGTAAAGAGTCTTCACTATAAACGGGTGCAGTACAACCTTCTACATAATGTACCATCGCTCCTTCATCGACAATAATAAGCGTTCTTTCAAATTGACCCATCTTAACAGCGTTAATGCGGAAGTAACTTTGTAATGGTTTTTCTAAGCACACCCCTTTAGGAACATAAATAAAAGATCCACCACTCCAAACGGCGCCATTTAAGGCTGCGTATTTATTGTCAGTGTATTTCACAACTGTGTTAAAGTATTTTTTAAATAATTCGGGATGTCTTTTAAGTGCTTCATCAGTCGATAAGAATATAACACCTTTTTCTTCAAACTCTTTAATCATATTATGATAAACAACTTCTGAATCATATTGCGTCGCAACACCAGCTAAAAATTCACGTTCTGCTTCAGGAATACCAAGTTTTTCAAAAGTGTTTTTTATTTGTTCAGGCACTTCATCCCAGCTTCTTGTTTCGCCGGCCACTACCCGGTTAAAATACGTATATGAATCAAAGTCAATTGATGATAAATCCGGTCCAAAAGGCGGATTTTTCATTTTAAGGAAAGCATCGAGTGCTTTTAAGCGAAACTCTAACATCCACTCAGGTTCATTTTTATACGCTGAAATTTGGCGGACAACTTCTTCGTTAAGTCCTACGCCAGTATCAGCAATTGATGTATGTTCATCGGCAAACCCATATTCATAGGCACCAAATTTTAAATCGTCTTTTTCTGCCATATTATTGCTCCTTTTTTTGATGTTGAAGGATCAACTCCTTTACCCCGTCCCATCCGATAGTTGCACACCGAATTCGACTTGGTTGTTTCATCGTATTTGCAAATACAATCGCTTCATTTAATAAACTTTCATCAAACGTTTCATTGTTTAGCATTTTATGATATTCGGCAATGATTAAAAGGACGTCATCTATTTTCATACCTTCAATCATTTCTAAAAGAATTGATGTTGAAGCGACACTAATAGTGCACCCAAAGCCATCAAAATATCCAACTTCCACAATATCATTTACGACCTTTAAATAAAGTGTAAAGTCGTCGATGCATCCAGATGAATTAAGATGCATTTGCATAAATTCACCCGGGTTTTGCGGTGTTTCTTTATGATACGGGTTTTCGTAATGCGCTAAAATAGTAGCCCGCATTAACTCTTTATTAAAAGTAGGCATCTAAGAAATCCTCCGCTGTTTTTGCGGCCTCTACAAAGGCATCAATGTCTTCTTTGGTTGTATATAAATAAATACTTGCCCGCACCGTACCTAATTCATTTAAGTAATGTTTAAGTAATTTAGCGCAATGTTGGCCACTTCTTACCGCAATATTTTTACTATTGAAATAAGTAGCAGCATCTTGGGCGTAAACACCGCGAACATTAAAGGTAATTATGCCAGTTGGGGCGTCTTCATTATAAATAATAATGTGATCTAATTTCCGAAGTTTTTCTAACGCATATTGTTTTAAGTTGTATTCGTGCTTAGCGATATTTTCAATACCTAATTCATTAATATACGTTAGGGCCGCATGTAAACCGTAAATTGCTTCAATGTTTAAAGTTCCAGCCTCAAACTTTTCGGGAACTTTCATAAATGTAATATCACAATCAGTCGTATAACTTAAGTTCATACCCCCGCCTGATAAAAAGGGTGGCATAACATCAAGGAGTGCTTTTTTACCGTATAGGACACCGATTCCTGTTGGCGCTAACATTTTATGACCACTAAAGGCAAGAAAATCAATATCCATATCTTGAACATCTATTTTAAGATGCGGTACACTTTGCGCCCCATCAACAACGATAAGTGATCCGTTAGCGTGGACAACTTCAGCAATCGTTTTGACATCGTTTACATAACCTAATACATTACTAACGTGGGTAATTGCTACTATTTTAGTACGAGGAGTTAAATGTTCTTTAACAATCTCAGGCGTAATATAGCCGTCTTCACTTAGCGGCATTAAAATAACTTCCGCTCCGACTTCTTTTGCAATTTCAAACCACGGTAAAGTATTGGAAGCATGTTCGGCTATCGATAATAGGATTTCGTCACCTTTATGTAAAAAATGATGACCAAAACTAAACGCTACAATGTTTAATGACATCGTTGTTCCTTGGGTGAAAATGATTTCTGATGCAAGTTTGGCACCAATGAAATCTTTAACTAATTCACGCGTATCATCTAACTTTTTATCAACTAAGTACGCATCATGATAATCACCACGCCCACTATTAGCGGTTTCCTTACTTAAATAATTGGTAACGGCGTTAATGACACTTTGGGGCTTATAAGTTGTCGCTGCGTTATCTAAATAAATAGTATTAGTGTTTTTAAAGACCGGAAAATCTTCGCGGATTTTATAGACGTCGTACATTAGATTACTCCTTCAAGCTCAGCAATAAATCTTTCTTTTAAGCCGTCATCATCAATAAAATTAATGATCGGTAATAAGTAACCTTTCGTAATTAATTGCTTAGCTTCTAATTCGGTTAGGCCCCGTGAATTTAAATAATATAAGTGTTCCGCATTAACACGGCCGACAGTGGCGGCGTGACTTGCGGCGATAACATCATTATGATAAATATTTAAGATTGGGTCAGCTTGGGCAACACTGCCTTCATCAAAGACAATAATGCGCGCTGTTTGATGTGTTTCTGCCCCTTTTACTTCTTCATAAATTGTTGAATCACCAGTGAAAATAAGTGTTGATTGGTCTAAGACTACGCCATAGTTTTGCATATCAGCGTATGACTTAGCGCCAAAATGGGAAAAGGAAATTTTAAACACTTTCTTATCAGTGTTTTGCGAATAACTCGATAAATGCCAATTCGCTTTCGCGCGTTCTCCGAGTAACTTTGTTTCAATATTAAACTTCCGATTACCCGCGCTAAAATCAGGCACAATAAGTTCGATTTCGACGCCTTCTAAAAGATGAATTTCGCGATTAATAACGACATCTTCGTTTTCACAAACAAAAATGATTTTCCCGCGCGTATATTTATCAATAACATAAGTAATTAACGTCGATTTTGAACGTAAAACTATGACAAAATCAATGTCTTTTTGTGATTTTAGCGTTATTGTATTTGCAGTTTTTGGTAAATTATTCTCGTCTAAAATTTGGTAATAAACATCATTATTACTTAAAGTTAACACCCCGTTTTCAAGGTGTTTTTCACTTACTTTTAATTGATTGAATTTACTCATTTTTTCGTACTTTCATTAATAGCGCATGATTCTAAAATAATCGGTCGGCTATCTTCTCTTTCAATACTGATGTTATGCTCAATTTGAATCCATTCATAACCTTCATGGTCAATCCGATTAATTACTTCCATACCCCCTTCAACGGCGACACGACCATTGATCATAACGACCGCTCTTGTTGGGTTGATTAATTCATAAAGTCGAGCGTAGTGACTAATAACTAAAAATGAACGTTTATCACTTTTTTCATTATTAATTTGGTTAGCGACAATTTTAATACCATCGACGTCAAGTCCACTATCAATTTCGTCAAGCATTGCAAATTCCGGGTTTAAAAGTTTCATCTGCATAATTTCATGCCGTTTCTTTTCCCCACCAGAAAACCCTTCGTTAAGACTCCGGTTTGCAAGGTCAAGTGGCATTTGCATTTCTTTACTTGCTTTATCAAGAACGCGGAATAACTCTAATGGTTTGATTGGTTTTTCGCGTTTTGCGTTTATGGCAGCCCGAATAAAGTCACTAATGATGACCCCTGGCACTTCACTTGGATTTTGCATAGCTAAAAATAATCCAGCGCGCGCTCTTTCGTCGACACTCATCGTTAAGACGTCTTGTCCTTTATAAATAATTTCCCCTTCAGTTACGACATAATTTGGATGTCCCATAATAACTGATAGAAGCGTAGATTTACCGTGGCCGTTTGGACCAAGTAAGGCGACTACCTCGCCACTTTTAACCGTAAGGTTCACACCGCGTAAGATTTCAACATCGTTTACTCTCGCGTATAAATTTTTAATTTCTAGTATAACCATATAAAACTCTCTTTCCTTAGTTCCGCATATACAATACCTTAAAATGCAACAAAAATAAACTGTTTTACTAACCTATTTTTATATAAAAATAAGGAAAGCGAGTTTTTGCACGCTTTTTCGCTTATAATTGTTGAATTGGCTTTAACTTAAGTATAGAATGTAAAAGCATATTATTTAGGAGGTATAGCATTATATGAGAAAACCAAGACACATTATTGCTGGTTTCGCCCTAACTGCGCTCGCCCTTGTCGGTTGTAGCAAAGATTTAGTGGCTGATAAACAAGGCAATATTTTGACGGTGACAATCGATGGTAACCCAGTTAAAATTTCCGCTGGTGGTATGTTTGATGATTATCTAAAAACTCCCGCTGGCTTAAAAGATTACTACGATGCCGTCTACCAAGTTGTGGTTCGTGCTCTCTTCGCCAAAGATGAGCAAAGCGCAAAACGAACCGAAATCTATGATAAAGCTGCTCTACGTGTTAAAGAAGTTAAAGAAAACGCAAAGAATGCAGCAAAAAATGGTGGCAAATATGACGATGAGTTAAAGAAAATTCTTGAAACTCATAAAGTCGAAACCGTAAAAGAACTTGAAGAAAAGTTTGCTTACGAAGAAATGCAAATTAAATTAAAAGAACAATTCTTTGATGGCGGATCAGGCGCATGGGTCCAAAATGCAATGGAAGAATTAATTGTTGGTGAAAGAGATAGCGACGGAAATTTAGTCTTAGACGAAAATAACAATCCAGTATATGAAGGTTATTTAAACAATAAGATTCCTTACCACGTCCGCCACTTACTCGTTAAAGTTGGCGCCGAACACGGAAAATTCGTTACCGGCAAAATTTCTAAAGATGATGCGAACAAATTAAGTTCGGTCATTACAGCCCTTGGTGAACAACAAGACACCTTTGGCTTACTCGCCAACCGCTTCTCTGAAGACGAAGGCAGTGCTAAACAATTTGGTGACTTAGGCATTATGTCAAGAAGCACCGGCTTTGTTAATGAATTTAAGTTAGGCGTATATGCGTATGACGCATTATATAACCAAGACCCAGCCTTAACGGTGGATGATAAAGCAAAACTTAAAATTCCTAGTGAAGCACAAACTTCACTAATGACCCTTGGCTTAGGAGAAATTCCTTACGGGGCCGCCCTTAAACTCGCTGAAGTACGCGATCTTGAAAAAAGTGATGCTGGGAAAGAAGTAAATGAAGGTGATAGCCTCTTCTTCCCCCGTAATATCTTATTCAATAAATACTTCAATAAACATAACATTAGTGTCATCACCCCAAATGATGTCGCCGAAGGTGATGAAGTTGGTACACCAAACGCAACCTTTGAAGCGCTCAAAGGATTCCAAGATGTGCCAGAACTTGGTGGTAAGAAAGTTTTAACCGACGAAAAAGGTAATGTTATCTTAGTCGTCCGCGCTGGCGCCGCTGGTTCTTACGAAGGGATACACTTCATCGTTATCGAACGTAGTGCAATCAAAGAAACCGTCAATGGCGTTGTTTTAAAAGATTACTACACAATCGAAACTCCAGGAACCGCCGCGTTCCCAAAAGATAGTGACGGTAATGATTTAGACACCTTCGTCAACTTCTTACAATTAGACGCGATTGGTACGAAAGAAAGAGTCGACAAAATTAAAAACGAAGTTAAATCATTCGATCCTACTATCGATGACCGTATCTTCCAAAAATTAGTCGAAATCTTAAATGTTAAGTTCCATGACACAAAATTACAAGAAGCACTCGACACATATTTAGACAATCAATACGCCGCTTCACTCTTTAATCAAGAACAAAGTGAAAATCAATTATGGGGCGAATGGATTGAATACTTAGAAATACAAAATGATTTACGGGCCAAACGTTTAGTCCCAGAGTCATACATTGCTGATTTCCGTAATGGTAATGACTTTGACTGGTCCGCGGTGTTTGGAGGTTAATATGAAAAAGAAATTATTTATCGGCCTTGCGGCTGCAACCTTACTATTAACTGGTTGCGATAAAATTAGTGCAAAACCTGTGGAC
>JBAZCS010000018.1:0-17198 GCA_041654855.1 Bacilli bacterium | reverse complement strand
GATAAGTTTATTTGCCTTTATTACGAAAGATAACGTAAGTAAACTTTTTCCGACCGCGAATGCCATTTTCTTAACTGGCGTTTTTATCATTATCTTGGACTGTATTATGACCTTTTTTGGTAGTAGTGCAAATGACGCGGCGTTTAACGCTTTTGCCACTGATATATCTACACCGGAAACGAGTAATAAGATTGAATCAGTCTTAGCCGTGCTCCCGCTTTTTGCAATGCTTATTATTTTTGGCGGTTTTAGTTCGTTAGCGAAAGGACCAGGCTGGATTACTTTTTTCCTTATTTTTGGTTTATTAACGATTCTTGTTGGGGTTATTTCCATCTTTTTATTTCCTGCTGACCAAAATCTAGTCCCGAATAAAGAAAACTATTTGCAAAAGTTATTCTATGGCTTTAAGCCACGTGTAATAAAAGCTAACCCGTTATTATATTTAACTCTTTTATCGTTTATGGTCTTTGGCATAGCGATTCAAGTATTTATGCCTTATTTTCTTATTCATATTCAAGAAAAGTTAGGTTTTGTTGGTTTTGACTTTACGATTATTATGGCGGTAGTTTTACTAGTAGCATCAATCCTTACCATTTTAATTGGCTTTTTTGTCCTTAAAAAGAAAAGTATGCTTTATATTTTTATTACCCTTGCCGTTACCGCTTTAGGACTTTTAGTAATGTTTTTTGCTCGCAGTATGGTGACCATTATTATTGCCGGCATTATCTTTATGACTGGGAATATGGTGGGTACAACAATCTTAGGGGCGAGAGTACGTGATTACACACCACGGCAAGAAGTCGGTTTATTCCAAGGTATCCGGATGATTTTTGTTGTATTATCACCAATGGTTATTGGCCCTTTCTTAGGGCAACTATTTTATAGTCAAACAGCCGAGACGTATACGAATGAATACGGTAATCTTGTGAAATTACCAAATGAATACATTTATTTAGGGGCCATGTTTGTTTTAACCTTAGCGATTATCCCCTTAATCTTTTTAGCAAAAAAAGAAAGGAAGACGAAAAATGAAAGCGCCACTTAGTGAATATCCACGCATGATAATGGTGCGCGATTCCTTTATGTCGCTTAATGGCATTTGGGAATATGCGATTAGAAAAGATAATAGTATCCCCGAAACGTTTGATGGCGAAATTTTAGTGCCCTTTTCTCCGGAAAGTCCCCTTTCTTTAGTAAACCGCTTTGTCGCTCCAGATGACTACTTAATTTATCGGAAAAGATTTACTTTGCCGCCTCGATTTAATAAAGGTCATGTCATTTTACATTTTGGGGCTGTTGATCAAATTGCGACTGTCTTTTTAAATGGTATTCCCGTTGGATTTAACGAAGGCGGATTTTTACCGTTTGAAGTCGTCCTTGATAGTGCGTTACAAGCAGAAAATGAATTAATTGTAATTGTGAAAGATTATAGTGACCAAAGTTTTTATAGTCGCGGTAAACAAAAAATAAAACGAGGACAAATTTGGTACACTGCGCAAAGTGGAATTTATATGCCAGTGTGGTTAGAAAGTGTTCCCAAAGATTTTATCTCATCTTTAAAGATAACGCCGCTTTATGATGAAGCCCAAGTTGAAATCAAGGTCTTTTCTAAAAGTAATTTAACCGCCACGATTTTATTTAATGGAGAAAAGTATAAATGCCCCACTAATAAAGCGTTTTTACTGCCGGTACCTAACTTTATTAGCTGGCACCCAAATAATCCCCATCTTTACCCTTTTAGTGTCCTTTTAGGTGAAGATAAAGTTGATTCTTATTTTGCAATGCGCAAAGTTAGTGTCGCCGTAGCTAAAGACGGGCACCGGCGAATCTTTTTAAATAATGAAGTGCTTTTTCAAACCGGGTTATTAGATCAAGGCTACTTTAGCGATACCCACTTAACGCCGCCAAGTGACGAGGCATTAATAAAAGACATTAAGCTTGCTAAAGATATGGGCTTTAATGTACTTCGTAAACATATAAAGATCGAATGGGAAAGGTTTTATTATCATTGTGACCGCCTAGGAATGCTCGTATGGCAAGATTTCGTTAATGGTGGGGAAAAGTATCGTGCGGGTGTAATTCACTTGCCAGCGGTATTAAATTTGCATTTTAAGGACACTAATTATAAATTGTTTAAACGAAGTAACGCTAAAGGGCGGATGTTATTTTATTTAGAAGCGAAAAACACAATCGAACACTTATATAATTACCCCTCAATTATTCTATGGACAGTCTTTAATGAAGGGTGGGGCCAATTTGACGCCCAAAAACTTTTGGCGTACGTTAAACGCCTAGATAATACGCGCCTCATTGATATTACTTCGGGATGGCATGATCAAAAGATTGGCGACTTTAAATCGTGGCATGTCTATTTTCGTAAATATCGCCACCGAAACGATAAACTTAAACGAGCGACAATTTTAAGTGAATTTGGTGGTTTCTCCTATAAAGTACGTGGCCACACTTTTAGTGACACAAATTTTGGTTATAAAAAGTATAAGGATGAAGCTTCATTTACTAAAGCGTTTAAAAATCTTTACGAAAAGGAAATTATCCCAAGTGTTAAAAAAGGATTGGCCGCTGCTATTTACACACAGCTAAGTGACGTTGAAGATGAACTAAATGGTTTAATTACCTATGACCGCCAAGTGATTAAAATTGATGTTAATGTCGTTAAAGAAATAAACGACAAATTACTTCTAGAGTAAAAAAAAGTTTTAATATTTTGTTTCATATTTTAGTCAAAAAGTTCGTGTGAAAACTTATTTTTTACTATTCATCCCCATTTACTAAATTTATTCCAATTATTGCTAAAGGCGAAAAAAGTGGCATTTTATTCCAAAAAATATTCCGTTTTGGAATGTTTTAGGGGTAAAATATTCCATTTTCGAATATTTGACTATTTTTAATAAAAAAAATTGAATAATTGTATAAAATACCTACATGAAAAATAATAGGTTGAAAAAGTTGCGGAAGGCCGCAGGCATGAGACAGTGGGAAGTCGCTAAGAAACTAAATGTTTCCCAATCAACAATTTCGAAATATGAAAGTGGTGTTAGTAAAATTGACACTGATGTCGCTGCGAAATTGGCTGAACTTTTTAATGTAGCGATACAAGAAATTTATGGGGAACCAATTGTTGTACCAACGTTACCTATTAACGAAGAAGAACCGTATGTTTTAACTGAAGAAGATCGTCAAAATTTAATCAAAATGATTGCAGAATTCTTTGACAGTAAGAAAAACGGCTAACACTATGTTTATATTTAACTAGGGGTACAAAAAATGTAATTTGATTCTTTAGCGAACGATGAGTTTTTAACGCATTCTTTTCTTTTAGGGTTAATGAGAATAAAAGGGGAAAGTGTTGATGAAGTTAAATCTTTACTTGAAACATCGTTAGAGTTAGGCATTAATTATTTTGATCATAAGGATATTTATAGCGCGGGAGAATGTGAAACGCTATTCGCGCAAGCAATGAAAGAATTAAAAGTGCCGCGCGCTCAATATTTTCTACAATCAAAAGTCGGCATAAGACCCGGAGTGGCCTATGATTTTACTTATGAACACATCATTAATAGTGTGGACGGTATTTTAGAAAGATTACAAACACCTTATTTAGATGTTTTACTCTTACACCGTCTTGATTTATTAATGGAGCCTGAAGTTGTCGCTAAGGCATAAATTGCGTTACAAAAAAGCGGTAAAGTGCGCTATTTTGGTGTTTCAAATATGCATCATTCGACCTTTCGCCTTTTAGAAAAACATTTACCGTTTAAATTATTCATTAATCAATTACAACTATCCGTATCATATAACGCTTTAATAACAAGTAATATTTACGTTAATAGTGATTATCCTTTTGAAGGATACGGCACTTATGGTTTATTAAATTATATGATGGAAAATGATATTAAAGTGCAAGCGCGGTCTCCTTTAATGCATCACCAGTGGCAAAGTTTATTAGATCACCCAGAATTACCAGCGTTAAATGAATTACTGGCAAAGCTTGCCCTTAAATATGGGGTCACTAAAAGCGCAGTGGCGATTGCTTTTATTTTAAAACACCCAGCTAAAATGCAAGTTGTGCTTGGTACTACAAACCCTAAACATTTAAAAGAGGCCGCCGAAGCGACCACCTTTAAATTGACACATGACGAATGGTATGCCTTAATGCAAGCAAGTGGGCAAAAAGTAATTTAAAACTTTTTATAAAGATAAATACTATATTCAGGCTTATCAAGCATTTCCGAAATATAAGAACAATACGGTAAGATCTTAGTGTCTTTTTCTTCTGCTAAAGCGATTAAACGTTTAAAAAGTAAGACTGCTAATCCTTTTCCACGATGTTCTTTGCTAACTTCGGTGTGCGTTGCTACAATAATGCCTTTACGATTAATATAGTAATCAAGGGCCGCAATTGCTGCTAACGGGCTTTCGCCGATGTACAAACTTTTTTCACTAACTTTTACTTCGTATTCCATATTATTATTTTAAATCATTATTTGAAAATATGCCGACTATGTGCTTTTTAGGATGTTTTATTTCAAATTATTGGCATAATACCATATGATTAAGGTAATAAGAGGTATTTTATGGAGCGAAAAAAACTAAAAGTTGCAGTCGTGGCCGATGTTCTTGGTAAAGAAAATAATGGCACTACAATCGCGGGAATGAACTTTATTCGTTCATTAAGAGCGAAGGGACATGAAGTCATTGTTATTTCTCCCGATAAAGATAAAAAAGATGAACCAGGTCACGTCTTAATGCCGTCATGGAACTTTGGGGTATTTAACCGTTATGTTGCTAAAAACGGTGTCGTCATTGCCCGTGTTGACGCTAAACTTTTAGAAGAAACTTTAAAAGAAGTTGATGTTGTTCATTCCATGCTTCCCTTTTCTTTAGGAAAAGCAACGGCGCGCATTACAAAGCGGCTTGGCATTCCTTTAACGTGCGGTTTTCATACACAAGCCGAAAACATTACGGGCCATATTAAAATGATGAACCTTAAAGTCGCGAATCGCTTTACATATAAAGTATTAAACAAAAGACTTTATAAGCACGCTGACGGTATTCATTATCCGACCACCTTTAGTCGTGATACCTTTGAAGCAGTTGTCGGTAAAACGCCTGCCTATGTTATAAGTAACGGCGTTAATAAAAGATTCCAATATATTCCCGAACTAAAAGACACAAACCTTTTACAAACTGACGCAAAATATCAAATTATATTTACTGGTCGCCTTTCGAAAGAAAAAACGCACCATATACTAATTAAAGCTTTAAAGTATTCTAAGTATAAAGATGATATTCAACTTGTTTTTGCCGGTGCGGGACCGTTAGAAAATAAACTTCGTAAAATGGGGCGGAAACTTAAATATCCGCCAATTATTCGGTTCTTTACGCGTGAAGAAATGGTTGAAGTATTAAATAATGCGACTTTATATGTCCACCCATCGGAAATTGAAATTGAAGCGATTAGTTGTCTAGAAGCTATTAGTTCAGGGTTAGTACCGGTCATTGCTAATTCAAAACGTAGTGCAACCCGCTATTTTGCTTTAGATGATAATAATCTATTTAAAAACTTAGACGCTAAAGACTTAGCGAGTAAAATTGATTATTGGCTCGACAATCCACAAAAAAGAGACGAGAGACGAGCTGAATATTTTGATTACACCAAGAAATTTGACCATGATTATTGCATGGACCAAATGGAAGAAATGTTATATAATGTTATCGCCAATGGGAAACGAAAAGCCTAAAAAAATCTATTACTATAGTGATCCCTTAAATGATGATTTTTCGGGGACTGAAATTAAACAAATTCCGATTGATGAAAATTATAAATTCGTCCGGAATAGTTTTTTTTATCGTGTCTGTGCTTTTATTCTCACCTTTATGATTGGCTTACCAATTTTATATTTAATCTTAGTGTTTAAGCATGGCATCAAAGTTAAAAACAAAAAAGTATTAAAGAAAGTAAAAGGGAAAGCATATTTTCTCTACGGTAATCATACGCAAGCGGCTGATTCTTATATTCCCCAAGCAGCGATTAACTCCTGCCGTAAAACTTATGTTTTAAGTAATCCGGATGCGACAAGTATTAAAGGTTTAAAAACGATTGTGCAAATGCTGGGCGCAATTCCTTTACCTGATCCGACCGTAAACTTTAAAGCTAGCAAAAACTTTTTAAAAGCACTTGATTATTATGTAAAACAAAAAAAGGTCATCGCCATTTTCCCCGAAGCGCATATTTGGCCGTATTACACCGGCATTCGTCCCTTTTTAAGTAATAGCTTTATTTATCCTGTAAACTATAACGCGCCGGTAATTGCAATGGTGGCCACCTATGAAAAACGGAAGTTTAGAAAGACGCCACGCCTTATTATTACGTTAAGTGATGTTTTTGAAAGTGATCAAAGTTTACCAAAAAAAGAAGCACGCGAAAAATTACGGCAGCAAGTATATGACTTTATGAAGAAACATGCTGATAACCCTGCAAATTATGCGTATTACGAATATATTTATAAACCAAAAGAAGATTAATCACGGAATTTAAGGTCACGGGTAAAGACGATAGAAGCGACGTCATCTAATACTTTTTCATAGCGATTTGTAATAATTAAATCGCTATTTTCTTTAAAGAAAGATAAGTCATTAATTACTTTAATACCTTGGAATTCATCTTGATCAATTAAAGGTTCATAAATTATCATTTCAATATCAAAAGCTTTAAGATAATTAATCACATCTAAAATTGATGACTCCCGTAAGTTATCGGAACCTTTTTTCATTGTTAAGCGATATATACCAAGTCTTTTTGCCTTTGTTTCTTCAAGCGTTTTAATGATGTGCTCGGCAATATACTTTTTACGAGCATTATTTGAATCAATTGTGCCGCTTATTAGTCTTTCCGGAACATAAGTGAAATTTTTATGGAGTTGTTTAATATCTTTTGGTAAACAGTAGCCCCCATAACCAAAAGACGGGTTATTATAATGATTACCAATCCGCGGATCACTACTTACGGCATCAATAATCGTTAAAGTATCAAGTTCATTTGATAGGGCATAGGAATCAAGCTCATTAAAGAAAGAAACACGTAACGCAAGGAAGGCGTTAGCAAATAGTTTAATTGCTTCGGCCTCTTCAAGCGCCGTTAAAAAGACAGAGACCTTATCTTTATTTTCGCTAGCGTTTTGATACATTTTAGCGATATCTTTTGCAATTTCGCGTTCTTTTTCGTCTTTTTTATTGTAGCCTACTACGATACGACTAGGGTGTAAGTTATCATATAGAGCGCTACCTTCTTTAAGAAATTCCGGACTATAAAAGATTTTTAGCGTCTTAAATTGCTTGCGAAGCAAAGTTGTCGCGCCTATGTTTAAGGTTGATTTAATTAAAATATGCGCCTTACTTTTAAATGATTCTAAAATCTTTAGAGTTTCGATAATCGAGGTTAAATCAAAAGATTTTGTTTCATCATTAAAATGGGTAGGTGTAGCAATAATTATTAGATCAGCAGTGCTTAAGTCTTTAGTAAATATATTAGTGACTTTTAGTTTTTTACGTTTAAGACTATCACTAAATTCTTTATCTTTTACCGGTGAAAGACCCTTTTCAATTGTTCTTATTTTATCTTTATTAATATCATAACCAACAACATCATATTGGTCATTAAAAAGAAGGGCTTGTGCAAGGCCGACATATCCTAAACCAATAACTCTAATCTTATGTATCATATTGTTTCCCTTTTTTAATT
The DNA here is from genome assembly GCA_041654855.1 of Bacilli bacterium. Lineage (GTDB taxonomy): Bacteria > Bacillota_I > Bacilli_A > RFN20 > CAG-826 > UBA1361. Next base: position 9,436 of record JBAZCS010000018.1, on the reverse strand, counting down.
ATAACAAATATAAGCATATTAATTAATGTTTCATATATTGTGTCGCTTTTAATGTAGAATATGCTAATCTTGATATATGAAAAATGTTTATACAAATATGTGTATGGTTTATGACGGTGAAAAAATTCTTGTCTTAAACCGCGTAAAAAAAGATTGGCCAGGTTTAACTTTTCCGGGTGGTCACGTTGAAAAAGGTGAACTATTTACAGAAAGCGTGATTCGTGAAATGCACGAAGAAACGGGCTTAATAATTAGTGACCCCGAATACGTTGGCAAAATCGTATGGCCCCTACCCGATAAAGGCATAAATGACGTGGCCTTACTTTATCGCACGAATAAATATAAAGGTGAGATCCTTGCAAGTAAAGAAGGCGAAGTCTTTTTTATTAAAAAAAGTGAGTTAAGAAAGTATGCTTACTCACTTGATTTTGATCTTGTTTTAGAAAAGATGCTAAAGTTTTAAATGTTTAGGCCGGTGGGCTATAAGCGATTTCATTTAATAATTCAAATAGCGATGGTAAGGCGTCTTTTAAAGCGACTGTAGACGCGCCATCATTAAAGGTTTTAATTAGATTTAAATTATCAGCGACGTTGCCTAAATTAACCATTCTTATAAAGAATGATTTTTCAGCGGTGAATAATTCTAAAAAGCTAATTACTTCAGGGTTTAAAAACTTATGCATTAAAGTATCTTCAGCAATCATTTCTTTAAAGGCGGTCATCGGGGGCACTAAAGTGGCCATCGGGATTGCAAAGATCATAACTGCAATAATCGATAAGGAAATGCTAATAGCAAGTTTAGCAGGAATAAGCCGTATTTTGCGCGATTTCTTTGGAATTAATAAATTAATTAATGGGAAGGTAATTGCACTTATAAGCGGAGTAACCATCGCAATAAGCGGGATGCCAATAAAGATAACAAGGTTAATTAATATAACTTCCGTAAACGCAAGGGCATAGGCATCACTATAGCCGGCTTGAATAACGACTCCGTTAATCGTTTGCGCTAAATTAGTGTAATTCATCTCCACGCCATTTGCTGTCCCTTTTAATCCAACTGGTAAGCCACCGACAACAGGTGCTAAAACTTTGGCGAAACTAAAGAGTAAGATTACTAAAATAATAAAGATAAGGCCGCGCCACAACACTTTCCAAAATTTTTTGAAAATACCGCGGATAATCGCCCCAATAAAGGCGCCGGCAATAAAAACATCAACCAAGAATGTAAGTTGATTCAATGTGCTAAAAATAATGCCCACAAAATCAAGGCCTTGGAGCATTTCACCAATACCACCTTCACCCATTAAGAATGGCAAACTTAAGATGGCGTTTACTAAGCTATTCACAATCATAATTTAACCTCATAGTTCATTATACATTTTATTTGCTTTTACATATACATTTTAGCAAAAATAAATAGAGGGGCAAGCCCCTCTTAATTACTTTTGTTATCGTAATAACTATTTACGAAGGTTGTAGAAAGCGGATAATCCAGGATAAATTGCTCTTTCGCCTAAATCATCTTCAATTCTAATAAGTTGATTATATTTCGCAATCCGATCAGTTCTACTCATCGAACCAGTTTTAATTTGTCCAGCGTTTAAGGCAACGGCAAGGTCAGCAATCGTTGTATCTTCACTTTCACCTGAGCGGTGGCTAACGACGCAAGTATAACCTGCTCTTTCCGCCATTTCCATCGCATCTAAAGTTTCGGTTAAGGTCCCGATTTGATTTAACTTAATTAAGATGGAGTTTGCAATTCCTTTTTCAATTCCTTCTTTTAAGATGGCAGGGTTTGTTACGAATAAGTCGTCACCAACGATTTGAATCTTACTCGCTAATTTATCTGTTAAAAGCTTCCAGCCATCCCAATCGCCTTCGGCTAAGCCGTCTTCAATCGAGATAATGGGATATTTAGCGACAAGTTCTTCGTACCATGCGACCATTTCTGCACTCGTTTTCACAGCGCCACCTGATTTTTTAAGGACATACTTTTTCGTTTTCGCATCAAAGAATTCACTCGCAGCGACGTCTAAGGCGATAAAGAAATCTTTACCAGGTTCGTATCCTGCTTTTTTAATTGCTTCAATAATAACTTGAATTGGTTCTTCGTTACTTGCAAGGTTTGGGGCAAAGCCACCTTCGTCACCAACGGCGGTAATATGACCTTTGGCTTTTAAGACGCTTTTTAGGTTGTGGAATACTTCCGCACCCCAACGTAATGCTTCACGTAAGCTTGGCGCACCAACTGGCATAATCATATATTCTTGGAAATCAACACTGCTATCAGCGTGGGCCCCACCATTAATAACGTTCATCATTGGTACTGGTAACTTTTTAGCGTTAACACCACCAATGTAGTTATATAAACTAACACCTAAGTAGTCGGCTGCGGCTCTTGCGGCTGCTAAGCTAACTCCTAATAACGCATTGGCGCCTAATTTTTTCTTAAATGGCGTACCATCAAGTTCTAATAACACTTGGTCGATTCCGACTTGATCATCGGCATCCATCCCGACAATAGCGGGGGCAATAATTTCATTTACATTTTCAACCGCTTGTAAGACGCCTTTACCTAAGAAACGTGATTTATCACCATCTCTTAATTCTAAAGCTTCTCTTTCCCCGGTACTAGCGCCACTTGGGACAATTGCTCGTCCAAAAGCACCAGATTCTGTTAATACATCAACTTCAATCGTTGGATTACCGCGTGAGTCAATAACTTCACGGGCGTAGACATCAATAATAATTGGCATTTTTCATCCTCCTCTTGTAATAGCCACATACATTATAAACGATTTTGCTACTACAATATAGTAATAAAGAAATAAAAAACGCTTATTTCGCTATTTTTTTCCCGAGAATGATTTTTTGGGGTGATTGATGTTTTTTTTGCTATACTTTTTAAATAGAGGAAACAAAGATGAAAAGCAAAGTTATAAAAAAAGTCGTCGCTGGGTTAATCTTCTATGAAGGTAAACTTTTTGCAGCCGCCCGTAATGAAAAAGATGAACGCTTTGGAAAGTATGAATTTCCTGGGGGTAAAGTTGAAACAGGTGAAACTGGGCAGGAAGCATTAAAGCGGGAAATCTTTGAAGAATTAGCAATGGATATTAAAGTAAAAAGTTTTTGCATGCATGTTAGTCATGAATATTCAACCTTCCAATTAGAAATGGATGTATATTTTGCGGATGCTACTAGTGATAACTTTGTGTTAAATGTTCATCAAAGCGCTGGTTTCTACACTAAAGAGCAAATATTAAAATTACCGTTTCTTGGTGCCGATTTAAAAATTATTGATTATATTAAAGAACACGTCGACTTTTAATCTTCTAATTCATTTAAAAATTTAAGCAGTAACTCACTTGCCACCCCACGATGGCTAATGCTTTTCTTTTCGCTGATTGTTAGTTCCGCAAAGGTTTTTTGATAGTCAGGGTAAAAGAAGATTGGATCATAGCCAAAGCCATTCGTGCCTCGCTCTTCGTTAATGATTAAGCCTTTTACTTCACCGACAAATACTTGGGGGAAGTTAGTAAGGCCGACTAAGGCAATGGCGGCGATAAACTTAGCGCTTTTATCACTATGATCTTTAAGCATTTCAATTATTTTTAAGTTTTTTTCGGTGTAAGTAAATTCTTCCATAAAGCGCGCACTATTAACGCCGGGGAAGCCTTCTAAGGCACTAATACTTAAACCACTATCATCGGCGATAACAGGAAGTTTTGTAATGTGATGGACGGCAAGGGCTTTAATTAATGCATTATCTTGAAAAGTTGAACCGTCTTCGATTATTGCATCATGAAAGTTAATATCATGGAGACTTAAAATTTCATAATTCGTGTCTTTAAATATTTCTTTAAATTCTTTTACTTTGTTTTCGTTATGGGTGGCAATTACTAATTTCTTTTTCATACATGAAAATTATAACATTATTTACTTTATTTCGCTTTCAGGGTTAAAGGGAGAATTATAATCTTTGGTATAATTGAAGAGAATGGAGGCTTTTATGTATACGAATGAATTGACGTTTATTAAAGAAAAGGTTCTAACGACCTATAAAGAAATGATTAATGTCCCCCTTGAGGTTGAAGATAAGGGTGATTTTGATACAATTACTAATATTGATTTAGCGGTGGAAAAAGCGCTTATATCCGCTATTAAAAATGATTTTCCCCATGACTCAATCATCAGTGAAGAATATAATCCTTTTGGCAAAGTTAATGGGAGAACATGGGTCATTGATCCAATAGACGGCACTGTAAACTTTTCACGTAATGGTTATAATTTTGGTATTCAAATTGCCTTTTTTGATCAAGACGAAGTTGTTTTAAGTTATATGTATTTCCCGCGTCTTAATGATGAATATTATGCCCTTTTAGATAAAGGTGCATATCGCAATAATGAAAGAATAGTGCCAAAAGTAACACCGCTTTCACAAACAATAATGAGCTTTAGTGATTTCTTTATTAATGACCCCAAAGCCAATAAGTTTCAAGAAACATTATTTTTTAATTTAAAAGATAAACTATTTAGAACAAGAATTATTGGCAGTTCTGCGGTTGATTTTGCCTCGCTTGCAAGTGGCTACACCGATGCCTTAGTGATGCGCACCACTAATATTTGGGATTTAGCGCCTGGGTATTTACTTGTTAAAGAAGCAGGGTGTACTGTTCTTAATGAAAAGCTTACTGCCTATAACTTTAGCGATTATGCCCTTTTTGCAATGAATAATCCGCAATTTGCGACTATTCTGAAAGATGCGTTACCTAAATAATTAATTATATATAACAATATCTTGTCTTTTTTCTTTAATCTTTTTGATGGCGTACGGTAAGTGAAGTAAAGTGAATAAAATGATGCCGCCAAAGGCAAAAGCAATAAGATACACTACGGAAAATAAAATAAGCACAAATATAACATGCATTCCGCTTTGCTGTAAAGAAATACGAATATTACTTAAGACCGGCATATTAACGTTACTAAGCCACGGGTTAATAAAGAAACCATCAAACTCTTTTAATGAGGGGTGTTTTAAGGCAATAAAATGAAAACTAACATTTACTATTTGTACGACCATTACAAAAAAAGAAAGTACGGCAATCGCGTGCCAAAAATCTTTAAAGTCGCCACCTATTTTCCTTGCCACTAAAATGTATAAAGATAAGGGGACCATTGCTCCGTGCCATATCATTGTATGCGTTGATATCGCCACACTATTTGTGAAGACACTTTGGCCAATAATCATGACACTTAGTCCGCCGACTGTCATAAAGATGCCGATAAAAGCATAAAGCGCTCTTTTTATTTTAAGGTTTTTAATAAATGGAGTTATTGGATAAAGAATAATGGGTAAAGAGCAAAACTGTAACGGAAACCCGTACCACTGATAAGCGTCAAGGCCTTCTTTTAAGGTTAAGTATTCAATTTGCTTAAAAGTCTCAATTCCTAAAAGCATAATGCCGGCCCAAAAAAGTGTATGATCCACCGCGTCAAGTTGATTAAAGATAAAGCGATTTTTATTTTCACTATCATTTCTAGCGCGCCCTAGCAATAAAATAGTGAAAAAGACCATTACTAATAACCAACCAATATGAAAGGAACTGTAAGTTAAGTCTTCACCATTACCGGAAGGTAAATAACTTACATCAAACTTCCACTTTAAAGTGATGGCAAATAAGTAAAACATCGGTGTTAACGCAAGGGTTAAATTTAAGAAAAAACTTAAAGGTTTTAATTTACCAGGATACTTCTTTTCTAAATAGTATTTAATAACACTAGTAATAATAAGAACACTAATAAATATAATTGTTAAGCTGTAACCTAATGAATTACTCATCATACCTCCTAAATTTATTGCATTCTTTAATTATATTCCTTTTTTAAAATTAAGAAAGTGTAATTATGTGCTAAATACTTTTCTATCTAAACAAACAACTTTAAAACTAAAATAATATAAAATTAACGTATGAAAACATTTATTTTATTAATCGGGCTACCAGGTGCTGGAAAATCAACATGGACGAAAAAGTATCAGCAGGAACATCAAAATACTTTTATTATCGCTAGTGATGAAATGAGAAAAGAACTATTTGGTCATGTCCAAGACTTTCGGGACGAAGCTAAAGTATGGGCGAGTGTTGATGAAAGGATCATAGCGTACGGCCAAAGCAAAGATTCACTTACCGTTATTGTTGATGCTGGAAACCGCGCAAACGCTGTGCGGAAACATTATTATGAAATCGCTAAAGATTATGATGAACATATTTTAGTGTATTTAAAACGCGAGTTAGACACACTTTTAGCGCAAAATAAGAAAAGAAGCAAAGATCGCATCGTAAAAGAGAGCGTTATTGCAAGGTTTAACGAAGAGTTTGAAGAACCAAGTGAGGAAATCATTAAACTCTATGATGTTGTTCTATTATAAAAAACAATTAGATATTTTAAAGATACTCTTTAAATTCATTAACCATTATTTGGATTTTTGAAAACAAGATGATGATGAAGCAACCATTAATATTACACATCTCTCAAACAAGGGATAAATACAACTGGAGCAGCCGACGGGAATCGAACCCGCACGGTTAGCTTGGGAAGCTAAAGTTCTACCACTAAACTACGGCTGCGTGCTCCTTATTATATAATACTTCTTCCGAAAATTGATAAAAGATTACTGTAAAAGAAACCGTTTTTTTATTTCTCTAAGAAAGTTAATTCGCAGTATTATAGCGGTGCTTAAAAAGATAGCGACGGCAATACTTATCGCGACAATCATCGCCCACCAAAGCGTTTCTTCTTTCCGGAAGTATAAAGAAACACCAGCGAAGATAATAGCAATGACTAAAAAGATAATAAGCGGAAAGACATTTTGTTTTTGTCGTGATATATTAGAGAAAAATAAGGTCGCGGTTATAATAAGCCCCGCGCCTACGACCATTGACGCTACTTCGATACCCGGCCAACGGGGAAACACTAAATAAACAATGACGACCATAATTGTCGTATGGATCGAAGACTTAACAGCAATACTTGTGCGATTATTTTCAATAAGCGTTGGCGTAAAGACAAAAGACCAAACCATCCATAAACCCCAAAGCACTATCGCACTCCAGGCCGGACCTTTAACGATGATATTTACGGTAAGACTAGCGACCGCTGCTAAAAGAAACGGCCATTTTGCCCAGTAAATAGCGTTTCGTCTTAAATCACGTCTTATGTTTTTTGCGGGATATACGACTTTTATGTTCATATAAAGCACTCCCTTCTATTTCAATTTCTAAACCATCTTTTGCTAGTAATCGATAAAGCTCTTCTTCAAAAGAAGGATCTTTTGTACTCTTGGTGATTGTAAGTGTTGAAACATCTTCAAAAGTAATAAGAGTGGTTGCCGCTCGGTTCGTTGCCGGGGGTCCAAGGACAAAATCAAAACTATCAATATATTCTTTAAAGTGATGCGGAGCTTTAACAACGCCGACATTACTAAAGGTCGTCGTAAAGATTGCTTCACCAATTAAACCGTAGACGAGTTTAGCAACCGGGGTTTTAATAAATAAGGGAATAAAACGTAATCCTTTATTCATTCGGTGCGCGGAATAGGCCATCTCACTCATTTTTTCATGCGTTGTTTTAGTCGCTAGTTGTTCTTTAACCAGTGGTAAAAGTTCTTCAATGTTTGTAATGTTATCAATATTAACACGAATACCTGCGTAAAGAGCAAAGTTAGCAAGCGTATTTGACGGATAAAATTTCCGCATATCAACCGGTAATTGAATTGAAATATCGCCTTCACTCGCGTCAGTAGCGTATTTACTTGCTAGTAGTAATAAGGCTAAGATATAAGCAGTGACAGTAACATCATAACTTTTAGCGACCCGATAAAGTTCCCCGCTATTCATTTTAAAATGTAAGATTTGCGTGGGCCGAATATTTGCAATACTGCCACTCATTTGTAAGGCTTTACGTTCTTTAAAGCCACTTGCCTTCGTTGCGGTTGTCATTTTAAAGTCATTAGCGTCTTCACCCAAGCGTGGCACTTCATCAATATCTAAGATTGAGGGGTGACTAACTTTTGGCACCCCCATCAGTTCTAAATAAGTCGCGACTAAGGTTTGTAAAAAAACAAGGCCACCCCGTCCATCGGTTAATGTGTGGAAAAATTCAACACTAATGCGGCCTTTATAATATAAGACCCGAAATGATTTCGAACCAGTGGACGATACTTTAATTGGCCGACACGGAATATGTTCTTCCTTTTCAATGGCATAACGCTGTTTATTCGCGTCTAAATAATGCCAAAAGAACCCTTTTTTAAGCGTTGTTGCAAAGCGGGGAAATCTTTTAATCGTAAAGGTAAGGGCAATTTGTAATAGTGCCGGGACAATATCGTCTTTTAATATTGCAGAGAGGCGAAAGACCGTCATTTGCCCGTGTTTCATTGAAATCGGATAAATTTTTGCTGCGTCATCTAAACTGTAATATAAAATGGGGGGCCGGGCGTAAAAGCCGCCAAGATGCGAATTATCAAGGCGCCGTAAAGCTTCTTTCACCGGCACACCAACCGCATTATAATACATTAAAGCTTGCTCTAAATCGATGCGTAGTTTCTTTTCTTCACCAAGCGGTAATCCCATATGTTGTTTGAAGTTGACAAAAAAAGCTTTGACGGCGTTTTTATCATCATCATTTATATGGTGCAAATATTCATTGAATTGGCTTTCTTTACGTCGTTTCATAAGTGTATAAATTATATCAGTTTTTAACTGTTTCTACTTACATTGTAAATAGTGAGAAAAAAACTATGGCGGACCATAGTTCTTTTAAGGTGTAAGTTTAATTTATTTAACGCGCGGGCGCATTGGATAAATGCCACTGACTGGCATTGTAAACATAAAGCCGATAACTTGCTTTTTCGAGTTAGCGACAATCTTTTGAATTTCGGAAATAACGCGTTTTGCTTTTTCTTCTTCGTTAATAACTGTAAAGATTGTTTTTGAACTCTTTTGGTCATTTTGTAATGATCTTGCAAACGGGCCACTAAGTAAGGAGTTTAGTCCTTCGTTTTGCATAATCGCCGCGGCCATTCCTTGCGAATCAATAATCGTGCCGCCGCGGACTTCAAGTTCTAAAAACTTTTCTAAAATAGTATCTAAGTAAGATAAATCATTTAAGACAATAAATAAGATTTGCATATTACGCTCCTTCTTCGGTTAACTCGATACCATCGAGACCTGATAATTGTTCAAGACGGTCAAGGCCGCCAATTTCCCCTGCTTTTTCAATGGCAAATTTTGCAAAGAGAGGTCCAAATGTTTCATACACTAAGATTGATAACATTATTATAGCCGATATTTCCGGATAGAGGGGGTACATTTGTACGAAGACAACGGCTAAAAGGCCAATTGATACGCCACCTTGCGGTAATAAAGCAATCCCTAAG